>CALBSQ010000307.1 GCA_937967325.1 uncultured Chloroflexota bacterium
CTCCTCGGCCAGCTCCGGGTGCGCGCTGCCGCTAAAAATACCGATCTCTCGCATCGGTACCCCTCCGCTCCGCGTCGCGACGTCGTGTCGTGGCCGCGTCAAGCGGCGTCATGATAGCGTGCGCCGCTCACGGCGTGGCCGTGGGTCCACGCGGCAGCGCTGCCATGGCTGGTCCTCCGGCCATCAACCGGATCGTCCTTACCGGGTATAGATTGAGCCGCGGACCAAGGCGGCGTTGTCCGAGGCAAGGAAGGCCAGCACCCTCGCCACGCCGCGCGGGTCCACGAGGTTGGCGCCGGCTAACGCCGCTTCCACGGACCGCCCGCTGGCGCGCGCCCCGTCGGCCACGTTCTGACGCTTCAGCGGCGTATCCACGCCGCCGGGGCAGACATCGTTGACGCGAATCCCCAGCGGCGCCAACTGCCCTTGCAGCACCATGGTGAGGCCGTGGGCGCCACCTTTGCTGGCGCCGTAGGCGACCGAGGAGCTGCCGCCGCTCACGCCGGCGCCGGAGGTGATCAGCACGATGACCCCCCGGCCCGCGCGCTGCAGCGCGGGCACGACGGCCTTGGCCATCCGGAAGGTCCCGGTCAGGTTCACGTCGATCACCCGCTGGAAGGTTTCCAGGTCCAGCTCATCCACGCGCTGAAAGGCGCCTTGCAGGATGCCGGCGCAGTGGATCAGCGCGTCGACCCGGCCCCAGCGCCGTTCCGCCGAGGTGACCAAACGCTCGCAATCGGCCAGGCTGGTCACGTCGGTAGCCGCCACCAGCGCCGGGCGGTCCGGCCCGCCTATTGTGGATAGGTGCGCCAACCCCGGTGCGGACGGCAGGTCCGCCAGCGCCAGCTTTGCTCCTTCTTCGGCGCAGACCTCCGCCGCGGCCAACCCGATGCCGCTAGCCGCTCCGGTGACGATGACTACCTTGTTGTGCAACAGCATTACTGCCCTCCCTTTCCGCCAGGGCGAGGGGGCGATGAGGCGAGCGGGCGCAAGGGCGACGTGGAGAAGAGGAGTCTGGTGGGCAATCTGAAAAGACGATGCCGTCCTGCCACCAGACCCTCAATCCCTGGTCGCCCCCTCGCCTCATCGCCCCCTCGCCTCATCGCCCCCTCGCCACCGTAGCCCCGCGCGTTCCACCGCCAGATCCAGGTTGCGCTTCGCCGCTGGGATCTTGTCGTCGGGCAGGTGCTCGATCAGGACGAAGCCGTCGGGGCAACACTGCTCGAAGCGCTGCAGGAAGGCTCCTTGGTCCTGCAGACCCTCACCCAGCAGGCACTCGCTCATGCGCACGGGCAACCAGTTGTCATAGGTGATGTCCTTGGCGTGGGCACAGACGGTGTACCGGCCGCAGCAGTCGAAGAGGCGGTGCGTCAGCGAGGTGGTGTCGTAGAGCTCGTCCAGCGAGCGCACGAAGTTGACCGGGTCGGCGTTGAAGCGCAGGGCCGGCGAGCCGACGGCCTCGATCACGTCGCGCACGCGCTCGGGCGTGTCCAGCGGGCTGGTCGAGGCGCCCTCGATGGCGAGCGGGATGCCGCTCTCCTCGGCTGCCCCAACCACTTGGCGCAGCGAATCCACCAGGCGCAGCAGCGTGCCTAGTCTGGTGTTCTCGGGGTGCGGCTGCCACGGTCCCTTCGGGTTCAAGCTGCCGGGGCGCACGTAGGTGGTCTGCGCCTGCAGCCAGGAGGCGCAACGGCAGGCCGCCTGCAACTGGCGGATGCCCAGCGCTCGCTGTCCGTCATCTGGATGGACCAGCACCTCATAGCGCGGGTTGGCCTGCGCCACCGTGACGTCGCCGTCGCGCAGGATCTTCCCCGCCCGCTCGTACTCCTCACGCCGCGCTTCCAGCGGATCGGGCACGATGACGGTCACCCCCGTGAAGCCGTGCGAGCGCAGCAGCGCTGCCAGCTCCGGCGTGATCTCGCGCGGATGGGAGGGAAGAAAGCCAACCACACCCGATCGCACCGCTGTCTCCTCTCGCGCCCTCGATGTCCGTCCGATCCACGGCCGGACTACACTGCACGGCCATGCCGGCTGTGCTGGAGCCCGATGGCACATTTCTGGCTGTCGCTCCAGAGATCCGATGATACTGCCTCCATGCGCGGCCCACCAGCGGTGACAAGCCGTCGAGCGCAGCAGACCTGCCTTGCCGCGTCTGCAGTAGCCACCGACCGGCCCGGTGGATGGCGAGCTACGAAGTTCGCTTGGCCGCCGGGCGCGTGTTGGACCAATGGGCTATAGCAAGCGTCGGCGAATATGGGTACGCTGAATCAGCACTGAATTTTGCCGACCCCGAGGCCGGCGATGCGTCACTATCCGTCCGCCCTTGTCGCCCAGCGTGATCCCAGGGCGGTAACCGGCTATCGGGAACCGTGACTGAGACGTAGCCATTCGTGAAAGGAAGGTCAGGGTGCAGCAAGAATCCCAGCGCGCAGGACCAGCAGCCCGTCTCATGGAAGAGCAACGCCGCGACTTCCACCGGTTGCTCGCCGGCAACCCGAACCACTTCGGCCAGCTCAAGGAGTCCAAGTTCCAGCCGGCGCAGCCAATTGCCGGGAACACCAGCTTCGAGCAGTTGCATTGCGTCGGCCTCTACCCCGAGCGCAACACCGTGGAAGCCTTCCTGGAGGTCAAGCGACCCTACGGCTTCGGCGGAGACCTCTGCGGCAAACCGACGCACGAGTACATCCGCTTTTATCTGGATTGGGACCGTGACGGCGACTTTACCGACCCCGACGAGGATCTGGGCCTGGTCGCCCTGGAGGTACACGACATCGCCGAGGTTGTCGAGCAGCGGCCGAGGACTCATCTCTGCTATGCCGTAGCCAAGGAGTTCAAGCCGCGCCCTTCCAGTTGTAAGGAACCGTACATCATCAAGCTGCGGGCGGTGCTGGCCTGGGAACAGATCCCCACCAGTCCCAACTTCCCGATGGTCTGGGGCAATATCGTCGAGTGCCTGGTGCAGGTCGACCCGGAAGGCAACGTTCAAGCGGTGTCCGGCGCGGAGACGGTGCAGTCCGGCGCCGCCGAGGCCAGACCCGATCCACATCGCGGCGAGTTCCTGAAACTGCTCGAACAGAACCCCAATTTCTTCGGCACGGCGCCCGGCGCTCCGATGGCGCCGGGCGCGGCCAAGGAGTTTGACACCAGCTACGAACAGCTCCAGTGCCTCGGCTTGTATCCCGAGGCGGACCTGCTCGAAGCCATCTTCCATGTCAAGCTGCCCTACGGCTTCGACGGACCGCTCTGCTCTGCGGGGAGCCACGAGTTTGTTCGCTTCTATGTGGACTGGGATAAAGACGGCGACTTCAGCGACCCCGGTGAGGACATCGGCTTCGCGACCGTCAGGGTACACGACATCCCGGAGGTGAAGCCCGGCGACCCCAGGACCTACCTCTGCTACGCCACCTCCCACCCGGTCAAGCCGCCGCCGTCGAGCTGCCAGACTCCCCTGATCGTGCCGGCGCGGGCCGTGCTTTCCTGGCAGGTGCTGCCGCCGGGACCCAACGGGCCGGTGGTGTGGGGCAACATCGTGGAGTGTATGGTCCAGTTCCGCCCGACCGGCGGCAGACCGCCCAGGTTGACAGCGAGCATCACCGATCCGGTGGCCGACGTCTGCGTGGGGCCCGTTGCAGTGCCGTCCTGTATGTTCGGAGGCCAACCTCTGGTCGGTATCCAGATCACCGGGTCGGCCGAGGGCGCGCCGTTCGACCACTACACCCTCCGCTACAGTTGGGCCGCCAATCCGCTCATCGGCGACGCGGTCGTCTATCCCAACTGCGTGCGCGCCGGCTCCCCCGATCCCGGCGCGTCGACTCCCGTGAACAACGGCGTCCTCGGCTACCTGGACGTCACGCTGCTGCCGCCGGGGGCAACGGAGTTCACTATCCAGCTCGACGTCTTCCCGACCGTCGGGCCGTCCATCTCCGCGCTCGGCTCCTTCAAGCTCAAGGAGACCGACGTCTACATCGACGAGGTCGCCGCTCAGCCCGCCGTTTATGGGCACGACCCCTTCCAACCGGCAACGTTCACGACGTTGATCAAGCACACCATGGATCCGAATGTGGCCGTTCCCGAGCAGTCGGTCGGCGGTTCCTTCAGCGTGCATGGCTCGGCCTATGTGGTGGGCTGCGACCGCATCATACGCCAGTACGTCCTGGCCTCCTTCCCGGTGCCACCCGGCCCCGTTCCTACCTTCCCAGACGCCTCCGGCGGCACGGACCTCATGCCACCCGTCATCTATGACGGCACCCCAACCCACCCCTGGAAATGGGAGTGCGCCTTTCCGTCGCCGCACGGGGGTACCAATGTCATCGAGAACGGCAACCTGGTGGCCGCCTGGGGGACGCACACCTGCCCGCTGCCGGGCCCCCCCTTCTTCGTCGACGTCCCCAAGGTGAACGACTTCCCCTGGAACAGCGCGGCGCTCAACGGCCGCTTCGTGCTGTTGCTGGAGGTGCAGGACGTGCCGATCGGGCTGCTCACGCCCGTCAATAAGACGGTCGACCAGGTCACAGCCTGGATCGATAACCAGTCGCCGCTGGCGGTCATCAGCTCGATCGGCGGCAAAGTCGCCTGCGACGACATCCATCTCAAGGACTATGTATCCCCGCGCGTCAAAGCCGACTTCACCGGCAAGGCGTGGGATCCGCCGATCGACGCGGCCTATCCCCAGCAGACGCCCAACGACAACTTCGGCAGCTACGCGCTGGGTTTCTACAAGAACGGCGGCATCGCCGGTCCAGCGATCCCGCCCGCCACACCGACCAGCCGCGTCGGCACGCCGGCCTGGCCGGGGCCGCCCACCGTGGATGGCCTGCTGGCGCAGTGGGACATCGTCGAAGCACTCGATGCCGGCGTGGCGCCCAATCCGTATGTCGACCCCGGCGTCCGGCTCTATCGCGGGGAACGCTGCGCGTTCGTCTTCATGCTGACGGTCAGCGACACGACCTGGGTCGGTGACTCCGGCATCAACCACTCGGTCACGTTCCCTTACGCCGTCACGATCATCAATGACATTCCGGGCAGCGATCCCTTCCCGGAACCCGCGGCGCCGTGAGAGGATCGCCGCTTCGTACTGTCCTTGCATGGGCCTTGCCGTCGCCGGGGCCGCGATTGCGTGGAAGCACGGGCAGCCGAGGCGGCGGGGAGGCCTGGGCCGCGATTGCGATCGGCGGCCAAGCGACCGGGGCGACTGCGGTCGCCCGGCAACGGTGCGGCTCGGCCCATTGCTGGGAACGCTCGTAGATGACGGACGCGAGGTGGCCCCGGTCGCCAACCACCGTATCCTACGTCCTTCGGAAGGGCCTCGAAGGAGGAAAGCGTTGCCGTTGCCGGGCGACCGCAGTCGCCCCGGTCGCTTGGCCGCCGATCGCAATCGCGGCCCAGGCCTCCCCGCCGCCTCGGCTGCCCGTGCTTCCACGCAATCGCGGCCCCGGCGACGGCAGCTGCAATTCCGCACGAAGCCGTTCCGCTGGGCGGCGCGGCGACCGCTTCTCGTGGCTCTCACCGCTTCTCCTCGGGAGGGGTCGAGTCGTCGATGCAGCCGATCTCATCCACCGTGACATCGACCGTGATACGTTCTCCCTGGCGTGTGATCCAGAATGCGGTCTGCTTGTCCCCCCGGTACACTGCAGCCCACCAGGTCTCCTCGTCCATCTGCTCCAACCGGAACATGTCACAGTCGATGGCCACGTCGTCGACCTCACCGTTGACCTTCCTCACAATCTGCCGCTGCACCAGGCCTTCGTCCCTTCTCGCTCCCGCCCGCGTCGTGATTTTGGGCCGCCGGGGATGATCCATCAGACCTGGAACTCGCCAACGTACCATACGCCGTCATCCGATACGTCCTCGGAGTCGCCGGAAGGCCGGACCACCAACGTAATACGCCGGCTTCGGGCGCCAACGGGTTCGCCGGCGAGTGGCGACGCCGGGACGTGTTCAGAATGGGTGGACGCCCCGCTCAGTTCGGACGCAACTCGTTTTCCGGCACGTCCTCTGGCCAGCGTCACGGCTGTGTCAACACCTGCTCTGCCGCCGCGACTTCGCTGTTTGCTCGATCCGGCTGCTCGTCCACACGTGCCGGTGACTGCAGCTGCGCACGGGCCGGGAAGAACGCCGCCGGCGAGACGTGGAAGAAGTCGGCGAGCCGCTCGATGTGCTCTCTGGTCAGGTCGCGGCGGCCCGCCAACACCTCGGAAGCGACAGACTCCGTGGCGAAAATGCCGACCAGGCCGCGCTGGCGCAGTCCTCGCTCCTTGAGGAGGATCTTGATCAGCTCGATGCCGTGGATGTCGGCGATGTCCATCCGCGCATCCTCCCAGTCGGCCAGGAGGTCGCTGAGCAGGTCCACGTAGGCGCGCTCCGCCTCGCTGAGCTGTGGCCTGGCCAGCAGCTCCTCGATACGGGACTCTGTCGCCTCGGCCTCTCCGGCGCCGCGGATCTTGACCGGCGGAAAGGCGTCGATGAGTTGTACGTACTCGGCGCGATCAAAACCAGGGGTCATCTTTCCAATCTCCCTTGCTGTACTCCGCGCGGGACCTGGCTCAGTCGCCGTAGCGCTCAGTGGCCGCTGGTTCACCTATGGGCGGCCTCTGCGGGCGACCTACCCCCGATCGCGCTCGCCGAGCAGCCGGCGCAGTTCCGCGATCTCTGCATCCCGTTGGGCCAGGCGGTCCTCCAGTGCCCGGACGGTGCGCAGTACCTCGCCCTCGCGCGGCAGGCGCCGGCCGTCGCCGGTATGGACGACGACCCGCACCCCCTCGAAGCCGATTGCCACGCCAATCTCCCGGCTGCGCCAGCGCCCATCCGCCTCGGGCCGCCAGGGGACGTAGACGCCGCCCTCCAGCCGCCAGCCCTGCACCTGCTCCCCGATGTACGCTCCCGTCGGGTCGACGATCAGGTATTCGCGCACCCCGGCCTGGGCATAGCTGTAGCCCTTCCCGTACACGAGATCCAGGTCGCCCACATGGGTCGTCGGGCTGAGCACCTCCGCGATCAGCGCCGGGGGGCCCTCCTGGTCCAGGTACAGGGTGGCGCGGAGCTCGTCGATGGGGTGCCGGTAGACGAAGACGTCGGGCAGGACGGTGTAGGGCGTGCCGTCCCAGCGGCGCAGCCCGCTGATCGCCGTCTGGCTCAGCGCCTGCCAGGGGGCCGGCGCGCCGGGCGGGGCGAGCACGCTGGCCACTTCATTCAAGCCCCAGCTCAGATTCTTAATGGTCTCCTGGTGGAGATTGGTCCCCACGACGCTCTCCTCGGTGTCGTCCGGCGGCCAGCCCACGGCCGGCGGCGTGGCGAGGATGGTCCCGTGCGATCCCTGGCGCATGGCGCGCAACTCCCTTCGCAGGACTCAGTCTAACCGGCCGACGGCTCGCCGTCGGCCGGCGACAGCGGTCATCCCTTCCCGCACTGCCAACGGATGCGGCGTACCGGGTTAGCGAGCAGCCACAGCGCTTGTAGGGCGGCAGGTGGGATGCAGCGGCGCCGGCGCCGTCTATCCTACGATCCACGCGCTCACCGACCAGCACGATCCGGCCCACCGACAAGGGTGATCGGCAGCAAGGGGCCCTCTAATTTACTGACTGGGATATCTTGGCCTCGCAGCTTCATTGCTCGCCAAGCGACGGTGATCACCCACACGCAATATGACACGACCAGGAGCCGGTTCGCCCACCCAACCAGTCCTATCACTCCAGGAGGTAGGACCTTCGGAGCTTGAGCCGGCAGACCACCGCCAACCTGACTGAATGTGGCGATGAGCAGGGCGAACGTCGCTGCTAGCAGCGCCACACTCACCCAGGTCAGGTTTGCCGTCCAGAGGAGCGTCCGCTTGGCAACAGACCACGGCTCGGTGCGGCCGAGGTTCATGCTGATCAACAGCGCGGCGATTGGCAGGCCGACAATCCCCAACGCTCCAGCCAGATTGTGGAGCGTGTCATGGTTGAGGTCGAACACGGCGGCCATGGCTTCGCCAACGCCGGCAAGCGTGAGAAAGACCAGGCCGATCTTGACGGCCGTCTTCCTTGTCACCGACCAGATCGCGAATGCCAGGGCCCAGGAGCTCACTCCCCAGGCGGCGAACATCAGCGACAGCACCCAGCCGTAGTGGCCATTGGCGTATTCGCTCACCATGCGCCACGACGGATCGAACTCTGGGCTCAACACATGCAAGCTCGCGAGCAGCAGGAGTGCCGCGGTCGCGGCCACGATTGCCAAGCCTGCTGCTGGTAGTGATATTCTCGCTGTGTCGTTGTTTGAGACCGTACCTTGCATAGCAATACTTCCCCACTCGTGAGCCCGACAATCAATGAGGCCGTGGCTGCCGGTCAGGACCGGTTTGGCGGTGACGATCATTCCCCACTGTCCATCCGCTGCTTGACCAGCAGAGCCACCAGTCGCTCGATGAGGTCGTAGGGAATAGGCTTGCGCAGCGGGAATCGCGCCGTGCTTTTGGCCGCACGGTATGGCGCGAGCTCCCGCGCCAAGGCATCATCGACCGCCGGTAGCGGGTAGAGGGCGATGTGGTGGGTCCAGGCCGCGAAGGACACCAGGTCCCTGCCGTTGAGTGTGAACGCGGGTATCTTGTAGCTGATCCTCTCGCCGGCAGCGGGCGCGGCGGTCCGGATGGACTGTCGCACCTGCTCGAGGATGAGTTGGACGTCTCCCGGGTATGAGCTGATGTAGTCGTCGATGGTTGCGAACTCTCTCGACACGGTCCTACTCCTTTCGGGCTGCTCTGCTTTGGTCGAATGCGACCGCGCCAACGCTTGCGCCGCCGGCCGCTGCCGGATAGCGGTTTCAAACCAGACCCCGATGGCGGCGTGCCGCCGCTGGTGCGGATGTAAGGCCCCTCTCCAGCTTGCTGGGGAGGGGTTGGGGTGGGGCACTTTCAGA
>CALBSQ010000308.1 GCA_937967325.1 uncultured Chloroflexota bacterium
TTTCTGCCTGTCTCGTGGGCTCGGAGATGTGTATAAGAGACAGGCGCCGGACAGCATGGTCGGCGGTGGGATAGGGCGGTTCCGATTGTCCGTGCGTCCGACCGGCCCCCAATCTCCCCTGCTCCCCGGCTCCGGCAGCGCGCTGCGCGTCTCCAGCAACTGGCGGATGCGGGCGATGCCGGCGGTCGCCTGTTGCAGGTCGGAGACGTGGCGGTTGATCTGGTCGATTGGCGAGCGGAGCAACGATGTGTAGTTGAGGATCAGGTAGACGGTACCCAGCGTGATGGTTCCGGCGTGGAAGAGGGCGGCGCCCAGGATGAAAGCCGCCGCCGTCACCAGCACGAAGGTCACGTTCAGCGTGTTGCCCAGCAGCGAGGCGAGCAGCCTGGCGGTGCGCTCCTTGCGTAACAGGGCGCGCATATGCACGAGGAGCCGCCGGACCATGTAGGATACGGCGTTTGCCGAACGGATGTCCTCGGCGCCGGAGAGCCGTTCCTCCAGGAAGCCGAACAGGTCGGCACTGGCCTGCCGCGTGGCGATCCAGCGCGACGCGGCCAGGCCCTGCACCCGGCTCAGCACCGCCAGCGCCAGAACGGCGAAGCCGGTGAAGGTCGCGCCGACCAGCCAGTGGACGCGGAAGAGCAGCACCAGTATCCCGACCAGGAGCAGGGCGTTGCCGAGCACCTGGACCACGAAGCGGGAGAGGAAGTTTGCCAGGAGGCTGACGTCGCCGTCGATCCGCTCGATCAGCTCTCCCGGCGTATGCGCCTTGTGGAAGCCCATGTCCAGCCGCAGGCAGTGCAGCATCAGGTCCGCCCGGAGGCGGTTGGTAGCGACCCACGCAACATTCTCGGCGGTATAGGTTTCGAGGAGGGCCACCGCCTGTCCGGCCAGGGCGGTCGCCAGATAGAGCAGGGCGGCCACCACCAGCGCCTGAGAGGCGTTCGCTAAGCCGAGCGAGTGCCCGCCCGTTGCCGTATCGATGAAGACGCGGAGGATCTGGGGGCCGGCAAGCTGCAAGCCGATCGCTGCGAGCAACAGGACCGCCAGCACGGCCACGCGCCGCCACTGCGGCCGTAGGTACTGGCCCAGCAGCGCCAGATAGCCGCGCACCGGGATGTTCACGCTGGCGCTCTCCCCGTGGCCCGACGAGCCTATCATCCGTAGCGGCGATAGGACATCGGTAGCACAGTATACGCACGCCGCGATCATGGCGGCGACCGAGCCCGGCTCAGGCCTCGGGCGCCTCCACCGGGAGCCGCACCGTCACCGTCGTCCCGTGCCCTTCGCGCCCCTCAGCAAGAACCGTCCCCCCGTGTTGCTCGGCGATCTGCCGGGCGGAGGACAGGCCGATGCCGGTGCCCGATACTCGCCCCACCGCGTTGGCGGCACGGTGGAAGCGCTCGAAGATGTGGGTCAGGTCGGCCGCGGGGATGCCGATGCCCTGATCCCGCACACGCAGCACCGCCCAGCCGGGGCCGGAGCCCAGCCTCGCCGGCTCGCGGCCCACCAGCACGGCGACTTCCCCGCCATCGGGGCTGTACTTGATAGCGTTGGCGAGGAGATTGCCGATCACGCGTGCGAGGCGTACCGCATCCCAGGCCCCGAGCAGCTCCGGCTCCGTCGTTTCGAGACGGAGCCGGTGCTGCTCGCTCGTCGCCTGATGGGCGGCCACCTGCTGCCGGGCCAGCCCCACCAGATCCGTAGGCGACCGCTCCAGCACCAAAGGCCGCCCCATCTCCAAATGCGCCACGTCGAGCAGCTCATTGAGCTGCGCCGTCATCTGATCGGCATTGCCGATGATGCCGACCAGGGCGGCCGCGAGCCGATCGGCCGGCGCCGCGCCGGTGCGCACGAGGGTGCGTTGGAGCATCTGCGCCGTCCCCTTGATGGCGGCTAGCGGGTTCTTGAGGTCGTGCGAGGCGGCGGCCAGGAACTCGTCGCGCGTGCGCACCGCCGCTTCCGCCTCCGCCCGCGCTGCCCGCTCCCGCTCGAGGAGCTCGGCGCGCTCTTCCTCGTGACGATGGCGCGCGATGGCGATGCCCGCCAGATAGGTGAGCACGTCGACAAGTGCGCGGTCCTGTGGACCGGGGCTGCCAGGCTCGTGGTGGTAGACCGCGAACGTGCCCACCACCCGGCCATCTGGGCCGCGGATCGGCGTGGACCAGCAAGCGCGCAGGCCGTGCGGCAGTGCCAGCGCCCGGAAGTCTGCCCAAAGGGGGTCGGCGGCGATGTCCGCGACGACGACGGGCTCGCCGCGATAGGCGGCCGTCCCGCAGCAGCCGGCGGCCGGCCCGATCGCCATTCCGTCGATCGCCCGAGTGTACGCGTCCGGCAGACTCGGGGCGGCGCCGTGGCGCAGGTGGAGACCCTCCCGGTCGAGCAGGAGGATCGAGCAGAGGAGCCCCTCGGACTGCGCCTCGATCAAGCGCGCCAGCGCCTCCAGCGTCTGCCCGAGCGGCCGGCCCCGCGCGATCAGCTCCAGCACCGCCCGCTGGCCGGCCAGCAGCACTTCCGCCCGCTGGCGCTCCGCCACCTCCAGATCGAGCGACCGGGCCTTCTGCTGCAGCAAGGCGACGGCGCGCAGGCGGTCGTCCGGACCGTCCAGCGCCGTGTAACTGTCGGCCGGGACGACGCGGGAGTGCTCCGCGCAGATGTCGTCGACTAGCTCGTCGAGCGCCGCGCCGCCCAGACGATCCATGGGGTAGCCGCAGAGCAGCGAGAAGGTACGCTGCTGCTGCAGCTCGTTCCAGAGCCCTTCCAGACGAAGGGCCGCGGCCTGGTTCCCGCCGGCCACCAGGAGCGCGACCATCTCCCCGAATACGCGGACACGGCGGCCGCCCTCCGCTGCTCGCGTGATGACGCCCCCGACTACCTCGGCAAAGCGCCCGGGCTCCGGCTCCCCATCGAGCATGCACTGCGCCAGCATCTCGGCGGCATCGAGCGCCACATAGCGGCCGAGGCCGGACGCGGCGTCCAGATCGAGACCGTAGGCCCGGAATCGTTCCGCGAGCTGCTCGCGGTGCGCCGGTGTGGCGAACACGATCCCCGCGTCACCGGCCCGGAGGGCCGCGCCGATGAAATCGACCACCGCATCCAGCAGGAAGGCGTCCGTCTCGTAGAACTGGACGAGGTGCTCAGATCCAGTCAGGCCCGGCCAGGCCGACCGCGGCCCGTGCTCGCGTGTGGCGCCGTCCACGGCACTTTTCCCGATGCTTGGGGGCCGCGCCGCCCACGAACGGGAACCGCCGGGACCGTCCGGGAGTAGCGCCCGCTCCAGGTCCTCGCGCTTGATGCGGCTGGTGCGGTGTCCCAGTCGAGCGACTGGGAAGCGGCCATCGCGGATCCAGCGCCAGATGGTCACCCGGCTGACCCCGAGCAGCGCCGCGGCCTGACCAATGCTGAAGTAGTCGCGCTCGGCAACGGCGGCTGTCGTCACGCCGGTGTCTGACGGTGATGCGTTGCGGATACTTTCCATGTGTTTCAAAGTAAAACACAGGTACGCCGCGTCGTCAATGGCTCATGCGAGCGACTCACCTGTGCCATAGTGGCCGGCTCTGCCACCATCTCGCCTCCTGCTAGAGCGCTGGACCGTAGCGCCTCCCCATCGTCGGCGGGCGTTGCGATGCAGCGACGCTGCGACAAGCAGGGAGTGGAGTCATTGTACGGGAAATTGTACGGATGGTCCGTGGTCAGCGCGCGCCGCGTGGTGGATGATGGACGGCGCATCGTTCCACTGGAGGAGCGACGGTCCGCGATGAGCACGTTCCGGCGATACGGCGCCGGCAAGGCTCACCGTTGGCGATGCGCTCGATGGGGAGGATATAGTACCGGGCTTCCGCTATCCCATCGCCAACCTGGTTGCCTAAACTTCCCCAGTGCCACATCGTGATTGAGTCGCCGGGCACCGGAAACACGCTAACGCCACCGCGGCAGCAACGGTCAGTCACGTCGGAAGGGACCGGGGCTACGGACACGTGCTGATCCGCCCCGGGAATGCCGCCGCCAGCAACGCGTAGCCAGGCAAGGAGCGGCAGCGGCCATGGCCCAAGGAGCGCTCGGGGACGACGGTCAGCGAGTCCGTCAGGCGGCTGGCCACGTAGACCGCGCCGACCTCCGGCAGGACGGCCACACCAAGACTGAGCCGTCCGACCGGGACAGTAGCGAGTAGCGCGCCGGTGCGACCATCCAGGATGAGGAGGTTTCCGGACCCGGCGTCGACGAGAGCGACCTGATGGCGCAGCGGGTCGACCGCCAGGCCGACTGGGGAGCCGCCGACCCGGACCGTAGCGACGACGGTCAACGTGGAGGCATCGAGCACCGAGACGCTGGCGGCACGCGCATTGGCAACGTAGAGGCGCGACAGCCCGGCATCGACGGCGACGCCTGCCGGGCCGTGCCCGACCGGCACGGCGGTCAGCAGACGGTCACGGACGCTGTCCAGCACGGCGAGCGTATCGTCCTGGTAGTTCGTGACGTAGACGCGCTGGCGGGTTGGGTCGACGGCGACCAACGTGGGATCGTGGCCGACCGCCACGGTAGCAAGGACGGTCGTGGTGGCTCCGTCGACGACGGAGACGGTGTCGTCGGCATTGGCGACATAGACGCGGTTCTGCACGGGATCGACGGCAATGCCGACCGGACGGGGACCGACCTCGACCCAGCCTATGGTGGCGCCGGTGGCGCCGTTCAGCACGGTGACGACATCGTCGGCGTTGGTGACATAGACCCGGTTGGTGGCGGAGTTGACGGCGATTCCGATCGGCGCCTTGCCACCGGGCACGGTGGCACGAATAGCGGCGTGGCCGGCCGACAGGATGGAGACGGTGTGGTCGGCGGTGTTGGCGACGTAGATGCGGTTGGTGACGGAATCGACGGCGACGGCCATCGGCTGGTGGCCGACCGCCACGGTCAGCGGGAGCGCCGCCGAGGGCCGCGGCGAGGCGGTCCGGGCGGCCGGCGGCGCCGGGCTCACGGCAAGGAGGGCGAGCAGGGCAACGCCGGCGGCCAGGCGAACGAGCGGAACAAGCAGCATAGCGAACCTCCGTGTCTGCGCCGCGGCATCAAGCCGGCGGCTGGTATTTGAGCGTGGCGAGGCTGTGCTGGCCGAAGAAGAGCTCCGACGTATCCATCTGGTAGCCGGTGACCCGGGGCTTGACGAGCCAGCCGATGCGGGCCCAGACGATGGGCGCCACGGGAGCCTCATCGTTGAGGATCTGTGCCGCCTGCTGATAGAGGGCGGCGCGCTTCGCCGGGTCCAGTTCCTGGTCCGCCTGCCGGCATAGTTGGTCGAACTGCGCGTTCTGCCAACCGGCGCCCGCCTGGCCGGAGGGCGAGGCGAAGGGGATGCTGTACCAATCCTGCGGATCGGAGTAGCCTTGGTTCCACAGGCCCCAGAAGAGTGATGGCTGGTCCTTCTGGTCCGGCCCGATCGGCGCTACAGCGACAGAAATGCCGAGTGCCCGCTGCAACTGGGCAGCGACACCGGTGGCTCGCACCTTGTTGATGGGACTCGCGAAGTAGCCGATGGTGATGGTCGGCAAGCCCTTGCCGCCGGGGTAGCCCGCGTCGGCGAGCAACTGCTGTGCCTGGCGGGGATCAAAGCGTTGATACGTATCGCGAAGGGTGTCGTAGTGGCCGGGCAGTCCCGGCGGCACGAGCTGAGTGGCGGCCAGATTGAGGTCACCCATGACCTCGTGGTTATAGCGCGGCCGGTCCAGCGCCAGGGAGAAGGCTTGCCGCACCCGCACATCGTCGAAGGGCCGCTGGCGGCAGTTGAAGCCGAGGTATAAGCAACGGACGCCGGGCGCCAGCAGTTTCTGCTGATTGAGCTGGGAATCGGCCTCGATCGTGTGCAGGTCGTTGGGGGCGTAGAAGTGGTAGACATCGAGGGCGTTGGCGCGATAGGCGGCCAAGGCATCCGCCGGGCTGTTGATGATGAGGTACTGCACCGTGCCGATGGGCGGTGGACCCTTGTAGTAGTTCGTGTTGGCCTCGAAGATCATCTGCCGGCCGCGCTCCCAGGTCTTGAGGACATAGGGGCCGTTCCCCACATAGGTCGGTGGTTGGGCCCACTGCTTGCCGCCCCGTTCGACATCGGCCTGGCGGACCGGGACGCCGCACCAGGTGGCGAGCACGCTCAAGAACCAGGGTGCGGGAACGGTGAGGTTGAAGACCACGGTCCCAGCGTCAGTGGCCTTGACTCCTACCGCGTCACGCAACCGTTGGAGCGCCGTTGCCGAGAGGGTCTTCGGATCGGCGGTGTGGTATTGCTCGGCGCCCTGGATGGCATAACCGTAGGAGGCGCTGGGACTAGCCACAGTCGGGTCGAGGTGGCGCTTCCAGGCGTACTCGAAATCGCGGGCGGCCAGTGGTGTCCCGTCAGAGTAGGTCAGCCCGCCGCGCAGGGTGAAGGTGTAGGTACGGCCGTCGGCGGACACGCTGGGCAGAGCGGCCGCCATTTCCGGTACGAGCTTGCCTTGCGCCGTAAACGTCAGCAGGTTGCTGAAGACACGCATCACGATATCCGTGCCGGTGTTCATGGTCGTTGCCGGGTCGAGGCTGGGCGGCTCGACGTCAGGGACGAGCTTGAGGGCGTCTTTCAGCGCCGCGACGGTAGCAATGGCCTGAGTCGTGCCGCTCGTCACCGCGCTTGCAGCCGGCGCCGTGGAAGCGGCTGTTGTGGCCGAGGCCGCGGCGCTGGATACGGCCACCGGCGTGGCGGCACCGGTTGTTGCCGGCGAAAGCGTTGCGCTGGCGGCGCTGAGCGAGGCCGCCTTCGCGATAGTGGACACTGCCGTCGATGCGCTCGCCGCCCTGCTGGCCGCGGATGTTGCTGCCGGCGTCGTGGCCGTCCTGCTGCCGCACGCCGCGAGCAGGCTCGCCAGCGCGACGCTCCCCGTCGCGACGCTGCCGCGCAAGAACGCGCGGCGCGCGAGGCGGGGCGGCGTCGCGAGGCGGGGCGGCGTCGTGAGCCCTATGTCACCGTGACTTCCTGCTTTGACCACTTCCAGAGTTGGTAGCGTCATGATCTCTCCCCTTCCGGGTACATCGGAGGTTGTCAGTTCCCTGGCCGGCAATGGCCGGCGCTTCCAGTGTTCGGCAAGACGAG
>CALBSQ010000309.1 GCA_937967325.1 uncultured Chloroflexota bacterium
GCGTCGCTATGGGAAAATGGTCCTGCCGGCGGGGATGTGGCACGTCGCGCCCAGATTGCCCGGACTGCCCCCAGTCAGGGTGTCTGTCTTCACACCCTGATTGGACAGGAAATGGTACTACCTCTCCGGTGGTGGCTACAGCGCTGTGGTTGCGCTGACTTTTAATCAGGGTGTCCAGGGTTCGAATCCCTGTGCCCCCACCCCATTTTTCCACTGGTGGCAGGGCCGGAGCCGACCGCAGTCGGACGAGCCTGACCGCCATGTTGACCGCCATTCTTGGTGGCACCTGTCGCGCCGTGTCGTATCCTGTGGCCGCTCGTCCGGCGCCGCGACCCGAGGTGGGACGAACCGGACGCCGCTCTCGTAGCGCCGGATCGCCGTCACAACGCACGGGCCGGGCCTCGTTCGGTGAGCAGCCGCTCCAGGCGCTGCAGCGCCTCCCGCTGCATCCCCGGCAGCACGTGGGCATAGGTGTCGAGTGTCAGGGTGATCTGGCTGTGGCCCAGCAGCTCCTGCACCACCTTCATCTGCACGTCCATGCTCAGGAGGAGGGAACCCGTGGAATGCCGCAGCTCGTGCAGCTTCATGTGGGGCAGACCGGCACGTTGGAGCAGCGGGGCAAAGGAACGGCGCAGGAGATTGCCGCCTTCGATCGGGCGGCCCACGCTGTTCGGGAAGACGAGGTTGCGGTCATCCCAGGTGTTCCCAGCCGCCAGACGCTCCTCCAGTTGCCGGATGCGATGCTGGCGCAGCGCCGTCACCGCCAAGGGGATGAGCGCGATCGTGCGCTGGGCGGTCTCCGTCTTCTGCTCACGATCGACCCAACCAACGCCCGGGAGGCGCTGAATCGCGTGGTGCGCGGAGAGGACCCCCTCCTCGAGGTCGAGATCGTCCCAGCGCAGGCCGAGCAGCTCACCCCGGCGCAGCCCCGTGCTGAGGAGCAAGATGTACAGCGCGGCCAAGCGGTCGCCCTTGAGCGCATCGAGGAGGGCCCAGGCCTGCTCCTTGGTGAGAAAGCTGGCCTTGTGGCGATGCGCTCGCGGCGGATCGACCAGCGTGGCCACATTGCGGCCAAGCAGTTCCCACTTGACGGCCCGATTCAGGGCCGCACGCACGATCGCCAGCGCATAGAGCGTCGTGCGTGGCGAGCTCCCCCGCTGCAGCATCCCCCGGACCATCGCATCGACATGTTGGGGCGCTAGCTTGCTCAGGCGGTACGCGCCCAGTGCCGGGACGATGTGACAGCGCACCATCTGCTCGTAGGAGGCGGTGGTTCGCGGGGCACGACGGGGAGCAATCGACTCCCGAAGCCAGCGGGCGAGATAGTCCGCGACCGACTGTCGCTCGTCGGCGACC
Source organism: uncultured Chloroflexota bacterium (assembly GCA_937967325.1). Lineage (GTDB taxonomy): Bacteria > Chloroflexota > UBA4733 > UBA4733 > UBA4733 > UBA4733. The sequence continues at coordinate 1,357 of CALBSQ010000309.1, forward strand.
GGGAGACCTTGCTCCAGTTCCCGCCTCGCCACCCCGAGCTTTTGCAGCACCTCGCGTTTGGTCTTGCCGTAGACGGACTTCCGCTTGCGCTTGCCATGCATCAGGCCTAACTCGAGGGTGGCCTCCCAGCGCCCGTCCGGGCGTCGGCGGACCCCACCTTCGCCCCAGCCGCGGGCCTTGCGTCCCTTTCGTTCCACACTCGTGCCCTCTCGATCGGAATCCTCGGTCACCTCAGCGCATCCTCCCTTCCGTACAGCTCCGGGCTAGCCCGTTTCCGTGGGTCGTGCTCGCCACGTGTATAGCCTAGCCGACCAATGACGAACAGCGTCAGCGGACCCGCCCTCCCGGCGATCGCCGGTTATCACCTTCCTGGTCCGCAAGCCACACCTCCAAGGCGTCACTCCGGATCCGCCGCCGCGTCCCCACGTACTGGAACGGCATCCCCTCGTGGTCCATCCAGGCGTAGATGGTCGTGCGGTCCACCTTGAGGAACCTCGCCGCGTCGGCGACGGTGAGATAGTCAGGCGACACCGGTGCCGGACGCGGCGGCACCACGGTGGGCAGCAGCCCGGCGATACGCGTGAGCGCGGTGTGCAGACGGGCATGTTCTTCCGCCAACACGCGGATCTCCGCTGCCAGGTCCGTCACCGTCAAGGCATTCGCGCGCTGCGGCGCCGCGCTTGCCTTGATTGGCGCTGAGATGGGCATACGCTCCGGTCCTTTCTGCGACCTCCGAATTTATGTCTAGTGTGAGCAACCAGACCCGTTATGGCCTCCAGTCTGCGTGCGACCGCCGATTCGCGTGCTGCTCGCGCTGGCGACACCACGAGCGCAGGCTCCGACCGGGCTCGTCGGGGTTCCCCGCGGACGGCACGGCTAGCCGGCCGTGCCAGCGCCACGCGAGGGTCTCGACAATGACGCGGAACTGGGCCCGCGACAGCGGGGAGAGGTCGCGATTGGCTAGCACGCGCGCAACGGCAACCATGGTCGGGTCAGCCGGGTTCAGGTCCATTAGCGACGCAGGGGCATACCCGGCCTTCCAAAGCAGGCGATCCTGCTCCGTTGGTGTCGCGTCCAGTGCCCGCGCCAGCGCCAGGGCAACCTCCCGCGACGGCGCGCGGCGCTTGCCGCTCTCCAATCGGTTGATGTAGCTGGCGTCGACCCCGGCCGCATGGCCCAGGGCATTCTGGGAGAGGTGCGCGGCCAGGCGCAGGCAGGAGAGCAGCTCGCCGAAGGCGATCGCGAGGTCGTCGATGTCGCGGCTGTCGTCCTCGGCGACCAGGTAGGCGTTAGGGGCGGTCCAGCCGGTACCACTATGCCAAGCGCCTTCACGATGTCGGTCCAACGTGTCCGTCTCCCTTCACCGCTGCCGCCACTGGCAGCAACCCATCGAGCAGCGTGTGGTACTGGCCGTTCAGGGCGAGCCAGCCCGCCTCCCCTGCGAACCGCTCGGGCACGAGCAGCTCGGCCCGCCCGAGGAGGTAGCGGCTCCAGCTCTGCTCGGGGACGGTCTCCCGTCCTAGCTTCCAGCGCGCCGAGAGCGTGCCCCAGTTCTCGACCAGCACCACCAGGCTGGCATCCGGGTGGCCATAGTCTTTGGCAAGGCGGCCGCCACGCACGAAGCCCTCCCAGGCCCGCAGCTTCTTGCCCAGGTCGTCGTTGGTCAGCGTGCCCCGGTCGATCTCCACGGCGCAGAGCCGCGCTGTGCCATCGGGGTAGACGAGGGTAGCCGAGCCGTCGGGCAGGACGCGCAGGCGCTCGCTTTCGTCCGGCTGGCGCACATACACCTGCGCCGTGCGCCAGGCGCGCTCGGGCGTCCAGCGGCAGGAGCGCAGCCGGCCCGTGCGCATCAGCGACCGCAGTTGCGCCCACACCGCCGCGATGAGCAGCTCGTGCTGCACGAAGCGCACGTCCAGGTCCTCCGGCTTCGCTCGGGCGGGGCGCAGGGCTCCATAGAGTGGGCGGGTCACCAGACGGCGACCTTCCGCACCAAGAGCGAAGAGGTCGGGGACGCCGCCGAGGTAGCCGCGCGGCGCCGGCAGGGCGAAGCGGTCCAGGTAGCCCCACAGCCAGAGGCGGCGCAGCCGGGCATAGGCGCGGGAGGAGGCGTGGCGCGGGTCGGCGCGATCCGGAGGGAAGAAGGCGAGGCCGACGAGGTCCGCCGTGAGCAGCGGATGGCGATTGGCCGCGTCGAGAATCTCCAGGTCGCGTGGGGTGAGGCAGCAGGAGGGACGGCGGACCAGCTCCTCGTCCTTCGGCGGACGCAGCAGCAGGCGCCCCTGGAACTCCGGCAGCAACATCGTCAGCACCACCGTCCGTAGCGGCGGCACAGCGAGCGTGACGCTGCATCCAACGCGGTGCTAGGCATGCATGCAGACATGGAGGGAACAGTCGGCGCTCCGACCGGCGCTCGTCCGCTTGCTGCATGCACCTGCACCGTACCCCTGGTAGTAAGGCTCCGGCGCGTGGAACGTCCCGTGGAACGCGCCTGTGGAAACCCATGGCTTCCACGGCCCGTTCCACGCGCCGGTCCGCACCATCGCCCCTCCTGTCGTCGTCGGAGATTCATGGGGCGCTCTCCTTTCCTTCCGGCTCCGCCGAGAGGGCGGAATCATCAAGCCCTGCGCCGGGCCCGAAGGGCAGCTCCGGTGTCGTCACGACCGGAGGACCGCTTCCCGTTGCCCTCGCCCGCTTGCCCGACTTGCCGTCGGCGGCGGGCGGCGCGGGCGGCTCCTCCCGGACACGCCGTACCCGTTCCATCGCCCGGCGATGGGCCGTGTCGACCCGAGCGTGCAGCGTCGCGCGCACCGCCTCCACCAGCTCGCGCGGCCGACCGTACTCATGGGCCGAGGCGGCGGCGAGCCGGTCGGCCAGGCCGGGATCGGTCGCCGGCGGCGGGTCCAGGGCCAGCGAGAACGCCGGCAGCCGCTCACCTCGGGCGGAAAGGCGGGCGTAGCAGCGGTGCTCGCCCAGGCTCACCAGGTCGTCCACCTCCAGGTCGCCTCCCAGCTCCGGCACGAGGTAGCGCGCGTCCTCGGCCGAGCAGTGGAAGACGAAGAGGCCGTCCAGGTTGCTGAAGAGGGTGGCGCGTAGCGCCCGCTCGTGTGCCCGGTCGATAGCGTCCAGCCGGGCCAGGGTCTGCGTCGCCAGGACGAGGTTGGCCCCATACTTGGCCAGCTCGCCCAGGAAGGCCTCGTAGTCGGCGCCCGGGACGGTGTGGAACTCGTCCACCACCACCGTCACCGGACGCCGTCGCTCCCGCGACAGCGCCGCCTGGGCATACACCTCCAGCTTGAGCAGGTTGAGCAGCGTGCCGCCGAGCAGCGCCGCAGTGTCGGCGCCGACGATGCCCTGAGCGGTGTGGACGATGACCACGCGGCCCTCGCGCAGCCACGTCGCCGGCGCGATGGTGGAGCAGGGCTGGCCTAGTAGGGCGCGACTGCTGCGCGAGGCCGCGAGGCGATTGATCTTGGTGAGCACGGGATTGATCGACTCGATCTGCAGGCGCCGGTCGAGCAGATGATCGTAGAAGACCCGCCACCACTCCGCGACGAAGGCGTCGCCGCCCTCGGCCACCACCTGCTGCCGGAAGGCCGGATCTGCAAGTAGCAGGGGCACCTCCAGGATGGTGTACTGCTCGGCGCGGGCGGCGTGGTCGGCGGCGCAGCGGGCCGCGTTCGCCGCATGCAGGGTGTGCAGCACCATGCGGAAGATGTCCTCCATGCGAGGCCCCCAGTACTGGTCCCACTGGTGCCGGAACACGGAGAGGGCGTTGGCGACGGCACGCTCGGCATCCCATCCCAGGCCAGTGTCCAGCAGGTTCAGCCCGACCGGCCGCTCGCTGTTGGCGAGGTCCAGGTAGACTACGCGGTCCCGGCGATGGGCCGGTACGAGGCCGAGCGCGGCGCGCGCCAGGTCGTGGTGAGGGTCCACCAGCACGAGCGCCGGCCGCGTCGTCCCCGCGCCATCCATCGTGTGCTGGACCAGGCGCAGGAGCAGGCTGGACTTGCCGCGCCGCGTCTTGGCGACCAGCAGCAGGTGCCGGTACAAGAGGTCGTCCGACAGCGACACCGGCACGTCTCCGGCGCTCCCGGCGGACCGGCCGATCCGGCAGCCATGGGAGACGGCCGCCGGCAGTGGCTGCCAGCGTCGTGCCGTCGTGCGCTCCAGGAGCGGTACGTCCGCCTCAGTCGCCGGCAGGTGCCAAAGCCCCGCCAGCTCTTGCACGTTCAGGAGCGACTCGGCCCCGCGCCGCCAGGGCGGCGGCAGCCAGCGCCGGCCACGAGCGGGCAGCGCGCGCAGACTGGTTAGATTCTCCCCGCGCAGATGGAGGGCCGTGGGCACGAGGGCGTTGCCCCGCGGCTGCGCGAAGGGGCCGTAGGCGGCGGCCAGGCTATCCAGCCGTCCCAAGAGATCCCCGGGTGACGCTTGGCTCGGGGCGAACACGGCCAGCCGGAGGTGGGCGCGGAAGGCGACGTGGGCCAGCTTCTCCCGGATCAGCTGGGGATCGGCGGGGGCGGAGCGGGCGAGCCGGCGGCGCACCCAGACTCCCAACGGCATTGCGACGCCAGCACAGCCGGCCAGGCCCAGGGGCCACCAATCCCGCGCCTCGTACCAGCCGCCAACGTTGGGGATCACGGCCAGGGCGGTAATCGCTCCGACCATGGCCGCGAGGCTGCCCCAGGAGGGGCCGGCGACGGCCGGTTCCGCGGCCAATGGCCGTTCCAGCGCCAGGCGGGCGTAGGGCGCGGCCCAGTCTGCCTCGGCCGGGCGCAGGAGGAGCTGGCAGAGCGCCCGCCACCCCGGCGGCAGCCCGGCCAGCGCAGCGAGGATGCCCAGGACCGGATCGTCGTCTGCGGCCGGTGCGCCGCGCCGATCGGCGTCAGGAACGACGCGCAGCGGCAGGTGCGCCCCAGCGGCGAGCGTCAGGCCGCGGACCGCGACCTGCTCACCCTCGGCTTGCCATGCAGGATCCAGCGCGCGGCAACGGTCGATGCCCAGGGCGCGCATCGTGGCCTGCGGATAGGCGGCGAGCAACTGCTGCTCCAGGTGGCCAATGGCCCATTGGTTGGCACGAATCAGGAAGCTCCGGCCATGGGCCGTGCCGGCGATCTCCAGGCTAAACGGCTCCGGCAGCGCGCACGCGGCGAGCGTCCGGGCCACGGCGGAGACGGGCGTGGTGTTGACACGCGGCGTCACGATCTCGACCAGAGCCGGCGATTGGTCATGTCGGTGTTGCATCGCTGGGTCCTTCCTTCGCTGCCGCCAAGAGTGCGAAGAACAGGGCGCGACCGCCCGCTTGCCGGCCAAGGTCGTTCAGGTCGTGGCCATCGGGCAGCGCCACGACTCGCGCGCGCGCGCCCACCACGGCACGAAACTGCATCGCCGCCGATCGTCCCGCCTCGTCTCCGTCGAAAACGCCGTAGACCCGGCAGGCGCGCGCCAGGAAGCCCAGCCGCTCTTCCGGCAGCGCGGTGCCGCAGACGCAGCAGGCCGGCAACCGCCAGGCGAGCGCCGTCAGGTAGTCGAAGACGCCCTCACAGACAAAAGCCTCGCGCCGGCCCGCCGCGTGCTCCTGGCCCAGCACCGGGCGCTCGCCGGCCAGGGCGAGGAAGCGAGGCCGCTCGTCGCCGCTGTCCAGGGCGCGGCCGATGAGCCAGAGACACTGGCCGCCGCGCAGCTCGGGCGCCACCACACGCCCGGCCAGGCGCTCCCGCCCCCGCGGCCCGACCAGCCCGAGCTCCTGGGCCAGCCGCAGACCCCCTCGCCGGCGCAGGTAGGCTTCCAGCGAGTGTCCATCCGCGTAGCCGAGTCCGGCGGCGCGGATGAGCCAGTCGGGGAGCCCGCGGTCGCGCAGGTAGGCGAGCGCCGCTGGCGTCTGCCAGAGCCGGTCGCGATAGATGGCCGCGGCGATGTTCATCACCACCTGTTCCTCCAGGGTGAGCCGGTCCCAGCGCCGCTCCGGGCGCGCCGCCGCCAGGGGGCGGCGCGGTCGCCACGACGGACTTGCCTCCAAGCGCCCGACCGCCTCCCGGAAGTCCACGCCAGCGCTGCGCATGAGGAACGCGATGACATCGCCGCGCGCCCCGCAGCCGAAGCAGTGGAAGTGCTGATCGCGCTCGTCCACCAGGAGGCTTGGCCGGCGGTCGTCGTGGAAGGGGCAACGGCCCATCAGGCGACCGGTCCCCGCCGGACGTAGCTCCACCCCGTGCGCCGCCGCCACGGCGGCCAGGGAGTGGCGCCGCTTCAGCGCGGCGATGTCGAGCGCTGGTGCCCTCGCTACCACGTCAGGCCTCGCCTTCCTCGTCGGCCGCGGCTGGCCACGCTTCCGGTTCCGGAGGCGACAGCACGCTGAGGCGGGCCGCCCGGGCGCGCAGCTCGCGGGGATTGGTGGTCGCCAGCGCGTGCTCGCGGGCGCAGGCCGAGACCTTGAGCGGCAGGCGCACGTTGTGGCAGCACAAGAGCCCCTGCCCCCGCTCTGCGCCGACCAGGTAGCGCCGCTCCTCGCCGGAGAGCTGACAGGCCTCCGCCACCGGGCCGATGGTCGCGGCGCTCTGCTTGAGCAGGAGGCGGCAATCGGCGTTGGTGAGCGCCGCGCGGCCCTGCGGGTGGCGCAGGGCGTCCTCGACATCCTGCGTGATCGTGATCAGCCCCAGGCCGTACTTGCGGGCGCGTCGGGCCATCGCGCCGAGGAAGGCCGCGCCGCGCTCGTACTGCAGGAGCGACCAGGCCTCGTCGATGACGAGGAAGCGGTCACGCGGCTGGCGGCGCGCGACGGACCAGACGTGGCTGGCGATGAGGTGGATGCCGATGGGACGCAGCTCCGGCTCCAGGCGCTGAAGGTCGAACACCACCAGCGGCCGATCAAACGCCACGTTGGTCGGGCCGGCGAACATCCCGGCGAGGGAGCCGTGGACATAGCGCTCCAGCCGCACGGCCAGGCCGGCTGCGAGCGGCGAGGCATCGGCCGCGAGCGTGGCGTGGAGGTCGCGAATCAGCGGCGCCGGGCGCTGGTAGCTCTGGCGGTCGCCGGGCCGGATCCCGGCCGCGGCGTAGGTGCCGCCGATGGCCCGCTCCAGGACCGCCCGCTCCTCCGAGCCGAGCGGCCGGTCCGGGTCCCCGAGCATCAGCTCCAGCAGCGCCAGCACGGCCAGCGTCTGTTCGGCCAAAGGGTCTCCCTCGTCCGCGTCGGTCGCGGCCCCGGGCGGCAGATCGAAGGGATTGAGACGCCGCTCGGCACGGCTGCCAAGGGCGATGGTCTGGCCGTCCACAGCGCGGGCCAGCGGCTCGTACTCGTGCTCGGGGTCGATCACGATGCCGGCGATGCCGCGCACCAGGCCGCGCAGCAGCAGGAGCTTGGTGAAGTAGCTCTTGCCGGCGCCGCTGCTGGCGAAGATGGCCAGGTTGGCGTTGTCGAGCGCGTCGCCGAAGGGGTCGATCAGCACCGGCGTGTGGCTGTCGGTGGCGATGCCGTAGAAGAGGCCGCTCTCCATGGCTACCCCGGCGGCGGTGAAGGGGAAGGTCGTGGCGACCGAGCTCGTGTCCAGGTTGTGCGGCCGCCCCAGCCGGTCCTGCCCCTGCGGCAGGCAGGAGGCGAAGCCGAGATCCTGCTCGTAGAGGGCCACGCGAGTGCGGGCCAGGATCGCGCCGGCGACCGTCTCGACGCGCCTGGTGAGGCTGTCCAACTGGCCGGGCGTGCCAGCGCGCAGCAGGAGGTAAACGCTCACCGAGAAGACCCGCTCGTCCCCGCGCTGGAGCGCGTCGCGCAGGTGCTCCGCGTCGGCGAAGGCAGTCTCGCGTTCCGGATCGGCGAGGCGCCCGCCACGGTCGGCCAGACGCCGCGAGCTCTCCAACTGGACCAGCTTACGGGCGAGCGCCGACTGCACGGGGCCGCTCTCCCGGGGCGCGACGTGTATGCTCACCTCGATCGGCGCGTCGAAGTTGAGCAAGGGAGCGAGCCAGCCCGGCCCCACGGAGCGCGGGTAGCCGGTGACGATCAGCGTGCGGGTGTACTGGCGCTCCAGTCTCAAGGCGTCGCGGGAAACCTCCACCGCCGTCGGGGCTACCAGGTCCGCCAGGGAGCCCCGGCCCAGGGCGCGCCGGGTTGCAACCGGGGATGGGTTCAGACCAGGCGCTCGTCGCAGTCGTGCCAGCACCGGGATCATGGGTTGCTCCTTCCACACAAATCGGTCGTTGGCACCGATGGCATCGCCTCGTCGAGATCGGTGGTGAGGTGCTGCTGGCGGGAGAGCTCGGGGCACCAGCAGGCATGGAGCAGCAGCGCGAACTCCTTGCCGCCGAGCCGCCGGGTGTCCAGATTCGCCCGGCGCAGCCCTTCGGCGAGTGCGTCCAGGCGGGCGACCAGCGCACCCGCCGCCCCGTCCCAATCCTGGACCGGGGCGGGGCGTTGCCTCCACGGCCAGGGCAGCCGCGGGGCCGGGGCCGGCGGGTCGGTCGCGATGACCAGATAGTGATGCCGCTCCAGGAGCTGGCGCCGCTTGGCCAGGTTGGCCAGGAAGGTCGCCTGTGCCCGCGCGACGGGGGCGAGGGCCTCGGGCAGCAGCCGCGACCGGCGCTCCAGGTCAGCGAGGTACCCCTGCAGATCCATCGGGAGCACCCGCACGAGGATCTGGATGGGGTGCTGCAGCCCCTGAAGGAACCCGGCGTAGCCAGCGACGGCGCTCTCTTGCTCCTCGTCCGAGCGCAGGCCGAAGGGGATGCCGGCCACCTCCAGCGCCGCGCAGGAGTAGCCCTCCTCGAAGGTGACCCAGTGCTCCCCGATGCCGACAAGGCGCAGGTAGCGCGCCTGGGTGGTGTCGTCTCGACGTCTCATGGCGCCGCCGCCTTTCCGGCCGGGCTCGCGGCGTGTTGCCCGGTCCAGGCGAGCGCCGGCGCGGCGGCGAGCATGCCCTGGCCGCTGTCGGCATCGGCCGGCGTCGCGTCCGGCCGCCAGAGGCAGACGCACGGCAGGGCGAGGAAGCGCAGGTACACCAGCGCCCACAGGACCAGGCTCTGCCCGTGTGGCCGGATCAGGGCGGCCGCCACGGCGCAGGCCTGGACCACCAGCGCGATCCCCAGTCGTAGGCCGGTCGGCAAGGAGGTGACGGCCTGCCAAGCCGCGTAGCCGGCGCAGCCGCCCGCGAGCAGGACAAGGAGCTGGGGCATGGTGAGTCCGCCGAGGACCCGATCCTCGACGTTCAGGTGGGTAGGGATCTCGTGGCGCGTGGCCATCGGCGCTACCTCCTAGCTGCCGACGCCGGCCATGGCCGACACGATCATGCCGGCCACGACGCGGGCACCCAGGACGAGGGCAAGGCCCGCCAGGGCATTGAAGAAGCCCTGCTTGGCCCCTTCCATCTGGCGAGGGTTGCCGCCCGCCGACATGTACTGGAAGCCGGACCACATCACCCAGAAGGCGCAGACGACGGCGGCCACAGTGGTGCCCGTCTGCAGAAGATGGCTGAAGAGCTGGTTGATAGCGGTATCCACGGTGCGGAGTTCTCTCCTTCCAACACTTGGTTCGAGACCACGCGACAGGCGCGGTCACTGACGGGCGGCACCGGACCGGGTGGACCGCGGATGCAGGGTAGGTGCATCGGGGAGCCTCTCTTCGTCAGCGTGGCGAGACGGGGTGGCCGAAATGATCGCTGTGAACGTCAGCCGGTCGCACCCAGCCGAGATAGGGGGCGTCCCATCCGGCCAGCGGCTCGGTCTGGACGCCCAGATCGGTGACGGACGTGAACCAGCCGCCGCCGGTGGAGATGCCGACATGGCCATCGAAGCTATTGGCGGCCGCGGGCGCGAAGTAGACGAGGTCGTCGGCCTCGGGCGGCGGACCGGCATGCACCAGCCCCAGGCCGGCCAGGCGCAGGTAGGCGCCGAAGGCGGTGTCGCCCTGATTGCCCAGGCCGAGCTCTTGCTCGACGAAGGTCTCGCAGTAGGTGTCCGAGCCGCTCCCCCAGCGCGTGTCGCCGGCCGTCACCGGGATCGCGAGGGACGCTATCCTCGGCGCCCCGTCGCTGGGCCGCGCGGCCGCCTCGAGCGATGGGTTCGCTGGGGGCGGGCCCGGGCTGGACAGGGCGCCGTACAGCGTGAGCTGGAAGCCCACCACCAGGAACAGCAGCAGCCCGAGCGCGGCGGCAATCCACGGGATGGCCCGACTGCCGGACGTCATCATGGCCGTCCCCCTCGACCTGCGCCGCCGCTCGCCGTCGACGCGCGCCCGGCGCCCGAGCCGCGTCGCATCGCCCCAGCCGTCGGAGCCACCGCCCGGACGGCCTGCCCGACGACCAGGCCGCGCAGCAGTCCCCAGCCGTCGCTGAGTTGATGGCCGACCAGGCCGGGCAGCTTGAGCACCAGGACGAGCGTCGCGAGGCCCATGAAAGGGCCCAGGACGTCGGCTGCCCCGCCGCCCGAGCCGATGGCGGTAAGCAGGTTGTTGGCGAGCACCAGCGCCGTCACTTGCAGGAACTGGGTGACGAGAGCGCCGAAGAAGGCCGTCGACCACCAGCGGCTCCAGCGCTGCGTCTGGGGCAGGATCCAGCAGAGTAGGCCGAGCGGCGCCGCGATGAGCAGCACATCGACGAGGACCAGGCGCATGAGCATCTGGATGGCCAGCAGCAGGCACACGACCAGATAGAGGAGGACGGCACCGGCGGCCAGCAGGGCGGCCGGCGTCCAGAGCGCGACTACGGCGGTGGTCGCCAGCCGGTCCCAGCCGGGGAAGCCGGCGGTACCCACGAGGCCGCAGAGCGCGTTCTCCAGGTTGACGGCCGCGCTCGCCCACCAGAGGCTGCTGTTGACCAGGATGGCGCCGACCAGCAGCCGGGCGAGCAGCTCCATAGCCCCGTCGGCGCGTACGCCCAGGTGGCGGCGCAGCAGCACGTTGTAGCCGCCGGCCAGCGCCACCAGGGCCAGGGCGCCGTTCGCCACGTCGCGCAAAGCCGCCCAGAGTCGACGTACGTCGGGCTGTCCGTAGCTCAGGCCGGGCGGGGTCTCACCGACGAAGTTGAGCGAGGCGGCGGCGGCGAGGGCGCCATGTAATGCTGTGACGACGCCGCCGAGGAGGCTGCCGAGCACCTGCTGGAACAGCCCGGGTGTCTCCTGCCTGAGCTGATCGATGGAAGGACCGCTGTTGACGACGAGGATCTGCTGGCCGGGCGCGGCGGTCGAGGCGACACTCGGCAGTGTCGGCGGGAGCGGCGTGGCGCCGTCTGGGCCGGCCGGCGCCGCCAGGGACGGCGCTGCCCAGCCAAGGAAGAGCGCGAGCAACAGGACACTCACGGACAGGGCGGTACGGCGACGTGGCATCAGCGGCCCGCCATTTCGAAGGAGAGCACCCAGCCCGCCAGGCCCACGTCGTCGTGCTGAACGAGCAGCGCCCGCGCCTGCGCGGCGTCCCAGCGCACGGCGTAGGGTGAGGCGGGCGCGACGGGCAGCCTGCCGACCGCGGGCGTGCGGCGGCCTGACGGGGCGAGCTGGTCGAGCGCCACCGTTCCCCCGCTCTGGCGGGCGAGGGCGAGGATGTCGCCGCCGTCGCGCCAGACCGGCGCCGCGGCCGGCTTGGGGTCCAGCACGCGACCCTCTCCCGCGTGCGCCCCGGCGGTGTACAGGATGTCCACGGTCTGCTCGCCAACGAGCACCCCACCCAGGCCCGTTGCCCGATCCCGCGTCGCGGCCGTGTAGACCACCTGCTGGCCATCCGGCGACCAGGCGATCGGGGGATAGGGCAGCGCCGTGGGGTCGCGCTGGCCGAGGTCGGCCAGGTAGCGGAAGGCCCGCGTGCGCACGTCGGCCAGGCAGAGAGACACGAGCGGGCCTGTCTGCGTCAGCAGGGCAACCGACGCGCCATCCGGCCCCCAGCTGAGGCTGCCCGGCACGATCGCCGCCGGAAGCTCGGCAATCGAGCGTGCGGCGCCCGTCCGCGGATCGATCCAGAGCAATCGGCTCAGCGCACCCCCGGCCCCGTCGCGATGCGTCACCAGCAGCACGTGCGCCCCATCGGGGGACCAGGTCAGGTCGGCCAGTTGCTCGCCCGGCTGCGCTGGCGACAAGGTGTAGCGGGCGGTCGCGGCGCCGCCATCGACCTGTGCTGTCCAGAGCGCCGTCAGCGCCGTGGTGATCGTGGCGTCCGGAGCGGCCACCGTCGTCGGCGCGAGGTAGGCAATCGCCCGGCCGTCGGGGCGGGGCGCGCTCGGACCCGGTGTCGCCACCGGTCCCAACCGCACCATGGAACCGTCGGTGTGGCGTCGCCAGAGCGACGAGCTGCCGCCGGCTCGCGGTTGGGCCAGGATGACGACGTCGCCATCAGGCAGGAAGTCCGTGCCGAGGATGATCGTCCCAGGGAAAGGCGGCCGGAGCGGTTGCGCGGTAGGCACGCTGCGCCAGAGTGTCGCGCCCGACCGTACGGCGTGGCCGGCGTCGGCCCGAACGGTGGAGTCAGTCGCCATGGCGCCCGCGTCGCGGAAGGAAACGCGGTGGACACCCGGGGTGACCCGGAGCGCCAGCGGTGTCCGCCCGCGCGCGCGACCATCGACCTCGACGGTCGCGCCGGCCGGGTCGCTGCTGAGCTCGATTGTCGCCGCAGGCGGCGAACGACGGACGGAGCGGATCCGATGGGCCTCGACCCCGCCGGCAGCGGCGGCGGCCGCGCCGCCCACCGCCGCTAACCACAGGCCGCGACGGGATAGAGTGCGTCGACGCAACGACGAGCGTGCTGGCGAGGTGATAATGGTTGCCTGTTGCATCGGACCGGCTCCCTGGTGCTGGCCGCGCCGGCCGTGGCGCGACGGTGGCACTGTAGGGAGTGGCCCCTTACCTACGCCTGACTCCAGGCGTACCCATGGCAGCGACGCTTACACGGCCTTATCGCTTCATCGCTGAGTCTGCTGGGCCTCCTTACCTGGCCGCCTTATCGGCGCGCCGTCGTGGCGAGGAAGCTCAGCCAGGCCATCGGAGGCCTGCACCATCGGGGGACATGCCGCGTGGTCGTGACAGACACCTGTCCTGGTTCCCATTTGAGCACAGCGACAATGGGCAGGATTACCGTGCGGACGTAAGACCATGTCAAGGCCGGTGTGCAATTGGGCTCTCCCGCACTCGGCGGGACAGCACGGTAGCTTCCCCCTCGGCCCCGCAGCCTTTGCTACTGGGCTGACGTGGTCAGCCGATCGGTCGCTTTTAGGCAACCTGGTCCCGCTGGCGGAGGAAAGCAAAGCCGGCGCGGCCGGAGCCCCGGCGCTTGCGGAGCTTGACCTTGTGCACGTGCCCCTCGACGGGACCGGTGGACCAGCGGGTGGTGATCGCGGCATCGACGGCGACCCGGTCAGCTTGCAGGCCGTTGGCCAGCGCGACGAAGGCCAGCAGGTTACTAGCGAGCGCGTCGGCGATCCACTGATGGAGCGCGGCGATCTCGCCGCCCGTGATGACGGTGTGGAAGCGCTGGCGCAACGCGTGGGCCTTGGCGAGCGTCGGGTCGCCATTGAGCAGGCGCTGAAGCAGCACGCGCTCCTCGGGATCGAGCGTCTCGGGCCGGCGCTGGCAGAGCCATTTGATCTGCCGGCGAGTCAGCCGCCGGTACTGCTTGCGGCGGGCCGCGCGCGGTGGCCGCCAGGCTTGCAGCGCGTTGGAGAGCAGGGCGCGGCTACCGGTGTAGCCGCGTTCCACCAGCTCGCGGGAGCGCTGGCAGATGTTGGTGCTGACCGCCTGCTAGCGATCCTGGAGGTAGCTGACGAACGGTTGCAAGGTGGGCGAGGCGAGTCCTTGGGGCCGTGGCTGGGGCGCGCCGCGGTCGCCAGGCCGTCGGTTGCGTGGTGGCTCCGGCGTGGCCAGATGGCCCCGCACCGTCCGTCGCTCCATCCTCATCTCGCGGGCGATCCGGGCGATGCTCTGGCCTTCGGCGCGCCGACGGCGCACCTCCTCCCAGCGAGCGATGTGCGCCGCGCGACGTGCCGCCTCGGTGGCGCTGGGCGGTCGCGCCGACAGCGGCTCCGGCATCCCCTCGGCGGCTGGTGCTCCATCGGCGACCAGGTCGAGGCTGCGCCAGCGGCTCTTGAGCACGTCGTCCAGCGCCACCGAGGCGTTGTGGGGCAGGTGGAAGCGGTCGCGGGGACCCGCTCGCGGGTGCTGCTGCGCCGTCGGCGCGGCAAGGCGCGCGGCGTCCGCGTAGGCGCCTGCTCGGTCGCGCACCACCACCTCCACGCCCGGGTGCTGCTCCAACCAATGCTGCAGCGGCGCCGCCTCCCGCCCCTCCCGCAGCTCAATCGGCCGGCGCGTTTCCAGGTCTACCAAGATCGTGGCTTAGCGCTGCCCTCGCCGCAACGCCAGCTCGTCCACCCCGAGGACGCGCAGCGTCACCGCCGGAGGTACCGGGGCCGCGCGCCGGAGACGGAGCAGGGTATCCGGGCTGGTGGCGACCCCGGCCGCTTGAGCGAGGCGCGCTCCTGCTTCGCCGCCCGCGATCCGCACCACCAGGCGCAGGTACTCCGTCACGGGTGCCGTCCGTCGCGCCCCCACGGGGGGATAGCTTTAAGGGGTAGGTTTATGTGATAGCGAGGGGGTAGTGAAGCGGGACCCCTCCGGCGGGGATGCTGTGGATATGGAGATATCGCAGCGACCGCAGGAGGGGTCCCATGGCATGCCGGGAGGTAGTGTACCCGTGGACGCAGACGATTCGGCAGCGGTGTCCCGCGTTGAGCCAGCCGCAGGCGGCGGTGTTGGCGTTGTGGAGTCTGGGGATGGTGCTGGCACGCAGTTGCGCCGTGAGCGCCGTGAGCCTCTTCTTGGCGGCGTGGCAGGGGCGTCCAGAGAACACCGTGCGCCAGCAGTTGCGGGAGTGGTGCTACCCGGCGGACAAGAAGCGCGGCGACCAGCGGCAGGAACTGGATGTCACCACCTGCTTTGTGCCCTTGTTGCGCTGGGTGTTGGCCGGCTACCGCGGGACGCAACTGGCCTTGGCGCTGGATGCCACCAGTCTGGGCGAACGCTTCGTCGTCCTGACCCTGAGCGTCGTGTACCGGGGTTGCGCCATCCCGGTCGCCTGGCAGATCCTGCTGGCCAATCAGCCGGCGTCTTGGCGCCCGCACTGGTTGCGCCTCTTGCGGCAGATCCGGCCGGCTGTCCCCGCCCAGATGACGGTCATCGTCCTGGCCGATCGCGGCTTGTACGCCCGCTGGCTGTTCTCGCGCATTCGACGGCTGGGCTGGCATCCCTTCCTGCGCGTCAACGCCCAGGGCAGCTTCCGTCCCGCCTGTGCCCGCGCCGGGCGGCGCTTGTCCAGCTTCGTGCCCCGGCCCGGCACGGCCTGGCAGGGGACCGGCGTCGCCTTCGCCGGCCCCCAGCGCCGGCTCTCCTGCACCCTGCTGGCCTGCTGGCAGGAGGGCTGCAAAGATCCCTGGCTGCTCCTGACCGACCTGCCGCCCGAGGCGGCGGAGGCGGGGTGGTATGGCCTGCGCGCCTGGATCGAGCAAGGCTTCAAGATCACCAAGCGAGCCGGCTGGCAGTGGCAGCGCACCCGCATGGACGACCCCGAGCGGGCCGCCCGCCTCTGGTTGGCGGTCGCGGTGGCGACGCTGTGGCTGCTCCTGGTCGGCGGCGCGGCCGAGGATACCATCCCCGACAGCACGCTCCTCGACCTCGACCCCATCCTGGCCGATCAGCGCCGGCAGCGCCAGGCCACCCGCTTGCGCCTGGTCGGCGTCTTCCGGCGTGGCTGGACCCAGATCCTCGTCGCCTTGCTCAATCACCAGCCGCTCCCTTCGGGTATCTTCGACCCAGACCCCTGGCCGCCCACGCCAGGCCCGCTCCAACTCCCCCTCCCAGGCCTCGACGATGACGCCTGATCCAAAAACCTACCCTTTAAAGCGGGGGGATAGGCGCCGAAGGACCCGGCGAACGTCCGTCGCTGACACTACGGAGTACGGCAGCGAAAGCGCCGCACCGTGATGACCAGCCGGACGCGCCAGCCTCGCCACGGCAAATCGAGCGGGCGGCGGCGGTAGCTATCGTGGACCTGTTCGCTCAGCTCGCCGCGGGCCGGGCAGCGACCGCCTGCCGAATCACCAACCCGCCGTCCGCGCCCATCGGCCGCATCGCTGAGTCCTCTCGCGCTCCTTGCGCGACCTGCCTCAGCGCCCGTGCCAGCCTTCCCACTGAGTGCGGGAGAGCCGATATCTGCCTTGTTGTTGACACGTGGATAGCTTGGTCGGCTATTCCTGCCGCGCCCGCGATGGCGGCGGTTCTGGCGCCGACCGGCCGACCACGGACGGCAGCGCTCGTGCCAAAGCGCTGGCGCGGTCGCGCGGGCGCTGATGGCGCGCGGGATGGAGCCGACCACGGACGGCAGCGCTCGTGCCAAAGCGCTGGGGTCGCTGTACCATAGGGGGATGGACCGGCCCGCGCAGTCCGATCGTCCGGCACACTACCGCGTCCGCGTGGCGTCGCCCGTCGGCGGCTTCTGCGCCCACGAGCACTCTGATCAAGTCGAGGCGCTGGCCTGTGCCCTGAAGACCTTCTGCGGGCTGCCCTGGCGCGTCGTGCGGGTCGAGGACACCGGCCTCGCCGCCGAGACCACACCGGAGGCCGCCGACGAGACCGCATTCGCGCAACTGGTGCGCGACGTGCGCCAGCGCGTAAAGACAAGCTAGCGTTCCCCGCGCCGCTCCTGATGATCCTTGGCAAGGCCAGCGTGCGCCGAATGGCTGCGTCCGCTGTAGCGGTTATCCGACGCGCCGTTTCCTACTGGCCTGGGGTGTCCTGATCGCCGTCATGGTGTCGGCTGCGCCGGTCCTGGCGCGGCCCGCGCCCGATTGCCCGCTCATCCTCGACTCCGGGACCCCGCGTCGGCCCACTGACGGGCCAGGGCGACATCTGCCGGGCAGGTGATTAGGCGTCGGGGCCGCCAGACCGCACTGGCGCCCGCTACGGGCCACCGGACAACCGGGTGCAGCGAGCGCACCCGACCGTTCGATGCTGTGCCTGGCGAGCACCAAAGTGTCGGCGCCTCTGTGCGCGCTCGCGGTTGACATCTTGAACATTCGTTCCTTATTATTCCCTCCGGATGGAGGGCGCGGGCAATGGCCGAATCGGTGGCACGCCTCACATCTGAGGAGCGCAAGCGACGTCTGGAGGCCGTCCTCGCCGAGATCGCGCGGCGCTTTGGACTCGCCGCGGTGTATCCTCTCCGCCAGGCGCGTCCGGACCGCACCGCACGCGCTGTCCCTACCGGTTCGGTCAGCCTGGACCGCGCCACCGGGATCGGCGGCATCCCGCGCGGTCGGCTCACTGAGCTGAGCGGCCCCCCGTCATGCGGCAAGCGCACGCTCGTGGCCCACATCGTCGCCCACGCCTTCTCCGCCGACCGCCTCCACCGCTGCGGCGCGAGCCTGCAGGACCTTCTCCTCGCCGTCCCCGAGACCGGCGCCGAGGCCCTGGCCATGGTGGAATTGCTCGCACAGTCGGCCGGCCTCGACGCCATCATCCTCGATGCCCTGCCTTTCGCCAGCTGCCTGATGCCGTCGTGCTCCGGCACGCTGTTGCTCGCCCGCGTCCTGTGGCGCATCGTCACCGCCCTGCGCGACGCCCCGCCCGCCGCCGTCTTCGTGCAGGAGGCGCCCGGCTTTGACAGCCGGGCACGAAGCGGCAGCCGCGCCCTCCCCCACGCCGCGGCCATGCGGCTCCTGCTCCGGCCGGAGGCGCCGCTCCTCGACCGCAGCGGCCTCGTCTGCGGGCTGCGGGTGCGTGCCGAGATCCTGGCGAACAAGCTGGCGCTGCCCTCGCCCCCCGCCACCTTCGAGCTCGATGATCGGGCCGGCATCCGCCGCTCGGTCGAGGTGCTCGACGCCGCCCGCGCCGCCGGGCTGATCGCCCAGCACCCCCTCGGCCTCCTGGCTGGGGAGGTCCTGCTCGGGCGCAACCGGGCGCAGGCGGCAGCCCGGCTGGCGGCGGAGCCGGCGCTACGGGCGCACCTGGAGGGCCAGCTCGGTGCGCCTCGGCTACCTTGAACTCGCCCGATCCGGTCGCGACATCGTGGCGGTGCTGGCCCCGTTCAGCCCCGCCGTCGAGCCGGACGGGAGCACGGCGGCGTATTTCGACGCGGATGGAATGGACCGGCTCTTCGGTCCCCTGCCGCGGTATGGGCGGCGAATTCTCGCGGCGGCCGGTGGTGTGGAGGCGCGGCTGGGCATCGGGCCGGGGAAGTGGTTTGCCTGGGCCGCCGCCCGCCGGGCGGAACCGGGGGCCGTGCGCAATATCGCCCCGGCCGGCGCGGCCCCCTTCGCGAGCGATCTCCCCCTCGACTGGCTGCCGCTGCCGGCCAAGGCGGTGACAATGCTGACCGCGCTCGGCATCCGCACCGTGGGCCAGTTCGCGGCCTTGCCGTCCGAGACGCTGGCGCCGCGGCTGGGGCGGGAGTCTCTGCTCGCGCACCGGATCGCCGGGGGCGACGACCCACGTCCCCTCGAGCCGCCACTGGAAGACACGCCGGCCCTGCTCGCCGTGGCCGCGGACCTGCTCGCGGGGCTCTGTCGCCCCCTCCGCGCCGACGGCCGGACGTTCGGCGCCATCGCCCTGGCCCTCGAATCGGAAGACGGGCGGCGCGTGCACGCCAGGCGCCACCTGGCCTACCCGGCGGACACGGCCGCGGCGGCCACGATCCTGCGCGCCATGGTCGAGGAGCTGGCGCGCGCGCCCGTGGCGGCCGTCACGGTCACGCTGACGGGTCTCGCCGCGCTGGTGGGCGAGCAGCTCTCCCTGCTCCCGGATGTGACCGCCCAGCGCCACCGCCGCCAGCGCGTGGAGCGGACCGTTGACGAGCTGCTGCGCCGCTACCCCGGCCACCTGGGCCGCCTCACCGCCACGGCTCCCCATGCGCCCTTGCCGGAACAGCGCTGGCGATTCGCCGTCGCGCAACC
Organism: uncultured Chloroflexota bacterium; assembly: GCA_937967325.1. GTDB lineage: Bacteria > Chloroflexota > UBA4733 > UBA4733 > UBA4733 > UBA4733. The sequence continues at coordinate 20,265 of CALBSQ010000309.1, forward strand.
TGGGGAGGCGGTGCGCCTGGTGCGGCGGGGACGCCGGCGCGCGGTGTACCTTGACGGGCGCTGGGAGACGGTGGTGGCGAGTCAGCGAGTCTGGCAGGTCGATCTGTGGTGGCCCCGGCCGCGGCGGCGGCGCTACGTGCGGATCGAGACGCGGACCGGCCGGCGCCTCACCCTGTATTACGACTCGCTGGAGCGCGGCTGGTTCCTCGCCGACCGGCTGGACGAGGCCATCATGGCCGCGCCGTACGCCGAGCTGCACCTGCATTCCTGCTTCTCGCTGCTCGACGGCGCATGCCAGCCCGACGCGCTCGCGGCGCGGGCGTCGGCGCTGGGCTAGGGCGCGCTCGCGCTCACCGACCACGAGGCGCTCTACGGGGCGGTCCGCTTCCAGCGCGCCTGCCGCGAGCGCGGCCTTCGCGCCGTCGTCGGCGCCTTCGACCCCTTCGGCCCGGAACGGCGCCACCTGCTCTGGCGGCTGCTAGCGCTCCCCCGCGGCCGGCCCGGCCAGGCGCCCCTGCCAGTGGAGGTGCCGGAGCCGGCGATCGCGCTGCCAGAGACCACCGAGGCGGAACAGACCTACTTGGACTACGCCCTCCTGGGCATGTGCCTGGATCGGCACGTGATCGCGCTCTACCGGCGGCAGCGGCAGCTCCTGCATGTCACCCCCTCGCATCGACTCGTCCGGCGTCGGGACGGGGAGCGGATACGGGTGGCCGGGCTGGTGGTCTGCCGCCAGGCCCCCGCAACCGCCAACTGCGTCCTGTTCCTCAGCCTGGAGGAAGAGTGGGGGCTGGCGAACGTCGTCGTCCGGCCGGGCATCCGGGGGCGCTACCGCGAGCAGGTCCGCCACGCGCCTATGCTGCTGGTCGAGGGGGCGACTCCAGCGGGAGGGCAGCGTCGTGAGCGTGCTGGCCGACCAGGTGCGCCCGTTCGCCCCCTCCACCAACCAGCCACCGGAGGAGACGGGTGACGGATCGCGGGCCGAGCTTCGCGCCCTGGCCCACAACTTTCGCTAAGGTAGAGATGCGGTCTCTTGAAAGCCGCGCACGCGTCGTGTAGCGAGGGAACGGGAAGTAGCCGAGCGATGGCGATGACGTAGCGCAGCGCCCGGTATGAGCCACGGGAGTGCAGGCTTTACGGCTTTCCGCGCAGAGCCGAGAGGATGGTTCGCGTCCGGGAGTTGATCTGCCTTGACTGACCGCTGATATCCACCACCTTCGCATCAGTAGCAGTCACGCACTTCCCCTTACCAACTCTTACCAACTTAGGACCAGACGACGACCATGAATGCCCACCAGGGAGCGAGCCCGAAATCGACCAACGTCCAGTGGAGCAGAGTATGGAGTGAGATCGCCTACTGCGACGGCAGCACCGCAGCCGGTAGCTCGGCCAGCGGCAGCCCTCCCTCACCTAGTCCGATACCGCCGCACATGGCCACCCGAGCATGGATATCGCCTCCCTCGTGCTCCTAATGAGGCGTAAAGGTGTCAGCTTCGTCACTGTCGTCCATCGTATGTACTACGACACAGACGGCACCGGAGGCGGCCACTCAGATGTGGCCCTGGTGCCCTGCATAGCCTCAGGTCCCCGAGTTGGGACCTTCCGTTTGCCGCAGCACTGCCTCCAGCGCCTGCTGGTATGCGGCAATCGTCTTCGGATGCAGCGTGAAATCTTGCCCGTTGGTGCCCGCCATCGCACGTTCCCGTCGCAGGGCTTCGACCAGCCGGGCGTGCGCCTGCTCCAGCGCCGCTCGGTCCTTGAGGAGGGCATAGCAGCGGTACAGTCCTCTTGCCACCGGTTGGAGCGTGGGCTGGTCGTCGAGGAGTTTCCGGAAGAGCACCGCGGCGCGGTCCACCTCACCGCCATCGCGATAGCGCCGGGCCAGGTCGTGCGTCAGCCTGGCGAGATGCTCATCATACTGCTCGCGCAGCGTCAGCCCGTCCTCGCCCGGCTGCTCCAGCCAGGCATACTCCGCACCGGCGAGTAGCTCATCGACGGCGAGGGCCAGGGCTGCTTCGATCTCCGGTACGACCTGCTCTGGCGGTAGTCGGGGAAGCTCTTTGAGCAGCGTGTGGAAGTGCTGGAGATCGGAGATTATCACCGCCTCGTCCAGCTTCAGCCGGCCGTGCTCGCGGCAGAGGAGGTCCCGAGCCCCCTCGCCGGCCTGGGCGGTCAGCACCTTCTTGAGTCGGAAGACGAGCCGGTCGAGGCGGTTGCCGGCAACGGCGTCGTCCGCTCCGGACCAGAAGGTGTCGAAGACCTCCTGCCGCGACACGCTGCCGCCGTGCGTGAGCAGATAGGCGAGGAGCTCCCAGGCCTGGTACTGGTGCATGCTGGAGATCTCCCGATCTCCGCAGGCCACCTGCAGCGGCCCGAAGCAGCGGACGTACAGGAGCGGCTTGCTCTCGGAAGGGGATGGGGGATCTGATTCCGTTACCGTTGCCGCCGTGGTTGGATACGCGGTCTCCGCCGCGCTCGCTGTGGCGGAGGGCATAGCAGGTGGTGGCTCCGGTGCCACGGCCACTCCTGCCGGCGTCCTCGAGCGGACGACCAGCGGCGCAGCGCCAGGTGGGGTCGTGGCGGGCGACCCACAGGGTGTTCCCTCCGTCGGGATGCCTTGTTCCTCTGCGGGATCTACAGCACCGCTCGAACCCTGCGGTTGTAGAGCCTCATCCGCACGCTCCGGCTCGACGCTTCCTCCTGGGCGCGGCTCCGTGCCCTGGTAGGCCGCTCGCATCTGCTCGATCAGACGCTCCAGGTAGCGGTCCTCCACTCTGAAGGCCCGCAACCGCACGGCCACGCGGCCCTCGAGGCGGGCCAGCAGCTCGCCATCATCAAGGGTGCTGGTGTCGGGCGTGCCAACGTAGCGGACGCCCTGGTCTTCATCGCTCAGCCGCAGGGAGAGGACCGTCCCCGCGGCATCCACCAGGGCATCCGATATCGCCTGGGGCTTTACGGTGGCCGCCAGGACGTGGATGCCGAGGGACGGTCCTCGCTCCAGCAGCGGCAGCAGGTCATCTTCCGGAACCGCGCCCAGCTCACTCAGGACAAGCAACTGCTCCGGCGAGGAACCCGCGTTCCCACGCGCCCGGCGATCCAGTTCGGCGGCCAGCTCGTCGAGCAACGCGCGCATCCCATCAGTGGTATCCAGATCCACGAAGGGCCGGGCCAGATGGGGCAGCGAACGCAACGGCGATGGCAGGGCGTCCCTTGGCGCCACGACCGAGACGCGCAGCGCGTCGGGATGGCAGCGTGCGGTGATTGCCGCGAGGACGCTGGTGAGGACCATGGTCGCTGCACCGCCCGGCGCGCCCGCGATTAGCGTGTTGCCGATGGTGTTCCAGTTCAGATGCAATGCCTCACGCGTGGGCAGCACGCCAAGGGCCACCAGAGGCAGCGGTGGGAGCGTGTCTCCGGATGGTGGCGCGACCAGCCGCAACTGACCCAGTCGCGACAGTTGGATGGTCACGTCAGCGTCGGCGGTCGCCCGCGTCTTTACGCGGGCCGAGAGACGCTCAGCTAAGATCGCTTCCAGCTCCAGTAAGCGTCGCCGCACGGCCAGGCTGCCGCCGAGGGTCAACGTCATCGTGTGCCGGCCCTCGCGCACTGCGACGATCCGTGCGCCGACGAGGCCCTGCTCGGCCAGCACGTGCTGCACCTGTTCGGCGACCAGCAACGCCGGCTCACCGCCGCCGTAGAGGCGCCGGGCGAAGGTCGGCGCGTGCGCCGGGTCGGCATAGCCGCCGCGGACCGGGATACCGGCGTCCCGATCGCCGGGGAGTCCTGGGTCCCGCCGCTGGCGGCGCGCCAGCAGGACCGTCCCTCCCGCTCCCAGGGCTGCCAGCGCTGCAAGGCCCAGCGTGGGGACTGGGAGGGGCATTGTGGCGCGAGTGGCGTGAGGGAGCGGCGGGGCGGAGACGGCCGCGGCAGTATGGGCAGCCGGCGCAACGGTTGGGCCTGCAGTCGCGGTAGACCGCGGCTGCTGTGGCGGCGGTGGCGCGGCTGTCGCCATGCTGCTCGCTCGGGGCGGTGTCGGCGCCGGAAGTGTCGGGGCCGATGGAGGCGGTGCTGGGGCTGTTCGAGCAGGACTAGGCGGCGCAGTTCGCAAGCTCGCTGCCAGAGGTGCCACGCTCCCGGTCGCCGCCTTCGGCGCCGACGGGGATGGCGTGGCGAGCGTCGGTAGGGCAGGCGTCACCTCGGGGATCGTGAGGGCCAGGCCGGGCCAGATCAGGTTCGGGTTGGAGAGGGTCCAGCCGTTGGCGAGGTGGGCGTCCCGGTTGGCCTCAAGGATCCGGGGCCAGGCGGTCACGTCGCCGTAGAAGCGCTGAGCAATTGCGCTCAGGGTGTCGCCCTCGCGCACGACGTAGGTCACCCGTGACTGGGCAGTCGGGGCCGGGCGCGCATCGGGGATATGCAGGATCCAGCCCGGCTGAAGCACCGGGTTGCGCGGGAACACCTGGCCGTCCGGCATCCGTCGGCCGACGTTGGCGGCGACGATCTCGGGCCACCGCTCGCCGTCGCCGTAGAAGCGCTCGGCCAGCGCCCACAGGCTGTCGCCGGGCCGGACTGTGTAGGTCTGGATCGTGTCCTGTTCCGCGTGGCTGAGCGGGGCGGAGGAGGAGATCGACAGCGCGGCCACCTGCGCGGAGGCCACCGGGGCGGCGGACGCGGCGGGCACGCTGCGGGCCGCGAGCTGGGCGACGGTGACGGCGATGGCCGTGCCGTGGACAAGGCGTCGGACCGCCGGCAGGGTGAGCGGGTCGATAACGACGTGTAGCGACCGCACCCAGCGCGCCCCGGAGGTCGCGGCGCCGGCTGCCGCCAGCAGCAATTGCAGCAGCAGCGTCGCCGTCAGCCACAGCCAGAGCGTCCAGGCTAGCGTGGTGCAGGATGCGCCCAGCGCGTCATAGGGAATGCTCGTCCCTGTCAACGTCGCGAGTACCGTGCCGCTGTCGGGCAGGGAGTGAGGCAGCCGCGGACCGCTGGCCAGGCGATAGAGCACGGCACCGGCGGCGAGCAGCCCGGCGGCGAGCAGCCACGCCTCGCCGCGCCCCTTCGCGCGTCCTGTACTTGCACCCTCCATCGTCATGCTCCTTGTCTCAACCCTGACTGATCACCACCGGCACCGCCTGCTGGACGCGGTACACGGTGGAAACGGTCCGGTCCGCACCCCCGAGCGACTGCCAGTCCCCTTCCGTTCGGTAGGAGAGAGCGAAGTGGGCGGTCAGCGTCACGGGGAAGCCGGCCGCGCTCACACGCGTGTATTCGTGGTGGATGGTAGAGACTTGGGGGTAGGCGAGGCCGGGGTCGGCAGTCGCCAGGTGGCTGTTGGGCAGTCCGTCGCCGAAGTCCCAGCTGTAGCCGGCGACCACCGCCTGCACCGCCACGTCGAGGTCGGCGCCCGGGCCGCCCGGGCAGCCGGGCGGGCCCGGGAGCCCGTCCTTGTGGACGTGTGTACCTACCTCCAGTGGGCGGTCGTCATACCCGGCGACCCAGAAGCGCGCCGGCAGGCCAGTCAGGCCCCACTGGGCAGGATTGACGCCGACCCGCAATACCGGCCAGGGAACCGCGAGGCCTAGGGCGACACCGCGTCCGTCGAAGCTTGGCGCGGGCGGGGGTGGCGGGCAAGGGACCGCTAGCGGCTGAGGTGCTGATCCCGGATCCGCCGGAGCGGCTGGACCACAGGTCGCCCGGCGGGGTGCAAGGGCGAGCATGAGGAACGTGCCGTGGCCGCGTCCGACCACCGATCCAGCATAGCCGGAGACGGCGCCAAACGACGCCGTAGCGGCACCCCCGTCAGCGGACGCTGAGGAGAAGCCCGGCGCCGGTCCGCCGCTCTGGCAGGCCGCCGGATCGCTCCTGCAGAACTCGGCCGCGCCGCCGCCGCCGCTCTGCGGCAGCGTCGGCATGATGCCTGGGGGCGGTAGGCGGTTGTCAATCGGCGCGCCAGCCGCACAGGGAGCCGCGACAGCGGGCTCTGGCGCCGCTGCCAGGAGGAAGCCGAGCTGGATCAGGATCGCGATCAGTACCAGCGCGCTGCCCGCGTGCCGGGGGCGAGGGAACATGGCGTCTCCTTCCCGCTAGGTTGTCGGTAACGCTGCCACGACCAGATGGCTGAAGGCTACCGCCATGGCGGCGCCCGCCTGAGGGGTGGGCTGCAAGACGATGAGGCCGATCGCGCCGGGCGTCGTCGACGGGCCAGTGGCGCTGCCGATGGTCTGGCCGTTGATGGCCACGGTGATTCGGTCACCACGGGCGGTGAGCTGGACGTGGTTCACGGCCTCCCCGGTGTGGAGCGCGGGGATGGTGGCGAGCGCCAGGACCTTGCCGTGGCCGTCGGCGCTCGTCCAGTTGACGCTGATCTCCTGCTTGCTGGGTGTGATGATGAGATCGTAACGGGAATTCGTATTGTCGCCGGGCTGTTGCGGCTGGGCGCGGAACAGGATGCCCCAACTCCCGCCGGCCGGACCGGCCAGCGCCTGCCCATCGATGTCCAGGGCGAAATCGCCATATGCCCTGCCCTGGGGGGAATACTGCCAGTGGACGTAGGCGTGATCGGCGGCGGTGAGGGCGATGGTGTAGCGGCCGGTAGTGGCGTCGTAGGCGACGCGTGCCGGGTCCGGGCCGCCCGGCGTGGTCACCGGCCACCCGGCGAGGTCGACGGCGGACGCGGCAGCCGTCGCGGACCCACTGGCCTGGCGTGCAGGCGAGGCGGACGGCGTCGCGCTGGCAGTTGGTTGCGGCGGCGGAGTGGAGATCGGGCCGGGGATCGCCGTGGTCGTCGCGACGCCCTGTGCCGTCGCCGTGCCTTGCGGCGCCGAGGTGGCGCTGGCCGTAACGCCCGCCGTAGCCTGGGCGGACGGCGTCGCCTGGGTTGCCGAACCGTAGCCCGCTCCGGTCGTCGCTTGCGCCTTGCCCGCTGTCGTCGGGGCCCCCACGGCTGTCCCATTGGCGCAGCCGACCAACAGCAGCGCCACGAGGGCAACGGCCCCACCGTGTCGGGAGCATCGTCGCATCCCCTGTCTCACTGCGACCCCCTTCCGTCGCCGCCTGTCGCTGCGCGGCGTATCATTATCTACCTTTACCCGCTGGCGCTGCCTTGCAGCCGCGCGCTGCCCGTGGCGGTGAGGCGCACGCTCTCCAGGCGGATTATGCGCAGGAAGGCCAGCGGCACGTCGCGCTCGACCCGCACCTGCACGTCGCGGCCGGCCGCTGCTACTTGGGCGTTGATTCCCGGCGCTTCCGTGCTGAGGTAGCCCAAGGCAGCGCGCTCCGCCGCCGGCACGTCGAGGGTCAGCGTCGTCCCCTGGCTGGCGTAGTAGCTCTGCCGGTCCACTTGCTCCGCGCCCACCCGCGCCGCCGTCCGAGCCAGACGCTGCAGGCCCTGCTCCTGGTCGAGCACCAGCCCGCCATCCAGCGCCAGCCCCACGATTGCGAGGAAGAAAGGCATGAAGACGGCCACCCAGATCACCGCTTGCCCGCGCTGGTGGCACAGCCGGCGTGGGGTATCGCCTCGCTGGGCAATGGCCCGTGTTCGTCCGCGATTCACGAGGCGTCTCCTCTCAGGCCCGAGCGGTACGGGTCGACCGGCTCCGTATGGTCACTCCCGACGCGCACGGTCGCCCGGCCGAGCAACGGCAGGTCGGCCAGGGAGACGTCGTAGCGGACAGCCGCGCTAACCTGGCCGCCGCGACGGAATTGGCTCGCGTCGACAGTCACGTGGAGCGCCGAGCGCTGGAGGTGATAATCCTCGGCCACCGCCATACCTTCCGCCGCGCCCTGCGCCGCCGCGCCATTGGCCGACGACGCCAGCGCCGCCGCCCGCGCGGCTTCCCAGGCTATCGCACGCGCCGCCATATGCGCCTGGGTCACGCGGTCGATACCAAGCACAGCCAGGGTGAGGAGGAGCAGCACGGGCAGTACCAGGGCCAGCTCCACCACGGCCTGGCCAAATTGCTCGGCGCTTCCGGCTCTGGTAGACCTGATTCTTGCTGCGATCACGTTACCGTTCCTCCTTCAGCATGACCGAGCGCGCGTGCAGCGGCAGTCGAACCGCGGGACCGAGCACGAGCATTGGCACGTCGCCGGTCGCCTCTACCGCGACCGTCGGCCCACCATCGGTGCCCCGGACTGTCACGGCGCCGGCCGTGTTCCCCAGACCGGCCGCGAGCAGCGAGCGTGCGGTGGCCATTCCATTAGCTACTGACCCGTTCGCCGTCGACGCCACGATGGCGCCTTCGGCGCAGGCCGTGGTGACGACGTCCTGGGCATGCACGTAGAGGGCGAACTGGAGGATGGCCAGCGCCGCCAGGAGCAGGACGGGCAGGGCGACCGCCAGCTCGACCAGGCCCTGCCCGGACTGGCGGCGACACGTCGAGCCCAGACGAGGGATGTCCATCCCGTTCCCTGTCCCTACCCGAGCCCCTGGAGGCGCGCGACCAGCCGGGCGAACACCTGGGTGACACCCCCGCCGAAGGCATGCATCGCCGCGATGGCAGCAACGACAATGACCGCGGCGATGATCGCGTATTCCACGGTACTCTGGCCGGCCTCCGCGCCGGCACGCGCCCGTCTGCTCGAGTTTTCCTCCAGGCGGGTCAGCAGTTCCAGTTGCCGGAGCCGCAGCGCCGCGGCCCACCGCTCGAGACGTGTCCCCATGCGAAGCTCCTTTCCGCGCCCCACGGCGCGCCCCATTCCACAGCCCGCGGCCTCCCCGCGGCCGCGAGATCGTCAGCCGGCCAGGTCGAGCAGCTCCGCCCCGGCGGGCACCAGCACCAGCACGAACAGCACTGGCAGGATGAACAAGGCGACCGGGAGCAGCATCGTCACCGTGGCCTTCCCGCCAGCTTCCAGAATCGCCAAGCGCTGCTGTTCGCGCACCGCCTCCGCCTGGGCGATCAGGGTAGTGCCCAAGGCGAGCCCCTGGAGAGATGCCCCTCGGAGCCGGCTCGCCAGCGTTGCCAGCTCTGCGATGGGGGCATGCTGGGCCAGCGTCTCCAGCGCTTCCGCCAGCGACCGCTCATTGAGCCGGACGTCCTCAGCCACCCGGCGCAGCCCACGCCTGACCGGCCCATCGCCGCCACCGGTCGCCTCCTGGAGCGCCTGCTCCAGACCCAGCCCGGCGGATACCGACAGGGCCAGGACATCGAGGACGCCGGAGAGCTCGACGATGGCGGCGGTGCGCCGCGCCGGCAGTGCGAGCCGCAGTCGCAAGTCCGGCAGGACGTAGCCGCCGGTGAAGCCTAGTAACCAGAGCCAGACCGGCAGCGGTCCGACCGCCTGCCGCTCCTCCCAGCCGACCGCCAGCGCGAGCGCCGCGACGACGATGGCTGTCCACGCCTTCTCCCCGAACCAGGCGGCGACATCGAGCTCGGGGCGAACCAGCGTGAGTTGGCGGGCGAGCTCCGCATTGCCACCGAGGCCGAGCGGGGTGAGGAGGCGCCGGATGCTCGCCCCCGCGTCGTCGAGGAGCGGGCGCAGCAGCCCTTCGGCGAGCGCGGAGTGGAACAGCCGCGACCGCCTCCGCGGCTGTTCCCGCCGGCCGAGCCGCTCGTCGACGTCGAGCCAGCGGAAGCGCTCCTCCAGGTCGGGCTTCGGGCGGCCGATGGGCTGGTTGGCAAGCAGGAGGAGCGTGGCGAGGCAGAACAGGAGCAGCCAGAGCAGCACGCCGACCGGCGGCAGGGGCTGCCACGACAGCGAGGACGGCGGGTTCATCGCGGCAGCCTCGCCATACGCCGCATCATCCGGTAGCCGACCGCGACGCTCGCGACGCAGCCGGCCAGCCAGAGCTCTCCGGTCGTCGTGCCGAAAAAGGCGGCATAGCCGGGCGCGGCGGTGCGCAGCAGGAGGAGCACAATCAAGGGGATCAGCGCCACGATCCGGGCGGACAGTACTTGCTTCGTCTGGGCGGCGCGGATCTCCGCGCGCACTCGCCCCTGGGCTCTGGTCGCCTGCGCCAGCCGGTCCAGGACCAGGCTCACCTGCCGGCCGCCCAGGCGATCGTTGAGCTGGAGGATGGACATGGTGGTATCGAGGAGGGGGTTTTCCACCCGGTGACGCAGCCCGTCCAGCGCGCGGGCCATGCCGAGGTAGCGCGCCTCGCGCGCCACCGCCGCGAACTCTGGGCGCAGCAGCGCCGGCCCGGTCTGGGCGAGCCCGGCAAGGCCAGCTTCCACGCTCAGACCGGCCCGTATCGCGTCGCGCAACTGGCCGACTGCCTCCACCACCGCCGCTTCGATGGCGACCTGCCGTCGCTCCTGCCGCGCCCGGAACAGGGCAGCGGGCAGGGTCGCGCCGAACAGGGCGACGCCGACGCTGACCACGGGGAGCCCCAGCCAGAGCTGGGCGATGACGCCGGCCGCCAGGCCGCTGCCGACCGACACCAGGACGAAATCGCCGGCGCGCACGCCATGCACGCCGGCCCCGCGCAGCCAGACCTCCGCCAGTTGCGCGAGCCGCGGCGTGCCCGAAGCGAGTTGCGGGCGAGTGAGGCCATCGTAGATGAGCGCGATGCCGGCGGCGAGGCTGAGCGACAGGATGAGCGGCAGCACGATCATCTCCCTCTTTCGCTCAAGCGCCCGCCGACCGGCGCGCCAGTTGATCCGGTGGCAGGGCGTAGGGGATACCCTTCGCCGCCATCTTGTCGATCACGCGCGGCCGGATTCCCGTCCAGGTCAGGCAGCCGCGCTGCGGGTCCAGTACCCACAGGTCGTTGCCCGTCACCACGGGCGCCCCGCCGCCCAACTCGACGCCCGCGACCTCGAACACGCTCGCCACCCTCCGCCGGCCGGTCTTATCCACCCGCAGTTGGAGCACGATCTCCAGCGTGCGGGCCACCATCTTGGTGAGCACCTCGGCGGGGAGGTGTTCCTCGGCCATGGCGGCCAGGGTGACGAGCCGGTCCAGGGCGTCGCGGGGGCTGTTGGCGTGGATGGTGGTCATACTGCCGTCGTGGCCGGTATTCATGGCCAGCAGGACGTCGAGCGCCTCTGCCCCGCGGCACTCGCCCACCACCAGCCGCGAGGGACGCATGCGCAGCGCGTTGCGGACGAGGTCTGTCTCTTATACACATCTCCGAGCCCACGAGACAGGCAGAAATCT
>CALBSQ010000310.1 GCA_937967325.1 uncultured Chloroflexota bacterium
AGGCTGGGCCGGCGGCGGGGGCCAGCGGGCACGCCGTGGGGGATCTGGCGGACCTTGGCCAGCGCCGCCGGGTCCAGGCCGTAGTCCTCCTGCAGCAGCACCTTGGCGATGTTGGCCATCACCACCACCGCCGCCGCCCGCTCGCCCAGCCCCTGCACCGTGCGCCGCATCAGCGCGTTGGGGTGGGGCGTGACGGTGTGCATGGTGACTGCCACCGGCTTCTCCAATACCTCGAGCATCGGAAGGAGATAGTCCTCCTCAAACTCTTCCCGCCAGACGCCGAACCGGCCATAGTCGTGTTGCACGCAAACTATGTCTACGTCGGGCAGCCTATTGAGGACTCGCGCGGCATCCACGTAGGATCTCGGGTTGAGCTCCTCGATGCGCGCGACCACCTCCGATCCGTAGTTATGGTGCTCCCCCTCGGCGTCTATTGCCACGACGGCCACATTGCTCGGCTGAGGCAATCCGCGCAGCCCCGTGGCCAGGTCGTCCGTGAACGTGGCCAGACCGCATTCTCGTGGCGGAAACGTGCTGATGAACGCAACCGACGGCCCGGCACGGCCTGGCGCAAGCTTGGCCGATCTGTCCGAGGCAAAGCGAGCAATTTGCGCCTTCTGCGTAATCGTAGTGAGTGAGTCGGCCATCGTTTTTGTCCTTCCAAGGGACTCCCCATCCCCCTCAACGGCCCCGCTCTACGGGAGCTCGTTGGTGCTCGAGCGACATCGGCTTAGAGGCCGCGCATTTGCAGGCGACGATGTTAGCGCAGGTCGTCGTCTACCCGAAGTGGCTGACAGTCGGCGGCGTCAACGGTGAGTACTAAGGCGCGATGCGCCAGGAGCGTCGCCACCATCGTCACGCGGCCATCGGTGCGTCGAGTAATCCAGCCACGAGCGCCGACCGCGGGGCCGCGGGTGACGCGTACCCAATCGCCGCCGCCTGCCAGGGATTCTGCGCCGGAAGCTGTGCGTGCTGCTGGCGTGGGCAACGGTCTTTTCGATCTGCCCTCATCGACCGCCGAGGCAGGAACGGCTGGCATCTGGACTCCTTTGCAGCGCTTCTGGAGTCCCGAGCGACCAGCAGGAATGGCGAATCAGAGGTGCAAAGCGACAGCACGCAGGCCACCGCCGACCTCAAGAGGTTCCCTCTTTCGCAATGCCTGCGAGGTGAGCTGACGGGTTCGGGCAGAAAGAGTAGCCCTACCGGGTACGAGCCGGATTCACCCCAGAAGATTGGTTCCCCCGCTCTGCCGCTACGCTCGCGGCAGATTCGGCTCTATCAAGTTGTGACTCCAACTTACCAGGCGATGCTGAGCCCTGTCAACGTAGCAGTGCGCGCGCCTGCTCCGATTCGGTCCGCGGCGCCCTATCTACTCTACCGCGCCGGCTCAACCCCAGGGCGCAGCCTACGGCCAGCACCGGCAATACCATAAGGACGTCCAAGGCGGCCGGCAGTCCGGCGATGTCGGCAAGATGACCCAGGCCTCCGATCAATGCCCCGCCGACACCGCTCCCGAAGCCGATGGTCAATCCCGCGGCGACACCCGTACGCTGGGGAAGCAGCTCCTGGCCCATAACGATAGTTACGGCAAACGTCGACAGCAAGAACCCTCCGGCGAGGGCTAGCGCCACGAAGCCGGCGGGACCGTGGTCGTAGCGGAAGAGCGCTAGCAAGGGGATGGAGAGCAAGAAGCTGACGAGCACCGTTGACTGACGACCCCAGCGGTCAGCCGCGATTCCAGCGAAGATCGTTCCGGCCGCGCCGAGGGCCAGAAAGGCGGTTATCAAGCCGCTGGCATACGCCTGCGAGCGGTGCAACACGGTCACCTCATACAGGGGCACAAAGGTCATAATGCCAACCTGGAGGGAGGACCGAATAATCGTCACAAGGGTGAGCAAAACAAGCTGCCCCTTTTTGACTTCTCCCGGCGGCGACGGTGCTAGCGTCGTGGCCCGCACCGACGCGGTGGGCGCGCGACGCCGGCTCGCTAGCTGCACAATTGTGGCCACAATGCCGACGGGGATGAGGAACAGCAAGCTGCCCTCCCGCGCCAGGAACCCGGCGACGACCGATGCCGCCAAGGGTCCGCAGGCGAAGCCCAGGTTGCCGCCGACCGAGAATATGGACATCGCCGTCGCCCTCTTTTGCCCACTTACTCGGTTGGCGGTGCGCGCGGCCTCTGGGTGGAACATGGCAACGCCAAGCCCGCAGACGCTGATGGCGACCAAGAGCAGCGGGTAAGTCGGAGCCAGACCGGCCAGGGCCAGGCCCAACCCAGCGCACAAGCACCCCAGCGGTATGAAGAACCGGAGTGACACGTGATCCGCAAGGTAGCCGAACGGCAACTGGCAGACGGAATTCGTCACCTGCGAGACGGCGGTAATGAGCGCGGTGGCGCCGAAGCTGAGGTGGAAGGTCGCGTAGAATATCGGCAGTAGCGCCGCCAGCGCACTGGGATTCAGGTCGACAGCGGCGTGGGCGACGCTCAGCAGGCCGATGGCGCGACGGTCGGCGTGGTCGGATGCCGTTAGTGCCGGGGCGCTACGCTCCGTCGAGGATGCGATGCTATCGTCGCCAAGCAGCGCAATCTTCGACCGGTCGACTGTAGTGCTCCCTCGTTGCTGCGCTGGCGGGTAGCCTACCACGTCGCCGGGAAGCATCGCCACCCACCAAGCGGTACGGCCGGCTTCGGCGGTACGGCCAGCCCGGTGCTATACTGCGGACCCGTCGCCCACTTCACGGGCAGTGGCAGGAACGTTTCGGCCCGTCTGAGGGTATTGCCGTGCTGTTGGCCCGACCCGCCTGGATCACGGTCGATCTTGGAGCCATCGCGAACAACGTCCGCCGCCTGCGCGGCATCGTCGCCGATGACGTCGAGATCCTCGCCGTCGTCAAGGCTCACGGCTACGGACACGGCGCCGTGCCGGTGGCCAAAACCGCGCTGGCGGCGGGGGCCCGCCTGCTGGGCGTCACCTGCCTCGATGAAGCCCTGGAGCTGCGGGAAGCAGGAATTACCGCCGACATCCTCATGCTGGGCTATTCGCCGGGATGGCAAGCGCCCTCCATTGTCGCCAACGACATCATCGTGACGGCGTACGATCCAGAGCTATTGCAGCCACTGGCACGGGCCGCATCCCTGCTCGACCGACCGGCACGCGTACACCTCAAAGTCGACACCGGAATGAGTCGCTTCGGCGTAGCCCCCGCAGCGATAGCGGATTTGGCCGGCCGGGCCTTGTCGCTGCCGCGCGTCAGGATCGAAGGGGTATTCACTCATCTGGCGACGGCCGACAGCGCTGATCCCGCCTTCATGCGCGAGCAGCTTGGGCGTTTCAGAGAGGCGCTGTCGGCGCTGGCGCGGGTCGGTTGCCGGCCGCGCTGGCGACACGCCGCCAACAGCGCGGCCGCCATACGGCTCCCCGAGAGCCACTTTGACCTGATTCGGCCCGGCGCCGCTATGTACGGGCTGAATCCCTCGAGCGAAACGCCCTGTCCTCCCGGTTTCCGCCCCGCTCTCTCCTTTCAATGCCTGGTTGCCCAGGTAAAGTCTCTGCCAGCGGGCGTCCCGGTTGGATATGGCAGTACCTGGCAAACTCAGCGCCCGACGTGTCTGGCCGTGCTTCAGGCCGGCTATGCTGATGGCGTCCGCCGGTCGCCCAACGGGTGGAAGGAAGTGCTGATAGGCGGACGCCGGGCGCCGCTCGTCGGCGCCATCTGCATGGACTTGTGCATGGCCGACGTCACGGACCTACCCAGGGTCCAGGCTGGAGATACCGCGGTCCTGCTGGGGAGACAAGGAACGGAAGAGATCACCGTCCAGGAAATCGCGGCGAGCACAGGGACGATCGGCTATGAGGTGCTGTGCAACCTGGCCAGCCGCGTGCCGCGTGTTTTCGTCCCGGACAGCGGCACATCCGACCGACGCCTGGAGCCGATCGCCGCCCTCCTTGACGATTCTCCTCACGCCCGCGACGAGCACGTGCGTGGCTTGTCGAACCGGCATTGGATCGCGGAGACGGAGGAGGAAGACGACGAGCCAACCAGCGTGATGTTTCCCCTGGCTACAAGCCGGATCGCCACAAGTCAGCCGCGCCGGCGCAGTCTAGATGCCGCATCTCCTGCCGCGCAGGAACCATATTGATGTTCACGGTCGACGATATCGTTCGTTTCACGGGTGGCTCGATAGAGAATGGCGGTCTGGCCGCCAATCGCCTGCCGCTGGCGGGCGTCACGACTGATAGCCGCACGGTTCAGCCCGGCCAGCTTTTCGTGGCCTATCGAGGCGAGCGGCTGGATGGCCACGACTTCGCCCCGGCCGCCTGCTCGGGGGGAGCGGGCGCCCTCCTGGTCGACCACGCGGTCGTTGGCGCCTGTGCCAACGTTCCCCAGGTTGTCGTGGCCGACCCACGGTCGGCGCTTGCCCGCCTCGCGAACCGCGTTCTCGCCCGATCCTGCGTGGAGACGGTCATCGCAGTCACAGGCACCGCTGGAAAGACGACGACACGCGAGCTCCTCGCGACCGTCCTTGACACCGGCTATCCGGGCGCCGTGCTGCGATCCACGGCTTCGCTCAACACCGACACCGGTTTGGCGATGACCATCCTGAACCACCTGGAAGGCCGGCATCGCTACGCCGTGCTGGAGATGGGGGCGCAAAGAATCGGCGAGATCGCAGCGCTCTGCCGCCTCGCTCCGCCGCGCATTGGCGTTGTCACCAACGTCGGCGCGGCGCACCTGGAGTTCTTTGGCTCACTGGAAAACGTCGCCGTTGCCAAGGGCGAGCTCGTTGAAGCGCTGCCGGCAAGCGGTCTCGCGGTGCTGAACGGCGATGACGCCAATGTACGGAACATGGTCTTTCGGTCGCGGGCGCCGGCCGTGTTCTATGGCTTGGAGCGTCACGCGGATTACTCTGGTAGCGTTACCGGCTTGTCGCCGGACGGGATGCGGATGCACTGGCGGGGTCCGGGCGGAGCCGGCGAGTCGTGGACCCGCCTCCTGGGCAGGCACAATCTGCTGAACATGCTGGCCGTGGTCGCGGTCGCCGAACAGTGCGCCATGGATGGCCCCGCTATCGCCGAGGGCTTGCGACGGGTCGAGCCGGTACATTCTCGGTTGGAGACGCGTCGCGGTCCGAACGGCAGTGTACTGATCGACGACAGCTATAACGCTAACCGCGTCTCCATGCTCGCCGGCCTGCGGGTCCTGAGCGAGCTGGGAAAGACAGGGCGGCGTATCGCCGTGCTCGGCGACATGTACGAGCTTGGCGCCTTCGCCGAAGCTGAGCACAGAGAGGTGGGGCGTGCGTCAGCTTCGGCCGCGGACCGGCTCATTGCTGTTGGCAGCCAGGCTCGCTGGGTCGCGGAAGGCGCGCTCGAGGCCGGCATGCCCGCCGAGTCTGTCGAGTTCGTTGACGCGCCCGGCGACGCTGCCTTTCGGCCCGACGCGCTGCCGGCGCCCGCCGTGGCCAGGAGCCGGCAGTTGATCGCGGACGAGCTGCGCGAGCAACTTGGCAGCGGCGACATCGTCCTGATCAAGGCCGCGCGCGGTATGCGGCTGGATTATCTCGTAGATCTTCTATCCAATCAGGTAGCCGACGAATAGCTGGGGAAGAAGTGCCGTGACTGGACGCAAAACTCGCGTCGCCGTACTGTTTGGCGGGCGGTCCGCAGAGCACGAAGTGTCCATTGAGTCGGCGCGATCGGTGCTGGCAGCATTGGATCCCTCCAAATACGAGGTGCTGCCCATTGCGATCACGCCGGCCGGATGCTGGCTCGGTGACGGACCGTCGCATGCCCTGCTATCGAGTGCGGCCGGCGTGGCGGCGCTGGCTTCGTCTGCTGAAGCCGGCGAATCGCCCTCACGCGCCGAGAGCAGGCCGGAGGCCCACGCCCTGGCGCCGATTGCGAATCAACTGCCCGAAGCAAGCGCCGGCCAGCGCGACGTCGATGTCGTCATCCCCCTGATCCACGGCACCTACGGCGAAGACGGCACGCTGCAAGGCGTGTTGGAGTTTGCCGGTCTACCCTACGTTGGCGCCGGGGTGGCCGCATCGGCTGTCGGCATGGATAAGCACATGATGAAGGTCATGTTCCGCGCCGCCGGCTTACCGGTCTTGGATTGGGTCAGCGTCGAGCGTTTTCGGTGGCAGCGCGACATGCCGGCCGTGCGCGACCAGATCGCCCAGCAGATCGGCTACCCCTGCTTCGTCAAGCCTTCCAACATGGGATCGAGCGTCGGCGTCCACAAGGTTCATTCACCCTCCGAGCTCGAGGGGGCAATGGCCGACGCCTTCCGCTTCGATCTCAAGGTTCTGGCTGAGCGCGCCGCCCACCCCGCGCGCGAGATCGAGTGCAGCGTCCTGGGCAACCACGATCCAGTGGCCTCGACGCCGGGTGAGGTTGTGCCCGGCCGCGAATTCTATGACTATCGGGCCAAATACCTGGACGACACATCGGAGCTGGTCATTCCGGCGCACATCTCCGCTGAACAAACGTCCGCTGTACAGCGCCTGGCAATCGGCGCCTTTCGGGCGCTGGATTGTGCGGGAATGGCCCGAGTGGATCTGTTCCTCGAGGGAGAAACGCTCTGGCTGAACGAGATCAATACCATTCCCGGCTTCACCCGCATCAGCATGTATCCGAAGCTCTGGGAGGCCAGCGGCCTATCGTACGCGCGACTGCTCGACCGGTTGATTTGCCTCGCACTGGAACGGCATCAGGAGCGCACTGGGCTGGAAACCAGCTACTCACCTGACGACGCGAAGGTCTAGTTCCAGCGCGGTTCAGGTAGCGCGGTCCCCGCCCCGGCATTCGAGGCCCCAGTTGCTTTCCCTTATCCAAACCGTCTTCGGACCAATTCGTCGCGACAATCAACTGGGCGGTCCGCTCGGGCCGACCGCGTTCGCGTCGATAAACGCGTAGTTTTGGGTGCGCGGGTTATAGACGTAGAGGCGGCTGCCGGTCTGCGGTTGGACCACCAAAAACGCGGAGAACTGGGGCTGGGCGCCAAAGCTGGCGGCGCCGCCTCCCGGCCCCGACCAAAGGTCGGTGGGAATGAAGTTTTCGATCCAAAACTGCTGGAAGCTGGAATTGGGCGGCACACCGGCGGCTCCTGGGGTGGAAGGCGCCACCGGCGCCGGCGCTATGCCGGACACGTACAGGCTGTAGGAGACCGTCACTCCCTGGGCGTAGTTAAACACCTGAACGCTCAACGGCTCGCCCGGGTTTCGTCCCAGATCGACAGTAAGCGTGTCCGCCGAGAAGTTTTGGTTCGCCGGCTGCGTCACGCTGCCGATGTTGTTGCCATAGGCATCGAACACGGTAAATCCGACCGCCTGATTAACCGTTGAGTCCGCCGGAGAGTAGGTCAGAGAGAGTGTGGTCGGAGGCGAAGATCCCGCGTATGGGAAGGTGAAATAGCCGAAACTCCCCGTCGGACTTGCCTGCAGCGTCCCGTCCTTTTCTCCGACCAGCGATGTGGGAGCAGCGGCGGTACCGTTGAGGGCCGCCGGGCCGCCCGGCGTGGCTCCGGGGGAACCTGAGGTGCTGATGGAGTAGTTCGCCGGTGCTGACACTCCGTATAGGAAGACTTGGATCACCACCGTCCCAGACGGAGCATGGGGAAGCGTGTACTGCATCAGCCCCTGGGAGCCACCGACCTTGGCGGCGCTGCCAATCTGAGTGCCATTGAGGATCACGTTGAAGCCGCCACGCGATCCATCCGCAATGTCGGGCGGGCTGAAGAGCGCCCAGATCTGGGTCTGGCCAGTAGGTTGGGGTATGGAGAAGGCGTAGGTGTCGATACCGCCACCGGCGTTGCCGACGAGCGTACGACCGACCGCCGCGGTAACCGGAAGCGCCGCGGCCGAGGACGAGGCGGGCCCGAGCGCCAGGCCGAGGAAGGCCAGCAGCAGGCTCCCACCCAAACGCACGAGCCGATAATACACGCCGATTCTCCTCTCTTGCTCGCAGGTACGACCACCGAGCGGAAGGAAGCCATCCTATTTGCGCGGGTACGATCGAATCGAGCGTTTCCGCTTCGTCTCCCGGAATGGCGGATCGCGACCCGCCGCGTCGCCCGACTCCATCACCTGCGTAAGGGAAGTATAGCGAGCGCCTCTTGGACAATGCGCGCTATTGCCGGTCCGACATAAGCTGCGGCAGCCGCCAGACGCCGGCCCGCTAGGTCGCAAGCCGGCGGGCGCCGAGTCCGTCCGGCCGCAGCACCATCGCGGCCCCGGCGACCTGCTCGTTGCGCGCGGCCGACTCCATGGCCATGGCTACGCGATTGGCCAAGGCGTCATCAACCAGGGCGGCTGCCGACGGACCGGCGCCACTTACCGCTGCGCCGTACGCCCCGGCCTGACGCGCCGCCTCCAATACCGGCGTCATGCCGCGATAGAGCGAGGCGCGATACGGTTGGTGCAGACGGTCGTCCATGGCAACGGCCAGCAAGTCGGTGCGGCCTGACTGCAGCGCGGCGACCAATAGCGCAGCGCGGCCGACATTGAAGACGGCGTCGGTGCGGGGGACCTGAGCGGGCAGTGCCGCGCGCGCCGCGCTGGTCGGCACGGTGTAGGTCGGCACAAACGTGACGACGCGCAGGCGCTCGGGCAGCTCCACCTTGGCTGCCGCTATCGTTGCCCCGCTGGCGACGCAAACCGTGCAGCCGCCAAGGAGCGCGGCCGTGGTATTGTCGCCGTGTCCTTCGATGTGCGCGGCCAGTGACAGCAACATCTGATCCGGAACCTGGCGGTCGAGGAGCGCTTCTCCCAGCCGCAGGCCGGCTGCTATAGCAGCCGCACTGCTCCCCAGACCACGGCCAAACGGGACCCCATTGCGGAGGTGCAGCGCGAGTGGCGGCCGGACCTTGCCCACGGTAGCAAACAACTGATTGCACGCGACCAGCACCAGATTAGGCGCGCCGGCCAGCAAGGCGTCGGCGCCGTCGCCACTGACGGCACAGCGGTCGACATCCTCCACCCAAGCCTCGATCTCGTTGTACAGCTCCAAGGCGATGGCGACAGCGTCAAAGCCGCTGCCCAGGTTCGCAGTCGAAGCGGGGGCACGAATCACATAGCTGTCAGCCATCAGGTATCACCTGTCAGCAACCCGGGGCATTCCGAGTTACCACTCGCCATTAGTTCCCTTGCCCTCCCCTGTGGAGTACGTTCTGATAGCTGATACCTGATGGCTGACAGCTTCAAATGGCTGATCGCTTCAAAACACGATCTTCTTTTGGCGCATGCGGATACTCTGGACAATGCCAACGGCCAAGAGACTCGTGACGAGTGAGCTTCCACCAGCGCTAATAAAGGGCAATGGTACCCCAGTAACCGGCATGAGCTGCAAGTTCATCCCTACGTTAACGAACATTTGAAAGAGGAGCATCCACATAATGCCTATGGTTACCAAACGACCGTACAGATCTTGAGCGAGTCCAGCCGTATCGAGCAGCCGAGTGAGCAGCAGAGCAAAGAGACCGAAGAGTAACAGACAGCCAAGAAACCCCAACTGCTCGGCGATGGCCGAGAAGATGAAGTCGCTCTGCCCAACTCGGAGGAAGCTCAACTGGCTCTGTGTACCCTTCAGGAAGCCCTGACCAATCCAGCCTCCGTTGCCGATCGCGATGAGCGCTTGAATGATGTTATAGCCGGCGCCGGTAGGATCTGATTCCGGGTGGAGGAAGATCGTGAGGCGCTGGAGCATATAGCCGCGGAGCAGCTTCATGGCGAATGGTGTCGCGGCGGCACAGGCGACAACGAGCAGCGCCAGGTGCCGGACGCGCATGCCCGCCGCCATGGTCATGCCCAGCCAGATTGCGAGGTAGACCACCGCGGTTCCCAGGTCCGGCTGCGGATACACGAGGGCGGCGGGAATCGCCGCGATGAGCAATGCCAGGAGCACGATTCGAAGCTTGGTGATTTGCTGATCCCGGTCCGCCAGGATCTTAGCCAAGGTCAGAATGAGCAGCAGCTTTCCAAGCTCCGATGGCTGGAACGGGAAGAAACCCAGGCTGAGCCAGCGCTGCGCGCCGTGTGACGCCCTACCTGCCGCCAATACGGCCAGCAAGAGTAACGCGTTTCCAATGAATAAAGGCCAGAAGAGGGTACGGAAGACACGGTAGTCGAGAAAGCATACGGCGACGAGAAGCAATAGCCCGAGAACCGCATACGAGGCCTCGTGTAGGGTTGCCGACAGTGCCACGGCATGAGCCTTCGGGGAAGACAACGCCGCGTACACCATGACGACGCCAATGATCGTGAGGAGCAGCGCGGCCGCGACGAGGATCGGGTCGAAGTGACGCCAGAGCTTGATGGTCATCTCAGGCGCCGTCTGTTCTGTTTGGCTTGAGAGCGGCTTCCAGCATGGCTCGACCGACGGGAAGCGCCGCGTCTGGATCGGTCCCGCCGGTGACCAGCACGGTCACGACCAGCTGCGGATCGCTGGCCGGGGCATAGCCTGCCCACCAGGAATTCAACCCCTGCTCGCCAACGTTGTCGCTGCCCGCCGTGGCCGCTCCTCCCATTCCTGCCACCGCGATGCCGGCTAGTTTCGCGGCCTTCGAGGGCCCGTTGGTAACGCTGTCCGTCAAGCCGAGACCAACCGACTGCAGCGTGGACCGCGAGAGGTCGAGCCGACGAGTGGCTTTCGGCGACAGGTGACCAAGCACATGGCCGTCCGGAGAGAGCAAGCGCTGTATAATTTGCGGCTGCCAGACGGTCCCGTCGTTCGCCAGTGCCGCCATGGCGACCGCTATCTGCACTGGTGTGACGGAGAGGGGCCCGGCGCCGGCGGCGACCAGGTAGGTGTCGATCGGCGACCAACCAGCATTCATGGCCTGCTGTTTCCAGGTCGGTGTGGGCACAAAGCCGGCGGACTCCGCCGGAAGGTCGATGTCGGTAGGGCTGCCGAAGCCGAACTGTTGCAACCATGAGAGCAACTTCTGTTGGCCGAGGCCGGAGAGGTCGAGACCCGGGCTGCCTTTGGCGCCGCCCGCGAGCGCGGCGAAGAGCGTGTCGCATCGCTGCGCCAATGCTTGTGGCAGCGTGACGGAGGCTGGAGTCGTAGACAGCCAGTTGTGAAAGGTCCATCCTTGTTGGGCAAGGACACTGGGGCAGGCATAGGCCTTGTCGGCGCCGACGACCTGCTCTTGCAACGCGGCAGCAGCGATGAACGGCTCCAACATTGGTCCCGGCGGATATTGCGCCGCCACGGCGTGATTGAGCAAGGGGTGGCTGGGATCCTGATTCAGACGCAGCCAATCTGCCTGGCTGATGCCGTTGGCGAAGAGGTTGTTGTCGAACGACGGCAGCGAGAGTAGTGCCACGACGGCGCCGTCGCGCGGGTCGATGGCGACCGCCGCGCCTCCCGTGGCGTGCGAGCGGTTGATGGCGTCGCCGAGCGCACTATAGGCCGCGCGTTGCACCGAGGCATCCAGGGTCAGCTCAACGCTGTTCCCCGGAGCCGCCGGATCGGTACCGAGCTGGTTCACGACGCGCCCGCGGACGTCGACGGCCACGGTCTGATGTCCCAGCTTGCCTCGAAGATCCGTCTCGTAGCGCTGCTCGACGCCTGCTTGCCCGACGTCCGCGTTGAGCGCATACGGCTGGTCCGTGTGCAGGGACGCGGTGTACTGCGCCTGGTCGATCTGCCCCATGTAGCCCAGGATCTGAGCGAATGCCGGACCGTCCACGTATTGACGGAAGGCCCTCGATTGGACCTGAACTCCCGGAAGGACATCCGAGTACTCCATCAGGGTCAACGCCGTGTCGCGCGGTACCCCGCTGAGCACGGTCACGGGGACCACCGGATTATCCTGATTCTGGCGCAATGCCAGTTGAAAACGACTCAGATCGGCGCCCGTGAGCGATGCCAACAGTGACAGCTCGTGATCGCCCGCCGATCGATCAAGATCCGAGGGTACCACGGAGACCGTCCAGAGCGGCACGTTTTCCACGAGCTCTTGATCGTACCGATCGTAGATCATGCCCCGCGGCGGCTCAATGACGTCGATTCGCAGGTGATTCTGTTCGGCCATCTGGCGGAAGTGCGGCCCCATGACGATTTGCACGTACCACAGTCGCCCGGCGAGGAGCAACATCGCCAACGGGACGATCCAACGCGCGTACAGCAGCCGCCGGCCCCGCGCCTTGTCAAGCACGTGCCGCTGCAACCGTGTGGAGCAGGCCAAGCCGACGCGCGAGCCAGGCGCAGCCATACCCGGTGGGTATCGCGAGGATGCCGTTGAGCACGGCGCTGGGTGCGATAACGGCGCGGAGTGCGACCGGCCAGTTCACCAGTTGGTGAAAAGTCTGCATCGCGACGAGTAAGGTACCGTCATACGCCAGCGTGGCGACGCCCGCCGCCACGACGTAAATGCCGATTCCTCGATAGAGGATCGTCCCTCGCCACCACCCGGTGGCCAGGACCGCCACCAGCAGCGCGGCAGCGGACTGCCCAAGCGGCGTACCGGCGACTACATCGAGAGCGACCCCCGCGACCGCGGCGACCGGCACAACGGCAACCCCGCCCAGCAGTACGGCCCAACTCGTGATCGCCAGGAGCACCGCATCCGGCATGACACCAAAGACGCGCACGTTAGGAAGCCAGGTGCCTTGCAGCAGGACCAGCAAAGCCAACAGTGCGAGGACCGCGGCTTTCAAGGGGCCTCTGCGGGGAGGCGGGCCGGGACGAAGTCCGTGACCACCAGAACGAGGCGATCGTTTTCAATGTCGGCAGCCGGACTCAACAGACCTATCTGAAACAGGTCGACGGCACGCTGGCTGAGATCGCGGACGCGACCCACCGGGAAGTTACGCGGGAAGGTTCCGCCCAAACCCGATGTCAGCACCCAATCTCCCACGCGCAAGGGCGCCGCGGCTTGAGCGAAGTTGAGGACGAGGCCGCCGCCTGGCTCATACTGCACGACACCTGAGGGCTCCCCCGTCCCGGTATTGACGTAGGCCGCCACATTGCTGGCCGGATTGTCGATCGGGAGCACCACGGCGACGTGACGATCGGCGCGAACCACCTGTCCAATGAGCCCTCCGGAATCGACCACCGCCATTCCAGCCTTCACACCATCGGCTGCGCCCTGGTCCAACGTCAGCATCGGCTGCAAGTTATTGGTGCCTTGCGCGATGATGCTCGCGGGATGGTACGTATGGGTCGGATACATCTGCTTGAAGTCCAGGAGCCGGCGCAAACTGGCGTTTTCCCTACCCAGCGCGGCGAGCTCGAGGTTCTGCTGGGTGAGTTGCTGATTCTCCAGGCGAAGACGCTGGTTCGTGCGGTTGAGGTCGCCGATGCTGTTCACCGCGGCCCACGCCCCGTTCGCACGACCGGCCGCGTCGGAGGCGAGCTCGGCCGCGGGGGAAATGACGACCTTGCTGACGCCCTGATAGCGACCGAGCATGTGGAGATTGTCCAACGCCAGGAGACCGAAGCTTCCCATCAGGAAGAGCGCCACCCAACGCAAGAGCGATTGAATGCGCACGCGGTACTCCTACAGTTGTGGCATGACGCGGGACGGCTCGGGCGGATGCGAGAGGGAAACTTTCTGCAACAGCGCAAGCTCTTCCAGGCATTTGCCGGTACCCCGGACGACGCACGTGAGCGGGTCGTCCGCGATCGTCACCGGCATCAATGTTTCCTCACGAAGCCGGTCGGCCAGACCATGCAGCAAGGCTCCTCCCCCGGCCAGCATGATGCCGCGGTCCATGATGTCGGCCACCAGCTCCGGTGGCGTTTCCTCGATCGCTGCCTTTACCTCCGTGACAATGGCGTTCACAGGGATGGCGATGGCCTGCCGGATATCCTCACTACTGATCTCCACGGACGCCGGCAGGCCGCTGCGCAGATCGCGCCCGCGCAGAATGGCGAAACGCTCCTCGAACAGCGGACAGGCCGAGCCGATCTGGATCTTCGTCTCTTCGGCCATGCGCTCGCCAATAAGGAGATTGTGCTCGCGACGCATGTATTGCGTGATCATCTCATCGATCTCGTCCCCCGCTATGCGGATAGATCGATTGACGACGATGCCGCCAAGAGAAATGACCGCGATCTCAGTCGTGCCGCCGCCAATGTCGACGACCATGTTCCCGGCCGGTTCGGACACCGGCAAGCCACAGCCAATGGCCGAGGCCATTGGCTCTTCGACCAAGTAGGCTTCACGGGCGCCGGAGTTAAGGGTGGCTTCGCGTACGGCGCGCCACTCGACTTCAGTAGCGCCACTCGGGATGCCGACCACGACCCGCGGCGCCGGAGCGAACAGGTAGCGGTCGTGTACCTTTTGGATCCAATGCCGGAGCATGCTCTCGACCACGTCGAAGTCGGCGATCACACCGTCCTTCAGCGGCCGGATGGCAACCACGCTCGCCGGGGTCCGCCCCACCATGCGCTTGGCTTCCGTACCAACCGCGAAGATAGCTCCGGTCCGCAGATCCCGGGCGACCACCGACGGCTCCGAGATGACGACGCCCTCATTACGGACGTAGACCAGCGTGTTGGCCGTGCCCAGGTCAATGCCAAGGTCCTTGGAGAACAGACCAAGCAGCGCATTGAACGGCCGAATCACCAGGACGGGGCTCCGCTCCTTGTGCGCACGGTAATTCAGTCCAGCCGTGCAGATGATCCCAGCATTGGGATCGCGCGTCGCTGCACCGCGAGTACGAGACGCGCGACGTAGTATAGCAGGGGGGAGTGCGATTGTTGGCCGCGACTAGTCCGTCTTTCCCCCACCATGACCAGGCGACGCGCTGTATTATCGATTGTGCCACCGAGCGGCACACCATGCCATCGCGCAGGACAAGTGGCCCGCTAGCCTGTCAACGCGTCGACTAGCGCCTCGAGCGCAGCCTCGGCAAACGTCGTCTGGTTGGCATCACGGCCGTCCATTCCCGTGCGTAACTCACGCGCTTGTGTGCCTGATGCACTCGCGACGCCAATGTAGGCCAGCCCAACCGGTTTGGTCGAGCGTCTGCCCGTCTGGGGGCCGGCGATCCCCGTCTCGGCCACCCCCCACGTTGCCGACAGGCGCACACGCACTGCCTGGGCGAGCACGGCCGCGGTGGTCGCGTCGACGGCCCCGCTAGCCCGCACGTCATCGTCTGATAGGCCGAGTAGACGCTGTTTGGCGGCGGCAGAGTAGGCAACGGCGCCGCCAAGAAACCAGCGAGAGCTGCCCGGAATGGCGGTCAGGGCCGCGCTGACCCGGCCCCCGGACGACGCTTCCACCACGGCGAGGGTCTCTCCACGCAGCGTTAGCTCGCTGGCCACTCGCTGCGCGAGCGATGACAGAGCCGTCACTGAACCGTCCCCTCCCCATCTTCCAAAGTTGTTACCATTGCATGTGCGCCTGCAACAGTTACTCGTTTCCGGGTTTCGCAACTACCGTTCGTTGTCGCTCAGCTTACCGTCTGGCCCCGTGCTCCTCTACGGCGATAATGGACAAGGGAAGAGCAACTTGCTGGAGGCAGTGTATCTCCTGGCGACATCGCGCTCCTTTCGCACTCGATTGGACCGAGAGCTGCTCAACTGGTCATTGCTGACTGAGGGCGAACCGACCGCCGCCTTCGCCCGCATAGCCTGTCAGTTGGAGCGGCTGACGGGCGGTATCCGCCTGGACGTCATTATCGCCGCGGCGCTCGGCGGCGTCCAAGGAGGCAGTATCCTCGAGCCGCCGACCCGCAAACAAATATCGGTGAATGGGGCGAAGCGCCAACCAAGTGAGCTCATTGGGCAGCTTATGGTGACGCTCTTCACGCCTGCTGACCTCGATCTC
Source organism: uncultured Chloroflexota bacterium (assembly GCA_937967325.1). GTDB lineage: Bacteria > Chloroflexota > UBA4733 > UBA4733 > UBA4733 > UBA4733. The sequence goes on from CALBSQ010000310.1 coordinate 15,784, forward strand.
GTGACCGGACCGCCCGAAATGCGCCGTCGCTATCTGGACGTCACGCTGTCTCAAACCGATCGTCAGTATTTTCGCGCACTGACGAGCTTTCAGCGAATCCTTGCTCAGCGGAATGCGTTGCTGCGCGCACTTCGCGAGGGTCAAGGAAGAGTCGATCAACTCTCCTACTGGGACGACGAGCTGGTACTGGCGGGCGTGCTGATCCTGGAGCGGCGACAGTCGGCCGTGCGTCGCCTGGCCGAGCTGCTGGCGCCGCGCTATGCACAGCTCACCGGCGAAGCGACGCGCGCCGACTTGAGATATGTCTCGACGTTGGACGACGTGGAGGGAGCCGATACTGCCCGTCCGATCGCCCAGCGCTACCTGGCTGCGCTCCACACTGCTCGACGGCGTGAGGTGGCTGCTGGGCAAACTCTCACTGGTCCGCACCGCGACGATGTGTTTTTCCTGCTCGGGGATCGCAGTCTGGCAGGGTCCGGGTCGCGTGGACAGGTGCGGTCGTGTACGGTCGCACTCAAACTATCGGAAGTCGTGCTCATGCAGGAACTGACCGGCGAGACGCCGGTGCTCCTCCTGGACGATGTGCTATCCGAGCTCGACCGTCGTCGCCGCGCTTTCCTGCTCGGGGCGTTGTCCCCGGACCAACAAGTGCTCATCACCACAACAGACTTGGACGCCTTTCCGGCGGAGTTCGTTGCCCGATGCCGCCGGTACCACGTTGTGGCGGGCACGCTCAGCGAAGCATGACGGGAACAGAGAGAAGGAGGATCACATGACGCTCGATGCTGAAGCGCCCGGAGCGCCGGGAATCGGACCCCGCTGGACCACGAGCAGCAAGGTCGGTGTGGGTACCGCCATGAGCCAGGCGTCGCGACTCTGGTTCACGATATCGCACGGCATCGTCAACGAGCTGTACTTTCCGCGCGTGGACATCGCCAACACCCGAGACGCCGGCTTCTTGGTGGCTTCAGACGGCTTCTTTTCAGAGGAGAAGCGCGACACGAGACACGAGATCACCCAGCTCGATCCCTGGGCCCCGGCGTTCCGGCTCACCAATAGCTGCCTACAGGATCGCTACCAGATCACCAAGGAAGTGATCACCGATCCGGAGCGGGGAGTGCTGGTCCAGCGGCTGCAGTTCGCTCCGCGTCTTGGTCCGTTGCAGTCGTACCGTGTCTTTTTCCTGATTGCGCCGCACCTGCTCAACCACGGCTTCGGCAACTTCGCCTGGTTGGACGACTACCAGGGCCTGCCGATGCTGTTTGCCCGGCGTCAGTCCACCTTTATGGCCGTCGCTTGCTCCACCGGCTTCAGCGCACGATCGGTGGGCTTTGTCGGCGTTTCCGATGGTTGGCAGGACATCTCGCAACACCATCAGCTCACCTGGAGGTACACGCACGCCAGCGACGGCAACGTCGCGATGACCGGGCAGCTAGCCCTACCAACCAACGGTGAGGCCACGGTCGCGGTGGCCTTTGGCAGGAGTCCCGGCGAAGCCGCGCAGCAAGCCCGCGCAACCCTCATCAAGGGGTTCGACCGCTGTCTCGACGAGTATGTCGAGGGCTGGCGGCAGGCTACGAAGGGATTGCGCGACCTCAGCGCGCACTCCGGTGACGACGGCCGGCTCGCCAGGTCAAGCGCCCTGGTCTTGCTCTCGCACATGGATAAGAGCATGCCGGGCGCGACGGTGGCCTCGCTGTCGATACCGTGGGGTGAAGCCAGGGACGACGGAGACATTGGCGGCTACCACCTGGTGTGGGCTCGTGATCTCGTGGAGGGAGCCACCGCGCGTCTGGCCATTGCCGACTCCGATCGCGCCTGGCAAACGTTTCTCTATTTGGCCAGTATTCAGAGCGACGGGGGAAGCTGGCCGCAGAACAACTGGTTGGACGGCGAGCCCTACTGGCGCGGCGTCCAGCTCGACGAGACCGCCTTCCCGGTGCTGCTTGCCTATCGGTTGAGGGAGACGGCCGCCGATCGGGCGGTCGACCTGTGGCCGATCGTGCGCAAAGCCGCCGCCTTCCTGGCGCGAACCGGGCCGGTGACCCAGGAAGAACGCTGGGAAGAGGACGGCGGCTACTCGCCGTCGACACTCGCCACTTGCATTGCCGCGCTGGTGTGCGCCGCCGCTTTCGCCCGCGCCGCGGGCGAGCCGGAGCTCGGCGCCTATCTCGAAGAAGTCGCCGACTGGTGGGCGGGCCAGCTCGACTTCTGGACCTTTACTTGCGAGGGCGATCTCGTGCCCGGCCATCCGGAGCACTACGTGCGCCTGGGCGTTCCCCAAGACGGCCGCGACGACGGCCGGCGGTCCAACGGAGCCACGGTCGTTATCCATAACCTCTCGCCCGGCGCCGTCGCCGAGTTCCCAACACGCGACGTGGTCGACACGGGATTCCTGGAGCTGGTTCGCCATGGCGTGCGCCCCGCGAATGATCGCAGCGTCGTCGTCTCCTTACCCGTCGTCGACGCAACGCTCAAGGTTGAGCTTCCCTGCGGACCATGTTGGCATCGCTACAACCACGACGGCTATGGGGAGCGGGAAGACGGCTCCCCCTTTGTCGGCTGGGGCAGCGGGCGGCCATGGCCGCTGCTGACTGGCGAACGGGCGCACTACGAGCTGGCGGCCGGCAACGTCTCAGAGGCGAGGCGGCTGGCCCGCGCGATGGAATGCTTCGCCAACGATGGGGGATTGCTATCTGAGCAGGTCTGGGATGGGCCGGACAATCCGGATCGGGAGCTGACCACGGGACGCCCATCCGGCTCGGCGACGCCGCTGCTTTGGGCCCACGCCGAATACTTGAAATTGCTTCGCAGTCTGGCCGACGGTCAGGTATTCGACCTGCTGGCTCCTGTCGCTAATCGATATAAGGGCGGACCCCCGCGGGCGCGGGCGGTATGGCGCTTCAACCACAAATTGCGAACGGTGGCTCGCGGTGGTCAGCTCCGGATCGAAGTCCTCGCCCCGGCATTGGTCCATTGGAGCGCCGACCAATGGCAGAATGTTCGCGACGCGCCGGCCATCGACAGCACGATCGGCCTCTGGTACGTCGACTTGCCGGCATCAGCGACGGCCGAGCCGCGGATGATTGTGTTTACGTTTCTGTGGACGGACGGGCAACGATGGGAGGGCGAGGATTATGCGGTGGAGGTTCAGAGTTGAAAGCAATGCTGGCGGCGGCAGGACTCTCACCCCCGGCCCCGCGCCCGCTCGGCGGGCGCGGGGCCGGGGGTGAGAGTCCTGCCGCCGCCCTTGCGAAGTCGGTACTGGTCGCATTAGACTCCGGAGTGCCAAGGCAATGGAGCCGTGGCTACGTGGAAGGCGTTGCGACGTTGGCGCCGAAAACACGTGGGTCGTAGGCGCCTCGTGACATACCGCGCCGCGATGTGCGGAATCACCGCCAGGATCGGAATGCAAGCAAGGCGACTGCCAGCTAGCGCGAGAGGAGATCATAGATGGTCGATACTGCCCCCGGTACCTTTGATGCGCTGTTGCAAGAAGATCGGCGGTTTCCGCCACCAGCCGACTTCGCCGCCCAGGCCAACGTCAGCGACAGCGCGATCTATCAGCGCGCTCTGGCAAACCCGGAGGACTATTGGGCCGAGCAAGCGAAGCAGTTGGATTGGTTCACGCCGTTTGAGCAGGTGCTGCAGTGGGACGCTCCCTGGGCGAAATGGTTCGTCGGAGGCACGCTGAACGCCGCCTATAACTGCGTTGACCGTCACATCAAGACGTGGCGCAAGAACAAGGCAGCCATCATCTGGGAAGGCGAACCGGGCGAGCAGCGCGTCCTGACCTATCGTGATCTCTATCGGGAGGTGAACCAGGCCGCCCTGGCGCTGCGCTCCTTGGGGATCGGTAAGGGAGACGTCGTTGCAATCTACTTGCCAATGGTCCCTGAGGCCGTCATCGCAATGCTCGCCTGTGCCCGCCTTGGCGCGCCGCACACCGTGATCTTCGGTGGCTTCAGCCCGGAGTCGCTGCGCGACCGCATTATCGACTCCAAGTGCAAGCTGCTCATCACCGCCGACGCCGGATACCGCCGCGGCAACCTGGTGCCCCTGAAGGCGAACGGCGACGCGGCTGTCGACGGCGCCCCGACCATCGAGCACGTCCTGGTCGTGCAGCGAGTGGGCGAACGCGCGAACGTGACGATGAAGCAGGGGCGCGACGTATGGTGGCACGACGCCGTGACGCCGTTCGTCGGCAAGGAGATCGCTTGCGAGCCGGTTGACTCCGAGCACCCGCTCTACATCCTCTACACCTCCGGCACGACGGGCAAGCCCAAAGGATTGCTGCACACGACTGCCGGCTACCTGGTTGGGACCATGACGACGACGCGGTGCATCTTCGACCTCAAAGATGACGACGTCTACTGGTGTACCGCCGACGTCGGCTGGGTCACGGGGCACAGCTACATCGTGTATGGGCCGCTGGCCACCGGGGTGACGCAGATTATGTATGAGGGCGCCCCGGACTGGCCGGACAAAGACCGCTTCTGGGCTATCATCGAAAAATATGGCGCGACCATCCTATACACTGCGCCAACCTCTATCCGCACCTTCATGCGCTGGGGATCCGAGTTTCCCGAGCGCCACAATCTTGGCAGCTTGAGGCTGCTCGGCACCGTTGGTGAGCCGATCAATCCCGAAGCATGGATCTGGTACCAGGAACACATCGGCGGCGGACGCTGCCCGGTAGTGGATACCTGGTGGCAGACGGAGACGGGCATGATCCTCATCTCGCCGCTGCCCGGGCTGACGACGACGCGACCCGGCTCCGCAACCTTCCCTTTCCCGGGCGTGGACGCGGATGTCCTCGACGAGCAGGGCAACTCGGTCCCACCCGGAGCCGGCGGCTATCTCGTCATCAAGCGCCCCTGGCCGGCCATGATGCGAACAATCTGGGGAGATCCGGAGCGCTACGTCCGGCAATATTGGAGCAAGTACCCCGGCATCTATCTCACTGGTGACGGGGCCAGACGCGACGAAGACGGCTACTTCTGGCTGTTGGGTCGCGTGGACGATGTGCTCAATGTGTCGGCCCATCGCATCGGCACCATGGAGCTGGAGAGCGCGCTGGTGAGTCACCCATCTGTCGCCGAAGCGGCCGTCATCGGGATTACGCACGAGATCAAAGGGCAGGCCCCCGCGGCGTTCGTGACCCTGCGCTCCGGCATCGATCCAACCGACGCGCTGAAGAGAGAGCTGAGCGACCACGTCGCCAAGAAGATTGGCGGGATCGCCCGCCCTGAGAAGGTCTTCTTCACCGCCGAGTTACCGAAGACGCGCAGCGCCAAGATCATGCGGCGGCTCCTCCGCGACATTGCGGAGGGTCGGGTCATTGGCGACACGACCACCCTGACCGACCCAGCGGTGCTGGCCGAAATCAAACAGCGCTACGAACAGACGGAAGCGTAGCGGCATCACCGTTGAGGTCTTGGCGTCCGATCGACGTGACCGCCGCGCCGTAGTCGCCAGCGTATTCCTGAGCGACGATGGTGACCTGTGTCCACTTGGAGAGAAGGGAGGGGACCTTGACAAAGCCGTCACGTGTCGCGGTCATCGGCCTTGACTGCGCGTCGCCGAGGCTGATATTCGACACCTGGCTGGATGAGCTGCCACACCTGCGTTCGCTGGTCCACAGCGGCACGTGGGGAAAGCTCCGCAGTGTCGACCCGCCGATCACCGTCCCGGCCTGGAGCTGTATGACCAGTGGGAGGGACCCTGGTCGCCTAGGCGTTTATGGATTCCGCAATCGAAAGGACTACACCTACGACGGTCTGAGCTTTGCCAACTCGCTCTCGATCAAGGAGGACCGGGTGTGGGACATCGCTGGGCGTGCCGGAAAACACGTGATTGTCTTGGCTGTGCCGCAGACCTATCCGCCGCTGCCCGTGAATGGCGAGCTGGTAAGCTGCTTTCTTACGCCCGACCCTCGCACCTGTTCCTACACCTATCCGGCCGAGCTCAAGTCCGAGATCGAACAGCTTGTCGGCGACTACCAGGTCGATGTCGCCGACTTTCGTGCCGATGATCGTGACCGAATCGTGCAGCAGCTCTATCGCATGACCGAGCAGCGGTTTGCCGTCGCCGGACATCTCCTAGAGAGCCGGCCATGGGACTTTTTCATGATGGTCGAGATTGGGGTTGACCGCGTTCACCATGCCTTCTGGCGCTACTTCGATCCTGAGCATCCGCGCTACGAGCCGAACAGCCGGTATCGCGACACGATTCGGGACTACTATCACTTCATCGACGCGCAAATCGGCGCGCTCCTTCCGCTATTCGGCACCGGCGACACAGTCTTGGTGGTATCGGATCACGGGGCGATGCCGATGGCCGGCGGCATTTGCATCAACGACTGGCTGGTCCGTGAGGGGTACCTGGCGCTGGATGAACCGCTTCGCGGGCTCACACCCCTCTCCAAAGCCAAGATCGATTGGGGCCGCAGCCGGGTCTGGGGCGAAGGCGGCTATTACTGCCGCCTGTGTCTCAACGTGCGCGGACGCGAACCGCGCGGCATCGTCGACGCCGACGCCTACGAGGCATTGCGGAGCGAGATCATCCAGAAGCTGGAAGCGCTCACCGATCCGACCGGCAAGAACATCGGCACGAAGGTTTACCGGCCCGAGGAGCTGTGGCCAGAGCGTCGGGGCATCACGCCTGATCTGATCGCCTACTTCGGCAACCTGGCCTGGCGGAGCATTGGCACCCTGGGGCACGACCAGATCTGGACCTTTGAGAACGACACCGGACCGGACGACGCCAACCACGCGCACGATGGCGTATTCATCATGCGTGGGCCCGGCATCCCCCACGTAGAGCGTCAGGGGCTGAGCCTGCTGGACGTAGCGCCCACGTTGCTTAGGCGTCTCCAATTGCCGGTACCCGACGACATGACTGGCCGGGCGATCGTCGACGGTTAGTCCATCTGGCCAGTCGCCCGCGGGCTATACTCACCCTCTCTGTTCGTGCCAAGAAGGGCCTGAAATGTACCGGAGCTTGAACACTGGAGCAATTGGGGTGCGCACCGATCTGGAGGGCGCGCTGACCATGGCCAAGGCGCACGGATTCGACGCGATCGACTTTGGCATCGGCGAAGCCCAGCGAATTGCCGAATCTCAAGGCGCCGACGCGCTAGCCCGCAAGTTTGAAGCAGCGGGGGTGAAGCCGGGACCATGGGGCCTGCCGGTGGACTGGCGCGGGGACAACGACAAGTTCCAGCAAGGGCTGTCGGAGCTCGCGGCCGCGGCCGACCTGGGGCAGCGGCTGGCGGCGTTGCGTGTGACAACCTGGGTCACGCCCGGCCACAACGAGCGGACACGACAGCAGCAATATGACTTCCTGCTGGGCCGTTTCCGTCCCATTGCCCGAATCCTCGCGGACCATGGCTGTCGACTGGGGCTGGAATTCATCGGTCCCAAGACTTCTCGAACGAAACTAGCCCACGAGTTCATCTATACCGCCGGCGACATGCTGGCCTTTGCCCACGCCATTGGCCCGAACGTTGGCCTGTTGCACGACTGCTGGCATTGGTACACCTCTGGCGGAACCGTGGAGGAGCTGAAGAGCCTGGAGGCCGAGGATGTCGTGGCCGTCCACGTGAACGACGCTCCCGCAGGCATCGAGCGAGACGCCCAGATCGACAACCAGCGACTGCTGCCCATGGAGTCCGGGGTGATTGAGTTGCCGGCCTACTTGCGCGCGCTGCTGCAGATCGGCTACGACGGCCCGGTCACGGTTGAGCCGTTCAGTGCTCGCCTGCGTGAGCTCGCACCCGAACAAGCCGTTCGGGAAACAGCCGAGTCGTTGCGCCAGGCGTGGCAGGCGGCGGGGCTGGGGTAGGTTCACCATTGTCCCTAGAACGCCGCCTCCGCTAACCGAAGGTTGGGATTGACGTCCAGGTCCAGGCCGTCGGTCTTGCCTGCCTTCAGCGCAAAGTAGGCGCAGCCGGCCACGATGGCGGCGTTGTCCGTGCAATAGCTGAGCGGTGGGATGCGCACCGGCACCGGGCTTCGGTCCTGGATCAGGTGGCGTAGACGGGCGTTGGCGGCAACGCCACCGGCCAGTAGGATGTCCGCTGCGCCGTATTGTTGCGCCGCGGCCACCGTGCGAGCAACCAGCACATCCACGACCGCCTCCTGAAAGCTGGCGGCGAGGTCGGCCAGGAGGTCCGGGTTCGCAGCGAGGCTGTCTGCTCCCTGGCCGGGTGTTTGCTCTTCGATTAGCCGCTGCGCCGCTGTCTTGAGACCGCTGAAACTGAAATCGTAGCCGCCGCGCAGAACAGCCCGAGGCAGCGCAAATGCCGCTGGGTTTCCAGGGCGTGACGCTCCCAACTCCCCGGCGGCCGCCTTTTCGATTGCAGGACCGCCGGGATACGTGAGTCCCAAGATACGCGCCACTTTGTCGAACGCTTCTCCGGCAGCGTCGTCTCTGGTCTGGCCGACCAGGTCATATGCCCCGTGGCCTCGCATCAAGATGAGCTCGGTGTGGCCACCGGACACGATCAGACAGAGCGCTGGAAAGCTCGGCTCACGCGGCAAGCGTCCGGCGCCGCCCGTTTCCGCCGCCAGCCAGTTGGCATAAATGTGCGCTTCTAGATGGTTGACGCCTACCAGCGGCAGGCCGCGAGCGAACGAGATCGCCTTCGCGGCGTTGACCCCCACCAGCAGCGACCCGGCCAGGCCGGGGCCGGCGGTGACGGCGCAGGCGTCGATCTTCTCCCAACTCGCATCGGCCGCCGCCAGCGCCTCAGCGAGGATCGGGAGAATCGCGGTCATATGCTGTCGGGCAGCGATTTCGGGCACCACGCCGCCGTAGGGGCGGTGGATCTCGATCTGGGAGGACACCAGGTTGACGATCACCCGCCGTCCATCGCGGACGAGCGACACGGAGGTCTCGTCGCAGCTGGTCTCGATCCCCAGGATCAGTGTCTCGCGGTGGACTCGGCTCATCCCGCGACGCCCTTCCGTTCCTCTGCCGCCGGCCGCCGCAGGTAGAACGGGGCCAGCGTAGCAGGATCGTCACGCTCGCCGGCGGCCAGGCGCTCGGCAGCCAGAAGGCCCACGGCGGCAGGGCGGGTGGCCGGCAGGCGTCGATCTCCCAGTTCCACTGTCCGGGCGAATGAGGTAGCGATCAGCGCCTGTTGGGAGTCGGAGCATTCGCCGACCAGCAACGTGGAACGAGTGAGGCGCTTGAGCGCCTCTTCGGGCCGACCGATTTCCGGCGGGCTCAGACATCGCCGACGGCCTCGATCGTTGGCGTACAACGCCCAGAACCACTCCTCACGTCCGGCGTCGAGCACCGCCAGCACACGAGACGCTCCGGACGCCGTCGCCGCCAGCGCCTCCAACGACGGGATGCCCAGGCAGGGTATGTCGAGCGCCCAGGCGACCGTCTTCGCGGTAACAATTCCGACGCGCAGGCCGGTGAAGGCCCCTGGACCCAGAGCTACCCCCACCGCTTGCAGATCGTTGGCAGAGCCACCGGCGACACGCAGCAACTGTTCTGCCGCCGGAAGCAGGAGCCTGCCGTGGCTGCCTCGCACGGTCCAAGTCTGCTCTGCCAGCACTTGCGTGCCGTCCAACACCGCGATCCCAGCCGAATGGCCCGACGTATCGATAGCCAATAGTAATGCCACCATCAGATTCCGTATGCCGCGTGACGGAACTCCAGTATCAGACGCTCGTAGCGCCCGCCCACCGGCTCGAAGCGGAGACCACGCTTCGTGTCGCTAACCAGTTTGAACGCGACACGAAGAAACGCTGCCGGCAGTCCACTTGCCCGCTCCGGCCACTCTATCACGGCGACGCCCCGACCATAGAAGTACTCCTCGAAGCCGAGCTCGATCGGCTCGGTCGGTCGGTCCAGCCGATAAAAGTCCATGTGGTACAGCGGTAAGCGTCCGTGATACTCGCGTGCCAGGACAAAGGTCGGGCTGTTCACCGTGTCGGTGATCCCCAGGCCGTCGGCTAGCCCTTGGGTGAAACTGGTTTTGCCGGCGCCAAGCGGCCCACTGAGCAGCAAGACGTCGCCTGGTTGTAGCAAAGGTCCCAGCTTTGCACCCAGGCGGCGCGTTTGGGCCAGGCCATGACTAATGATATCGACGACCGTCATACGGATGGGCTTGCAAAGTGATCGAAGCCGCTGCGAACCGGCGCCTGACCGACTACCCGGACAGCAGGCCCATCGACGGGTTTGGCCGTGAAGCAGCCGACCGCGGCCAGCGATGTGGAAAACACCCCCTGCCATGCGGCAAGGACGGCGGGCCACTGCGAGGTTGGGACTGCCAAAACCAGCTCGTAGTCTTCGCCTCCACCGAGCGCAAGGTCGACCGCACGATCAGCGAACTCGAGACGCAGCTCCTCCGACAAAGGCAGGTCGGAGGTAGTGACGACGGCGCCCACGCTGCTGGCGGCGCACAAGAACTCGACCTCGCGCAGCAGGCCGTCGCTGTTATCGGTGGCGCAGCGCACGCCGTGCTCGAAAAGCCAGCGCGCTTCCGTCACCCGGGCTCTGGGCATCTGGTGAGCCCGGATGAGTGATGGGGAGCGGGCTCGATCACGGTTGGTCAGCAACAGCGCCAAACCGCCGGCCGAGTCGCCGGGATGCCCGGTCACGGCCAGGACATCGCCGGCTCGTGCCGCGTCTCGACGCAACACTTCCGGACCCGACGGTCCGGTGGGGGCCTCACCGACGACGCTGAACCCCACCTGCAGCCGCGGTGCGCGAACGGTGTCGCCGCCAACCACGCTCAGGCGCCATTCGGCCGCGGCGTCGGCGATGCCGTCGTACAACTCGTCCAGTGCGCCCAGGTCCTCATCGCCTGTCAAACCAAGCGTCGCTACGGCGAGCCGTGGCTCGGCAGCCATCGCGGCCAGATCGCTGACGTTGACGGCGACACTCTTCCACCCCAGGAGTCGCCACGGTATTGTCTCCCGTGTGAAGTGTACGCCGTCGATCATCGTGTCGGTGCTGAGCACAGAGACAGTCCCGGCCGACGGTTGCCACACGGCCGCGTCGTCGCCGATGGCGACCGCAACCGAGGCGCGGGGCGGCAGCCGGCGATGCAAGCGGCCGGCAAGCCGATCGATGAGCCCAAACTCCCCGACATCTCGGACTCTAGTCACCATCATCCTCGATTGGTGCTCCAGCGGCTCGCTCAGGCGTCGATCGCAGCCGGCCGTCCCGGGCCTCTGTTAAGTGGCTCAGTCAAGTATAGTGGCCAATGTCGAATGGCTCAGCAAAGGTTGTGTGGCATCTCCGACAGGGACCGGACCTCTCTCTTATCTCCCCCGCCGTCACGAAATGGGCGTTGTCAATGGGCCGGCACGCCCGTAGAGTGGTGGAAGCGATACAACGGGTGGTTGGCTATCGCGGCGAGGGCGAAAAGGGGGACAAGTGCGGACCAAAAGTCGAGCGGCGGATCTGGTGGCCAGGATTGTCAAGGTGCGGACGAAACAGCTCGAGCTGCGTCTGCAGGCCAATCGGAGCGGCGGGATGTTGACCGGAGAGCGCCTCTATCGAGCCGGGGAGCTCGACGCCGCGCTTGTCGATCTTCGCGCCGAGCTCGGAGCCAGCGAGCAGCCAGAGGAGCTGGAGATGAGCAGTTGGGGATCGGGGAGTAAGCGCTGACCGACCGAGCAACGCGAGCTTCTGGTTGGGAAGCGTTCAATCCGGCGCCGGTGCTCGCTGCCGGCGCCGGTGTCCTCACCTTTCTGCTCTATCTTCCCACCGTAGCTGCCACGGTCACGCTACGCAATGGCGGCGGCGACAGTGGGGAATTGGTGCGCGCCGCGTGGACGCTCGGTGTTCCGCATCCCACCGGCTACCCGCTGTGGGTGCTCCTGGCCCACGTGGCAACGCTTGCGCCCGTCGGCGAGCCGGCGCACCGGGTCGCCTTGCTTTCGACCCTGGCAGCGGCGGCGGCTGTGAGCTTCGCAATCCTGGCGGCAAACGAGCTGGTCGAACACCTGCCCAACCCGACCGCGACGTGGAGCAGGTGGTTGGGCGCCGGCCTCGCCGGCCTGCTGCTGGCCTTCTCGCCCCTGTTCTGGCAGCAGGCAACCATTCCGGAGACGTACGCGGTCGATTCGTGTCTCGTGGCGGCCGGACTGTGGCTGCTGCTGCGCTGGATGCGGGGTCGGAGTCCGTTGTGGCTGTGCGCGGTCGTCCTGGCACTCGCTTTGGCAAACCATCTGGTCAGTCTAGCCTTGGGCGTGGCGTTCGTTGCCGCGGCGATCGTCCGCCGGCCGCGACCCTCCGCTGGCGCGCTGATCGCGGCGCTGACAGCCCTCGTCGCCATCACTCCACCGCTCTACCTATTGCTCATCTGGCGGGCACAGGCGCATCCGCCGGCTAACTGGGGGGATCCGGAAAACTTGCAGGCGCTGTGGTCACTCGTCACAGCCCGGGAGTACCACCGCTTTCTGACGAGCAGAGGACCCGGCGCGATGGCGCTCGAGCTGGCCAGGTTGCCGGGACGGCTTCGCGGCCAATTTACCCTGATTGGGGCGGTCGCGGCAGTCTGGTCGCTGAGCCTCGTGCTGGTGCGCTCACGCCGAGTAGGGATCGTGCTGTGTACGCTCCTGGCAGTTGATCTGGCCATCGTGGCCCGCGACGCGGCGCCGGCTGCACCCACGTACCTGCAGCTATCTTATGTCGTGCTGATCATTGCGCTTGGAGCGGGCATTGCCCTAATTCCGGGACGAGTCGGCGCCGAGCGTCTCAGTCTTCGATCCGCCAGCATCGTCGCGCTGACCCTCCTGGCCGCCTTTCTCTTCGTGCGTACTCGATCAGAAGTTGATATTCACGCCGACCGCTCCCTCGAATCGGCCGCTCGTTCCGAGCTCGCGGCCGTTCCCGACCAAGGGCTCTTGCTGACCACAGGAGACAACCCGACCTTTGCCCTCTGGTACGTGCAGGATGTATTGGGATATCGGCCGGACGTCGTGATCTGGGCAGCGAACCTGGTGGCCGATCCGTGGTACGGCGACGAAATGCATCGGCGCTTCCCCGCAGTGATCCCGGCGCACCTCCCCCTGGATGATCGCTTAGCTCTGGACGGGGTAGTCGCCGCGAATGCGTCGCGGCGCGCCATCGTGAGCACCTTTCTGCCGCCGACGGGCGCAACCGAGGGGGCGTGGCAGCAAGATGGCGGCGTGTACCGACGGTCCTAGCTATCAATCCAATCAGTGGGCGATTGCCAGGTACCATAGGGTGGCTCCGTAGAAAGGGGGGCAGTAGACTTGGCTGTGGCTGCCCGACCCGCCGCTGCCGGCGTTCCGAGCGCTCGACACTTCACACTTCCAGTGTTGCCAACCATTGGCGCTATTGCGCTTCTAGTTGCCGCCGCCGGGTTGCGCTTCGTCCAGATTGATGCGCAGAGTCTCTGGTACGACGAGGGCGTCAGCGCCGGCATGATTGGCCAAGACCCCATTGCCATCATTCGAGCAGCGGCCGCGGACTTTCATCCCCCCCTGTACTACCTCATTCTCGCAGCTTGGGCGAAGGTGCTTGGCGATAGTACGTGGGCGATCCGCGGTCTGTCGGCCTGCGCCGGTGTCGTACTGGTCGTCGCCACCTGGCGTTTGGTGACGCACCTGTTTGGGGCCACCGGAGGATGGCTGGCCGGCTTTTGGGCAACCGTGTCTCCGCTAGGAATCGCCTTTTCGCAGGAGCTGCGGATGTACATGCCTGTCGCGGCGGCTGTCGCCGTTGCCGCGTGGTGCTCCGTAATCTGGCTCGATGACGCATCGGGGAAGCCGACGACATCGGGCGGCGCGCCATTGTGCCGGGCGCGAACGTGGTCATTGTGGGGCTACGTGCTGGCGGCGACGGTCGCGCTGTATCTGCAATATGTTGCCGTATTAGGGTTGGGGGCGATTGGTCTGTACGGTTTGGCCCGAGCACGCGGATGGGCGAGCTGGCGATGGCTGGGGGCCAACGCGGCGGTCGCGGGCCTATTTGCGCCCTGGCTGCCGGTGTTCCACCACCAGTTGACCGTGGGAAAAACCGCGACCACCGCGCATACTGCCGTGTCGTCGGTACTTCCCAATGCCTTCGGCGCTCTACTGGTGGGGATCGACGGTGCGCCCGTAGCCACGGGCGCCGCGGCAGCATTGCTAGCGGCCATCGTCGTCTTCGGCACGGCCGTGGCACTGTGCCAAGGGTCGAGAGGCAGTCTACCGGCTCTGCTGCTCATCGTGCCGCTTGCCGGCGTCACGGCCTACGCCGCCTGGAAATCGGTCTTTGAAGTCCGGTATGTCCTCGTCGCCCTACCCGCCGTCGCCATGTCAGGCGCCGCCGGCGTGTCGACGTTGTCCGACGCGCTGTCGCGGATCGTCGCCGGGCCGGCCACGAAAGCGCTCGCCGTGATGGGCGCCGGTACCCTGATCGCCGCTATCTGCGGCAGCGCCGATCTCCGCTACTACATGGCTCCGTTGCATCCCCACGACGACTATCGGGGCCTGGCCCAGACCATTCGCGCTCAGGCGGAGCCGAACGACGCGGTCTTGCTCTATCCGCCCGGCCAGGATCACGTCTTCAACTACTATTACCGCGGGCCGGATGCGGTAGTGGGTCTGCCTCTCCAGCGCCCTCCTGATTCGGCGCAGGTACAGGCGACCCTTGCGTCGCTGGCATCGACGCACCCTCGCATTTGGGTGGTCGACTACGGGGCGACGGAGGCGGATCCGCCTGGTTTGGTCGCCACCTGGCTAGCCCAGCACGCCTTCGTGTCCAGCCACCGCTGGTTTGGCAGCGTTCAGCTTCTGCTGTACGCGACGGAGCAGGGCCACGCTCCACCTGAGGCGTCAACGCATGCTCGATTCGGCAATGGCGCGGAGCTGACCGGATACACACTGCCCGAGGCCGGTATCCTGCCGGGCTCGACACTGAGGCTGGTACTGACGTGGAGAGATGTCGCGCCGATCGACGCCCGCTACACCGTCTTCACTCACCTGCTCGATGGCAACAACAAGGTGGTGACTCAACATGACGGCGAGCCGGCCGGGTCGACGCGGCCGACCACCACCTGGCAAGTGGGCGAGCAGATCGTCGATCTGCACGGTATGGTCCTCCCATCGCGGCTACCGCCGGGCGCCTACACTGTTGAAGTGGGCATGTACGCCTCCGCGACGCTGGTGCGAGCGCCCTTGCTGCCCGACCCTGGCCAAGCGGCTACTGACCGTGTGTTGCTCGGCAAGGTCACCGTGCTGAGTCCATGACTCGTGTGCTGCTGATCCTTCCAGCCAAAGACGAAGAGCGCAACCTGGGGCCGCTGATCCAGCGGATCGACAGCGTGCGTTCGATACACCAGCTTGACCTGGATGTCGTCGTCGTGGACGATGGCAGCAGCGACGGCACGGCCGCCCGCGCGTGCGAGATTGCAGCCCTCTATCCCTACGTCCGCCTGCTGCGGCACGAGCAGAACCGGGGCCTGGGGGCCACACTGCGCACGGGCATGGCGTTTGCCCTGGCAAACGGCTACTCACTGGTTGCCTGCATGGACGCTGACCTGTCGCAGGATCCCGAGGACCTCCCGCGCCTTTGCCGCCGGCTGGAGGAAGGGGCGGATCTTGT
>CALBSQ010000311.1 GCA_937967325.1 uncultured Chloroflexota bacterium
CGTCGGCAGCGTCAGATGTGTATAAGAGACAGCCCCTAACCCCCAGCCCCCAGGCGGCAGCCTCCTGCGTGTTACCGACGAAGGCGCCTGGTTCGCCTCGCCCATCGACGGCGCGCGCCAGTTCATCAGCCCCGAGCGGTCCATGGAGCTCCAGGAGGCCATCGGCGCCGACATCATGATGGCGTTCGATGAGTGCTCGCGAAATGACGCCGATGAAGCGGCCGCTGCGCGTTCGATGGAGCGCACCCACGCCTGGCTGCTGCGCTGTCGCGAGCGCTGGCAAGATCTGGAAGCCGCCAAGACCGGCCGGGCGCCGCAGGCGCTGTTCGGCATTGTGCAGGGCGGCAACAGTCGACCGCTCCGCGAGCGCAGCGCGGCTTTCGTGGCCGATCTTGACCTGCCCGGCATCGCCATCGGCGGGGAATCCATCGGCTATTCGCGGCCGATGACGGCGGCGATTCTGGATTGGGTAGCCGACCTGCTCCCAAGTGACCGGCCGCATTATGCCATGGGCATCGGCGAGCCGGTGGACTTCTTCGCCGTTGTCCGGCGTGGCGTGGATATGTTCGACTCGGTCCTGCCGACGCGCATGGCCCGCAACGGCACACTCCTGACCGCCCATGGCCGACTACGCCTGCTCGGCGCGCGCTACGCAACCGATCCAACGCCGCCGGATCCCACCTGCTCCTGCTACACCTGCCGGACGCACAGCCGTGCCTACCTGCGGCACCTCTTCAAAGCCGAGGAATTGCTGGCTCCCTGCCTGGCAACCATCCACAACGTGCATTTCTGCCTCGACCTCATGCACCGAATGCGCCGGGCGATCGGCGAAGGCCGGTTCACGGCATTTGAACAGGAATTCCTTGCGGCGTATCAGGCGGGCGGAGAAGCTTAGGAGACCGGGCAGC
This sequence comes from uncultured Chloroflexota bacterium, assembly GCA_937967325.1. GTDB lineage: Bacteria > Chloroflexota > UBA4733 > UBA4733 > UBA4733 > UBA4733. The sequence continues at coordinate 909 of CALBSQ010000311.1, forward strand.
GACATAGGAGGCGGCCTTTGTTTGTGGGAACGCATGGATCCGTGTCAGATCGCCAGAATCAGGCGAAGGATTCCGGCCACCCGTTGCATGGTCGATAGATCGACCGACCCGATAGGCCGCTCCAGTCGCTCCTCGGAGACAGCTCTCATCTGATCGCACATGAGTTCACTCGGCGCGGTCACCCCTCCCTCCGGAGGATCCACGCGCACCCGTGCCGACCAGCCCCGTAGCGTCCGAGTGAGCGGTATCACGTACGCCATGCCAAGCCGGCTCTGGTTGAACGCGTTATCAGAAACCACCAGCACCGGGCGTCGCCCGGCCTGCTCGTGACCTCGGACGGGGTTGAGGTCGGCCCACCAGATCTCTCCGCGGCGATATGCAAGGGCTCCGCTAGCCACGGAACTCATCCGCGGGATCGCGTAGCCCGTCTAACAGTGTGCCAGCCAGCTCTGCTCGCTCCGCCTCCTCCTCGGCCCACGCTTGCGGGTCGGCGCGCGTCGCGGCGACTTGCGCCGTCAGTTGTTCGAAGAAGCGCTGACGTTCGGCCGATGTCGGCCCCGCCGCAAATGGCTTGAGCAGCACGCCTTCGTCACGTTCGTCAATGGTGACAATCGTCCCTTCCTCCAGATGGAACCGGCGCCTGATAGCGACGGGGATCACCACCGCCCCGCGCTTGCCCACCCGCGCATGGACCATCATTGCCACTCTCCGCTTCCGACATTCTGACTAACAGCGAATCCGACAATCGGAGCCTACCATGTGGGTGCTACATCCGCCTTTGATCGATTGGCCTGATATAGTGGACGTCGCGACCGTCTGAGGACGGTCAAGCCGCCTCCGCTCACACTGACATGAGCATGGCGGCATTCTCCGGCTGGGTTTCCGGAGGGATCGGCCCTGCATAAGCGGTACCTCGTGCTCCGCGAGCCGCGTCTGCCCGGTTACCCCGCCGCGGTCACGCGGTGATAGTCCCTTCGCCGCGCCGAAGAGTCGAGAGTCCACCGAACGCGTCTCAAAGAAAAGGAAGAGAGGAGGATTCACGTGATCAATCCCAGATTGGAGGGGCCGAGCCTCGAGCAGCGGCAACCGGCGCCTCGTGCACTTCTGCTATGGCTCCTCCTGTGCGGGACGATGGGACCGGCACTCTTCGATGCCGTTTACCTGATCGAGGGCGTCACCCGGCCCGGCTATGACGCCTGGCGGCAAGCCATCAGCACACTCATGGTGGGTCCCGGTGGATGGATTCAGCAGGCCAACTTCATCGTACTCGGCGTGATTACGCTCGGGGTGGCGGTTGTGTGGCGGAGAATCCTCAAAGGCGGTGTGTGCGCGACCTGGTATCCGATCATGCGCGGGATCGAAGGTTTCAGTCTGATCATGATCGGCTTCTCTTTAACTGACCCGCTCCATACCTTTTGGCTTTTCATGATCATCGGCGCCATGATGGCCGGCCTGTTCATCATCGCCCGGCGCTTCTGGGGAGATCCGAACTGGCGCGGCTGGGTGTTCTACTCGGTGGCCAGCGGAGTTCTCATCAACGTGTTCATTGCTCTGTTCGGGATAGCCAATGCGCATCGCTTCGAATACGCCGGAGTTCTTGAGCGTGTCGCGACCAACATAGAGGCGATTTGGGGGCTGGTGCTGCTCGGTCGCTTGTGGATGGGGGCGAGATTCTTTAGTGGCTCATCCGCGGGTGTTGTGGGGTCAGCAGCCCGTCCGGCACCCAGCGCCGGACGAAGTAGATGACCAAGCGCCGCCAGAGCTCGTCCATCGACCACGTGCGTTCGCGATCCCAGCAGGCGGGATATGCTTTCCGCCTCGGAGGTACGCAATGCAACTCACCGATCTCGATATTGTCGGCGTTGTACCGGATGCCAACGGGCCAGGGAAGCCCGACATCTTGGTGGCGAAGTCGCTGCGTGAAGATCGGTGAGTGGCATTGGTTGCTGACGCCGGGGGCGCGGACGTGTAGCTGCCTTGGTGGGGTGCAGCTCGTACCCAGGATTCACCCAGCGAGCTTCCTAAGGCGAGACACTTCGGCACGCCGTATACTTCCGTGGGTATCCCCCCGGAGAATGAGAAAGGCGACGCGGCGATGGTGGCCGTAACGATTGACGAGCGCTTCCGCATTCAGATTCCCAAGGAGGCGCGGGACGGGTTGAAGCCAGGCGACACGCTGTTCGTCGTGCAGGAGGAGACCGAGCAGGGTCCGGTCTTGCATTACGCCAGGGCGATAAATCCCTTCGATGCGCTGGCCGAGGCGGCCCTTGAAGAGCATCGGCGGGGAGAGATGCGCACCTTGGAGGAGTTTGCCGCCGAACACGGCATCGACCTCGATGCCGACGATTAGCCCCTTCACTCTGCGTCAGACCAGACAGGCAGAGCGCGATCTACTCGACCTGCGCCCCTGGACGGCAAGGGCGGCGCGGGCGCTGCGAGACCTGCGTGAGAATCCCTTCAAGGGACATAGCCTGACAGGCAGTCTGAAAGGCGCCCGATCCCTGGAGTTCTCGCTGCCCGGCGGTGCGTACCGAGCCGCCTACGTGGTGCTCGCGGACGAACGGACCTGCCTGGTCTTCGCTGTCGGTCCGCACGAAAACGTCTACAAGCTCGCTGAGCGCCGCTTCCACGCATTGCAGCGGTGACCGGTACGGTCCTATTTGTCGGCGCCATTATTCACTCGGTTATATACTCTGACCTGGGCACCACGCTTGCGTGATGACATCCGCATCGCTGCCGGGAAGGTGATCCAGGTCCGCATCGGTATCTAGCGAGAGGGAGAGGCGAGTGCAGACTTCGGCAAACACGAACTTGCTCGATCGCATGCGGCGGGCCGCCGCGCTCGATCCTGGCCTCTATGACGAGGTGGAGGCAGACCCGGGCGCGACGGTGCAGGCCCTGATCGTGGTTATCATCGTCGCCATTGCTGGGGGCATCGGCCTGACTGTATTCGGCGGGCATGCCGGCGGAGTGCTGTCCGGCGTGGTCGGCGCCCTGGTCGGCTGGATTGTCTGGTCGTTCGTGACCTTCTGGGTCGGGACTCGGATCTTCGACGGCACGTCGACGCCGGGCAAGATGCTGCGCACGATCGGCTTCGCCCAAACTCCGCGGATCTTCGACCTCCTGGCCTTCATTCCTATCCTGGGCGGCCTGATCCGGCTGGTGGTGTACTTCTGGATCCTGATCGCCGGCATCATCGCCATCCGGCAGGCCCTGGAATTTGGAACCGGCCGCGCCATTGGCACGGCCCTGATTGGCTGGGTCGTGATGGTCATCATCGACGTGGTCCTGGCCATACTTACCCACTCCGTGGCTGGTCTCGGCGCGGCCTTCCACTAGGGCACGGCGTGGAGCGTTTGCTCCCCACGCCCTGCAGATCCTAGTTCCGCTCGTGGGATAGGACAGGGCCTGGATGCGTAAACAAGGGTTCGGCGGTATCCGGCCGCTAGCGCACGGGCACGTTCAGCACGACGACCCAGTATTCGACTGATTGCAGCAGCGCGCCTATGAGGAGCAGGCTGACGCCGACCGCACCCAGGCGGCGAGGCGGGAGGCGGTCTGCCCAGTACTCGATGAACGGGCTGAGCGTGCCGACGACGCCGCCGACCAATCCTGCTACGACGCCGGTGACGAGACCGACACGAAGGGGGGCGATCCCTTCGGTGGAGAGCGCCGCGGCGATGGCTCCGGCCAGCCCCACCGCGATGCCTCGCTGCAGCGTTCCCCGCAACCTGGCCCAACTGTAGCGGGGGCGTTCGGCGGTGAAGAATTCCGACGACGGCGCGGCGCCCAGGACGTAGGCGCCGATCAAGGCAGCGGCGGTGAGCAGGGCGAAGAGGGCGCCGAATCGGGCGCCGAAGGCTACCCCAGCGGCGGCGCCCAGTGCCAATCCGCGCAGCGCGGCGAATGCTGCCGTGCGTGGCGCCACCCGGAACCGTCGCCGCTTCGGTCGCTTGGTGAGGCGGCGGAACTCCAGCGTCAGCGCCAATCCCAATCCCGGTCCGGCGATCCCGCCAAAAGCCACCGCCGTCCGGGCGCCGAATGCCAGCTAGGCCGCCACCGCGTAGACGCTGCTGAAGATACAGCTGTAGGTGACCACCCTGGTGACGATCCCGAGCGGACCGCGCTCGCCGCCCAGCAGGTCGTAGGCCAGGTACAGCCCGCCGAGAATGCCAATCAGCATGCCCGCCAGGGCAATGGCCGCGAGGAATGTGTGGTCAAACACTGCTGGCTGCATACGTTGCTCTCCATGGCGGCGCGCCTATCGTTCCCGGCTCGGCGCAATCCAGGAATGCCCCGGGCCGGCGAAGTCGAGGTAAGCAGGACTCCTTTCCCCAGGGCAGGAGGGAATCCGCCTGTGCATCGCGGCAGTCGCCCGCTCAGCAGCACGATGTCTGCGCTCGAGCGATCAGGCGCTTCCCTCCACCAGCGTCATGTACGCTGCGGCGAGATAGGCCTTGGTGCGCATCAGCAGGGTCTCGATGTCGATGTACTCGTCCACCCCATGCACGCCGGAGCGGACACGCGCCGCGGCCGGATGGGCCGGACTGAAGCCGTAGGCTTGGACGCCCAGCGGGCGAACGTACTGAGAGTCGGTGAAGCCGGCGGTCAGCGTGGGGGCCAAGCGGACGTCGGAGCTGACGGTCGCCATCGCCAGGGCACGCTGGAGCACCCTGGTGAACGGCGTATCGAAGGGCGACTGGGTCGAACGTGCCCAGACATCCACACCGACCGTGACGCCGTCGATGCCGGCAACGGCCTGCTCGACCTCGCGCTTGACGTAGGCGGCGTCCTGGCCGGGCAGCGTTCGCGAGTCGCACCTGAGGGTCGCCGCCGCCGGAATGCTGTTGGACTTGACGCCAGCATGCAGGATGGTCGGTGTGATGGTCAGGCGTGAGGACGCCCGTAGCATGCTGGCGGTCGCTTGGTCAGCCGCCGCCACACGCTGCAGTGTGCTTTCCAGCGTGCCTGGCGTCGGCCGCTCCAGCCCGGCGACCATCTCACCGAGGTGGTCGAAGATCGGGTGTGACAGGTCGATGGTCGGATCATAGGCGTCGAGCGCCTGGAGGACACGCCCGGCCTTGGTCAATGCGTTGTCGGCGTTCCAAGGTTGCGAGGCGTGGGCGCTCCGACCGGCGAGGGTCAGCGTGACCTCCAACCGCCCTTTCTCGCCCAAGGCCAGACTGTAGAGCAGCCCCTCGCGGCTGAGCAACGGGGCGCCGCCGCCTTCATTGAGCGCGTAGGTGGCGCGGATTTTCGCCGGGGCGTGCTCGGCCAGCCAGCCATAGCCATAGTTGCCGCCGGACTCTTCGTCAGCGGTGGCGGTGAAGATGAGGTCGCCGCGCAAAGGCAGGCCGAGGCGTTTCAGGAGGACAGTGGCGAAGTAGCTCGCGGTCGTCACCGATTTGGCGTCGTCACTGCCGCGGCCCCAGATTTTGTCGTCGGCGATTTCGGCCCCGAACGGCGGGTGGCTCCAGGTTGCGGCATCTTCCACTGGTACGACGTCCAGGTGGCTCATGAAGAGCAGGCTCGACCCGCCTCCAGTGCCCGGCAGGCGGGCGATCAGATTCCCACGAGTCGGCGCCGACTCCAGTATCTCGGCCTCAATACCTTCGCCCTTCAGCCGTGTCTGGATGTATTCGCAGCACGGCGTCTCATTGCCGGTCGGCATAGCGCCGGTGTTCACGGTGGCGAAACGAACAATGTCCTGATGGAACGCGACCATCTCGTCGCGCAGCGCGTCCACGCCGGAAAGCAGTGCCGCAAGCTCGCTCATCGCGTCCTCTCTCATCTAGACCTACGCCCATTGTGATTGCCGTTACTGTACTCGACAGGCGCGGGTCGGCTGCGATAATCAGCGCTTGTCCCACCTCGAGCGCCAATTCGCGCTACGATGAGGGCGCGGACGAGCAGACTGGAAAGGCGAATCCCTATGCACATTACTGCCATTGACATCTGGACGGTCGTGGTCCCGACGATCCCAGGGTCGGTCAATAGCCCCGAGTTTGGGCAGGCGCAGTGGGATAGGGTGCCGAAACACCTGATCCGCTTGCGCAGCGACGACGGCATTGAGGGGATCGGTGAGACGGCGCGTGGTGTCCCGCGCGCGGTGGTCGAGGAGACGGCGCAGGCGCTGCTGGGGGCGGAGCCGCTCCGCTTCCCGCTGCAGCGTCTGCCGCTGCAGCGTCTGCCGCTGCAGCCACCGGCCATGCAACCCCAGCGTGCGGGACGGAGCTACGAGCCTGGCACGGCCATCGCGCCGCCGAATGCCGCCTATGACGCCTTCGAAATGGCGACCCTGGACCTTGTTGGCAAAGCCTTGGGTAGGCCGGCGCACTATCTGCTCGGCGGCGCCCTGCGCGACCGTGTCCCGGTCGACTTCTGGATCGGCCAGCAGATGCCCGAGCACGCCGCTCGCAGCGCAGCCCGAGGCAAGGGGTTGGGCTTCCACGGTCTGAAGATGAAATGCACCATCGACGATCCCTGGGAGGAGCGCATCCAGGCGATTCTCGACGCCGCGGGACCGGACTTCAAGCTGACCATCGACCCGAACGAGCGCTTCTACCGCCCGGCGGAGGCCATCGCCTTGGCGCGCCGTCTGGAGCGGTTCCCGAACGTCGCGGTGTACGAGGATCCAGTTCCCAAGTGGAACCTGGATTGGTACCGGCAGATTCGTGCCGCCCTCACCGTGCCGCTGGCCCTCCACTTGGGTGAGCCGCAGGCCATCGTCAACGCCATCAAGGCTGAAGCCTGCGACTGCATGAATCTGGGTGGCGGCATGGTGCAGTTCGTCCGCAACGCGGCGATGGCGGAGGCAGCGGGCATGCTCTGCTGGCACGGCTCGGGAGTGGAGCTGGGCATCGCCGAGCACGCCTACCTGCACGCCTGCGCTGCTGCCCGGAATTGCGTGCTCCCCAGCGACCTCGTCGGCGGCTGGACGCGGGAGGACGACCTGATCGAGGAGCCGTTGCGGCTGGAGGCCGGCCACGCCCTCGTGCCCACGGCGCCGGGTCTCGGCTGTGCCTTGGATTTGGCGGCGTTAGAGAAGTATCGGGTGGATCGGTAGCCGGCGCCGCTTCAGCTCGGCGGCATAGCCATCGGCCACGGCCCATGCTAGCCTCCTCCCGTCAACGGCGAGAAAGAGGAGACGACGTGGCACGAATTAATCGAGCGATCGAGCTGCTGGAGGCCGACCAGCCCATCTATTACACCGGACCGGGGGAGCGGAGCTTCGACGGAGGCGTCGAGGCCGCCGGCACCTGGGCCGACTACATCGCCTACGACATCGAGCACGCGCCGTTCGACGTCGCTCGGCTGGCAGACTACATGCGCGGGATGATGCAGCAGGCGCCGGCGCGCAGCGGGCACCGCACGCCTACGGTAATCGTGACGCTGCCGATGGAGGGGATCAGCGAGGCAGCGGTCCGCGCCAACTCCTGGATGATCAAACAGGTGCTGGCGACCGGCGTGCATGGGCTGCTGCTCTGCCATGCCGAAGACCCGGCCGCCGTGCGCGCCTTCGTAGAGTCGGCCCGCTATCCCTTCCGGACGACTGGTGTGGGCGAGCAGCTCGGCGTTGGCCGCCGCGGCAACGGTGGGCAGGTGTTCGCCGCATCTGTCTGGGGCATCCCGAGCGACGAGTATCTCCAGCGGGCCGATCCCTGGCCGCTCAACCCCAAGGGTGAGCTGCTCCTTGGCATCAAGGTGGAGAACAGGCGGGCCTTGGCGACCGTCGAAGAAACGACCAAGGTTCCCGGCATTTCCTTCGCCGAGTGGGGTCCAGGCGACATGGGCATGGCGTTCGGCTACCCGAACAACCACGATGCCCCCTACCCGGCAGACATGTGGGAGGCGCGCAATCGCGTTTTCCAAGCCTGCCAGGCGGCCAAAATCGCCTTCCTGGAGAGCGTCAAGCCGGACACCGTGATCCAGAGCATTACCGAGGGCGTACGCATCGGCGCCGGCCACGGACCGGAGGCGGCCGAGGTCGGTCGCCGCCATACTGGGCGTACACTTCCCTGGTAGGCGCAGCGCCTCCAGTAGTCTGTAATGCGAGATTCGCGTGCTGTATGTAGGGGCTGGGCTTGCCTCGCCCAGTGGGCAGGGTGCTCCGCACCACGATTAACGTGGCCAGCCCAGCCCCTACCCCATTACCGCAAGCGTTCCATGACAGACTACTGGTCCTGCGATGGTGGTCATGATCTGCCGGCGCCAGTTTGTCCGGCGACTGCGCAGTCCGGCAGCCCCTTCAACCCCGGTATCGGCGATCGCACCAACCAGATCACGCCCAGCGCGCCGCCGAGCACGGCGACGAGCACCGTGGGGCGCGGGCTGATCGCCTGGGCGAGCACACCTGCGACGATGGCGCCGAGCGGGCCAATTCCGGACCTGAGGAGCTGCATGCCCGCGTTGACGCGGCCTAGGAGCCGGCCGGGAGTGATCGCCTGCCGGACGCTCAGCTCATTGATGCCATAGATGGCGTTGGCGCCGTCGTTGACGAGTTGCGATATCATCAGCATCGCGGCGGCGAGGACGACCGGCCCCCGTGCGAGCGGGATCAGCAGCGAGACGGCGCTTCCGATCAAGCTCGTCGCTACCAGTGTCCTCCCGACGCCAAAACGCCGCGACACTCTCGCGGCGAGCGGTGCGCCGATCAGCTCGCCGGCGCCACCCATCGCCACCGCGATGCCCAGCAGCGCCGGGGTCAGGTGGAGCACGCGATAGGCATAGAGACCGTAGAGGGTGGCAAAGAAGTTGCCGAAGAAGGCGCCGGTCGCGCCGGTCAAGGCAAACGCGCGGAGGACGGGATGCCCCATGAGCGTGCGCAGGCCGTCAATAATCTCGCGGCCGAGGTGTTGTCTATCGGCAGGTGGAGCAGGCGCCGGTTCCGGCGCGCGAATGAGCGCGACCGAGATCGCTGACCACACGAACGACGCGGCGTCGATGAGCATGGCTATCGGACCGGTGAGCGTCTGCACCAGTACGCCGGCAAGGCCGGGCGCCGCGACTTCGGCCAGTGAGCTGCTCAGGCCGAGCTTGCTGTTGGCCTCTACGAGCTGGTCGCGGCGCACCAGCGTCGGTACGTACGTCGGATAGGCCACATCGAAGAAGACCCCGACGGCCCCGGCCAACGCGGCGATCGCGAACAACTCCTGGAGACGCAGTATGCCCAGCACGGCTGCCGCGGGAACCACGAGCACCAGGACGGCCCGCAGTAGGTCCGCGGCGATCATGAGCGGGCGGCGTCGGAGCCGGTCAGCTTGCGCCCCGGCAATCAGTCCGATCAGCAGCACCGGGACCGACGCCGCCGCGGCCAGCAGGCCCATCTGCACGGGGGTGGCGCCAAGTGTGATAACGGCGATGTATGGGATTGCCTCGCGCGTGATAGTCGAGCCAAACGTCGAGATGGTCTGCCCGGTCCAGAGTTTCATGAAGTCGGCATGCCTCCCTAGGCTGCCGCGTGATAGGCGCACCTGTACGTCCTTTCAAGTCTTCACCAAGGGTGACCGCTGTGCAACGGTGATCGCTGGCGCCCAGAGCGAGGCGGCTACGCTGAAGCGACCCTGGGGCCGAGGCGGCCGGTGCGGTCACATCGAGCCGGCTGAGGGCACGGGATAGCTGTGCCCAAGCCGGTCACGTAGTGAGAGACAAGACGGGCGCCGTTCCTTCGAGGGGTCAGAACGAGGCGACGACCGGCTGGTCGAGATCTACCGCGCGGACCGAGAGGCGGGCGAGAGCAGCCCCCGCGCTCGTCGGGTCCTACTGATGGGAGTGCACCAGCACCAAGGGACCACGCTGCGCATCGGATTCTCCATCGCCCGTACGAGGTCAGTGTTGAAGCGTACGGCATGGGTCGTGGGGATGCAAGCACGTTGCCCACCGCTGGGACGCCACAGCGATTTGCCGGCAACCTCGCACTTGGCGGTTCCGCATGCTATGTTCTCCTTTCGGCATCGGCAGGCCTTAGTACGAGGATGTCCATGTTCCGCACGCCCCTATGGCGAACAGCGCTTTGGCTCGCCGCTCTTTGGTTGTTCGCCGGTTGTGCCCGGACCGTTGGCTCGGCCGGCGGCTCCGGCGCGGCGCCCGCCCCGCCGCCGCAGCCGACCCAGCCAACGGCCACCGTGACGCGCGGCTCCATCACCGACCAGGTGCAGTCGACAGGACAGGTGGTTGCCGTCCAGCAGCAAGCGTTGTATTTTCGGCAGTCCGGTACGCTCGATAACATCTTCGTACACATCAAGGACCAAGTGAAGCGCGGGCAGGTACTTGCCGCGTTGGATGTGGCAGCCCTCCAAAAGCAGATCGCTCAGCAGCAGGCCGCGGTCGACGCCGCGGACCTCAACTTGCAGAAAGATCGCGAGCTGCTCAATGCCGGCACCGAGCCAGCCAGCGGGAACTCCAACTCGGCGGCCGCGGCGGCGAATGGCAGCGCCTCGAGCCGACGGGCTGTCGTGAGGCCGGAGGACATTGCCTCGGCGGACGCGGCGGTACAAGCTGCCCAGGCAGTCTACGCCGCGGCGCAATCCCAGCTCGCCGCGCTCACCACCCCGAATGCGGATGATGTGAAGCAGGCGCAGGGTAACGTGACCTCGGCCACGGCAAGGCTTGCCTCGGCCAAGCTGGCGCTACAGGCGCTCCAGGCCGGCCCGAGCGGCGCCGATCGCCAACAGGCCAACGCCGCCGTGATCAGCGCCCGCTCGAAGCTGAACAGCGCGGCGCAGGCCCTGGCCGCCTTGCAAGCCGGGCCCTCGGCGGATGAGCGCGCGCTTGCCGACGCGAATCTGGAAGACGCGCAGCAGCAGTTCAACGCGGCGCAAGCGATCTACCAGGCCTTTCTCCAGGGACCTACGCCTACCAGCCGCCAGCAGGCAGCCCTCGCCGTGACCCAAGCAAAGAACGCCTTGTATACCGCTCAGGTGAAGCGTGACAGTCTGTGCAGCAGGGCCGGCCAAACGACATCACAGGCGCAATGCAATGCGTCCAATGCGTCGGTCGCGACAGCGAACGCGGATCTCCAGTCTGCTCAGCAAAACCTGGCGCACTTGGCCGACGTGCGGCCGGCGGACAAGCTAGCGGCAGAAGCGGCGTATCAGAAGGCGCAGGCGGACCTGGCGGCGGCGCAGGCGCAGCACCGACTGACTTTGGAAGGGACCGGCGCGGCGACGAGCGCCGGAGGGAGCAGCGCCGGCAAGGGCGGCTCCCCCGGGGCGTCGAGCTCTGGTGGGAGAGGATCGCGTGCAGTTCAACTGGCGGAGGCCCAGGCGGCGGTGACCCAGGCGCAGGCGGCGCTCAACGCCACTCAGGCGAGCGCCGCGGCGCTCGGCCCCACAGCGCTTGCCGTCGCCCAAGCGCAACAAATAGTGACAAGCGCCCAGGCCAACGTCGACGCCGCCCAGGCGGCGCTCGACGCGGTCGCGCAACCGGATGCGATGGCGATCCGCGAGGCGCAGGACACGGTCAAGGAGGCGGCAGCCGCTGTTGTCAAGGCGGAGGCTGCCGCGCAGCGCGACCGCGAGCTTGCTGGCCAGGGTAACAGCGCCGCCATCGACCTCGCTTTGGATCAGAATGCCATCGACCAGGCGCGGCTTCACCTGCAGGCGCTGGAGAGTGATGTCGTCCAAACGCAGATCGTCGCTCCCTTTGATGGGCAGGTGATGCTCACTACCGGTCAGCCGGGTGATCAGATCGGCGCATTTACGCCGGTGATCACCCTGGCAAATCCGGCGACCCTGCAGATCTCCGTCACCTTGTCGACGCCCGATTTGTCAAGGATCGCCATCGATCAGAAGGTGAATATCGTCATGGATACGTTCGCCGGTCGAAACATCCAGGGCACGGTAACGGGGCTGCCCAGCTCGGTACTGGCCGCCAGCAACCAGGATACGAGTAGCCCGAGCGCGCGGGCCGCCCAACAGGCGGCCGGTGGAGGCAGTAATGCGTCCGGCGGCGCCGCGACCTCCGTCGCGGCCAACGACACCGCGGTGAAGATCACACCGCAATGGCCGGGTCCCGGGGCGGAGATCGGTCAGACGGCGAAAGTCACGATAACCGCCTCCACCGAAGACAACACCCTGCTGGTGCCCACCACCGCCATCAACAAGTCCAACAACCGCACCTACGTCCTGGTCGACATTCAGGGACATCAGCAGCCTTCCGACGTGACCGTCGGCATTCAAAATGACCAGTTCACGGAGATCCTGTCCGGTCTACAGGCAGGACAGCGCATCTACCTGCGTACCGTCTAGGCTCCCTCCTGGTCGCTGCTGCCGAGTCGGCGACACCCGGCGGTAGCCAATTGGTCCCACAAAGACTTGTCCGACCTGCCCCATCTGCCTTACGGTTATCTCGCGGGGCAAGTCTGAGTGTCCTGCAGTAAAACGGCGGATCGGAGTCGACATCGACCGGCCAGTGCGCGTGCCGATTGGTATCTGAGAAAGGCTGAGCTGTGTACTTTCGTCGCCACATCGCCATGCTGGGAGTCGCATTAGCACTGCTCGCCACCCCGCTCCTGGCGCTCCCCGCATCGGCGGATACCACCGCCGACGCGGTGATCCAGTTGACGAATGTCCAACGTCAGAATGCGGGCCTGCTTCCGCTCGTGGCGAATGCAAGCCTGATGCAGGACGCCCAGGCGTACGCGCAGGTGATGGCGAGCACCAATTGCTTCGGTCATTCCTGCGGCTCCACGCCTGATTTTGCCCAGCGGGCTTCAAATGCCGGGTACACGGGGTGGACGTCCTTGGCCGAGAATCTCGCCGCCGGCCAGAATACGCCGCAAGAGGTGATGGCTACGTGGATGGGCTCGCCGGAGCACAGCGCCAACATCCTCAGCTCCCAGTACTCCGAGATTGGGGTGGGCGTCGCCTACGGCGGCAGCTACGGCGCCTACTGGGTGCAGGTTTTCGGCGCCCGTGGCGGTCAGCCCGCCATCGCGTCCCCGATCACCGTGCCGAGCGGCGTCATCAAACCTGCTTCGGCGCCTTCGCTCAACGCGCCCGCCGGATCCGCGGCCGGACCGGCGATCAACACGCCGGCTGCGCCAAGTGTCAGTGCGCCGGGGTCTTCAAATTCCAACGTCTACGTCACGGTCCCCAATACGGACTGGATCGCTTTGCTCGTCGCCGAGCGGATTCAGGCTATCGAGGCACGACACTTTCGGTCCGGCCACCCGTAGCTTGCCTGTCTGCCCCCCGGAGGCCGCTTTGTAGGCGGCGCGTTTGACCAAGTCCCATCGCGGTCTTGTAGCCGGTGCCTCCATAAAAAGCGAAGTCGGCAAGTGCGTTGAGCAGCCGTGCCGCGGCCTCTGGTGTGCCCGGTTGCAGCTCGTACCCGATCACGCCACGGAAGCCCTTCTGCTTGAAGCGGCCGTAATTCAGCGTAGCGGTCTGCAGTGTGTAACCGGACACCAACACCCATCTGCGCGCCTGCTCGGCCGCTGACTCGACCGGCAGCGACGCTGGCCCGAACCGGCCCCACTTAGCCGCCCAGCTCCGCCAGACCCATTCCGGTTGGGGGAAGAGCTCGAGGCGCTTGCGCGGCGACCCGTCGTCGCGACTGAAGCAGGTGGGTGTGTAAAATTCGATATCCACCTCGTGGCAGGAGGTCGCGGTCGCCGCCACCTCCTGCCACGTGCTTCGCCGCGTCCAGCCGTCCACGCCGGCGCCGATCGGCGCCGCGTCGATACTGTAGCTCGCGTCGCCGAGGCGCACGATGGGAGATGACCCGTTGACGTTCAGCCTTGTCAGGAAGGCGGCATGCAACCGGTCATCGAGAAAGGTGCAACGCAACAGGAGATCCCGCGAGCTGACGTCGGCGTTCGGCAGTATCGCGACCGTGAAGGGACGCGCCTGGCCGTCCTGATGCAGCTCAACCGCCAGTGCCGGGTCTGCCGCGCGCATCCAGCTCAGGAATGCGGCGTGGACCAGACGGCCGTGTACCGTCCCACCGGCGTCCTTTGCGCATAGGCGGAGGACAACGCTGTAGAGTCCCTCGTTCGTCACCGGACGGCACAGCTAATCATCGGAGAAGCGCTGGGCGCTCCCCATGTGCGGCCAAACGAAGGACTGAACGTTGGCGAGCATCTGGCGGACGTGGTTTCGGTCGTGATGGACCCACTCCTGCATCACGTCATTGACGCGTAGGTAACCTACCTGCGGATGATTTCCGGCTCGCTCCAGGTCGGCGACGCTCAGCGAGGCTACTAGCGTGACACTGGCGTCACGAAGCTCCGCGAATTCGCGGAGCAAGTCGGCGACCTCACGCTGGCAGTCGCGCCGCTGCTGAGCGATGGCGACCTGATCCCAGGTCGCCAGGTCCGGCTGATCGTGCTGGAGGAGGATGCGAACGCGCCCGGCGAAGCCGCGCCGCTCGGCCTCGATGATATGGCCCAGCGCCTCCTTCATGCACCATTCGCCGGGCGCTGGATGCCAGCCGGCCAGCACCGCCGGCACCGCGCGCAGCTCCGCGCTGATAGTGGTCGCCGTCGACCTGAGCAGCTCCGCCACCTGTGGCGGCGTGAGCGCCGCGGCTTCGTCAAGCATCTCGTTCTCCCTTGCGTAGGCGCCAATCGCTCGGCCGGTCATGTCGCCACCACGTTGTAGCCTGCATCCACGTGCAGCACCTTGCCCGTAACGGACCGACCGAGATCGCTGCACAAGAAGAGCGCCGCGTTGCCGACATCGCTGCCGTCGGTTCCTCGCCGCAGCGGGGCGTGCGTCGCGGCGTGCTTGGTCATTGCGGAGAAGCTCGCGATGGCACGAGCGGCCAGCGTGCGCTGCGGACCCACCGAGATAGCATTGACGCGAATGCCGCTCGGCCCGAGGTCGTGGGCCAGGTAGCGCACGCTGCACTCCAGCGCGGCCTTGGCTACTCCCATGAGGTGGTAGTTCGGGATCACCCGCTCGCTGCCGAGATAGGTCATGGTCAGGATGCTGCCACCTCCGCGGGTGCCGAGCAATGGTTCCGCGGCGCGGGCGAGCGCGGTCAGGGAGAATCCGGCGCGCGAGGTGTCCACGAAACGACCGCCGGAGATGTCCGCGCGGTTGGCGGAGGCCAGACTGTGGACCACGACGTCGACCCCTCCGTGTCGCTTGCGCAGGCTGTCGAATACGCGGCCGATGTCCTCATCCGACCGAACGTCGCAGAGATACACCTCGGCCTTGGGCGGCGATCCCAGCAGGCGCCGCACGCGCTCCAGCGAGTGCTCCCGGCAGGTCAGTGCCAGCGCGGCGCCTTCGCGAGCGAACGCCTGCGCCACCTGCCAGCCGAAACCGCGCTGGTCACGGACCCCCACGATCACGGCCACCTTGCCATCCAGCAGCCCCACGGCGTTGACCTCCCGATAGGACGTTGCGGACAGTATAGGATAGCGGGACCTTAGTCATCCCGGTCCGCGGCGTCGCCCCCAGCGGCGATCGGATGACGTCGTTGCCGGTGCTGGTGCAGGTTCCGCTCGGGCAGTAGAGCGCCTACGCCGGCCCCATTATGGCGCTGCTGGCGAAAGCGGCTGGTGGCGGGCCCTCACTCCGGCTTCGCCACCTCTCTCCCGCAGGCGGGAGAGAGGCCCATCCGGCAACGTCGCGTCGTTCCCCCCTCGCCCGCCGAGCGGGCAAGGGGCCGGGGGTGAGGACCCGTTACCGCTCTCGCTGACGGGAGTCCTTTGTAGGCAGGCGCTCAACCTCGTCTCAAGGCGTCGGCATTCACACCCCATACTGCCACACCTGGTTCCAGGCTTGTAGCCAGTCGCCGCCTCGACTCACAACCGTCAACGGGTCGGTGATCTCCACGCCGGGGCGGCCGCGGAACCGGTCGGCCGTATCCACGGTCGAGAGGTCGATGGTGATAGCGGTCGGTTTGGCCGGCACGTATGGCTCGACGGCACGCAGGTTCTGCAGCGCCTGCCGGGCGCCGGCCTCGATCATCTGGCGGGCCCGGATGGGCGGGATCTGCCGGGCCGAGTAGCGGGACAGGCCACGCTTGACGGCGACCGTCGTCAGCCCATCGCCCAGCAGCGACCTGGCCTCGCGGCAGGTCGCCTCATCGCCGGTAACCAGGAGCGCCGGGCAGCCGTAGCAGCCGCACAGCGCCGCGTTGACACCGGTCTCACCCACGACCTGATCGTTGAACCACAGGTTACGCCAGGTGGTCGTGGAGATGGTGTGGCAGAGGACGCCATCGGGCGTGTTGGCTCGGGCGTGCATGCCGACGAAGAGGGCGGCGTCGCATCCTTGCTCCAATAATTCGGTGTACCGCGACCAACCGTGGTGCGCGACCCACTCGCAGTCGGGATCGAGCAGCTCCGGCATCAG
>CALBSQ010000312.1 GCA_937967325.1 uncultured Chloroflexota bacterium
GTCGGTCAATGCCGCCAGCGTCTGGTCTTGGTTACTCATGCATCATTCACCTCCTAGGTCGTGAAGTTGGTCACGACGGTGCAGTCTTGGGCGACGATCTCGAAGTCCACTTCCGCGGCGTCTTCCATCTTCAGGGCGACGGAGGAGGTGGAGAGAATCGCTTGGGAAAATTGGAACTCGACCGCCTGGCTGGTGTTCTCGTTGATGTAGCACTTGATGGATGCCCGCGTCAGGACGTTCTGGCCGTCCACGACGGTGTAGTCCAGGCCCGATCCGTCCGTGCTGGACGAGCCCAT
Source organism: uncultured Chloroflexota bacterium (assembly GCA_937967325.1). GTDB lineage: Bacteria > Chloroflexota > UBA4733 > UBA4733 > UBA4733 > UBA4733. The sequence continues at coordinate 297 of CALBSQ010000312.1, forward strand.
CAAGAGCGTGAAGAGCTGCTGGTTGACCGACTTGAGCTTGCCTTTGCAGGAGGGGGCCCAGGCGTGGCGTTTCGGCGCGGTGACCATCTTGATGGTGCCGAGCGCGCGGATGTCTTTGACCGAGAACTTCAGCTCGATGGTCGCGTCCTGAATGACGGCGAGCTCGAACCCGTTGATGTCGAGCGTGCCCGAGTTGAAGGAAATATCGTTTGGTAAGGATGTTCCGACAGCAAGTATTGGCAAATTATCCGATTAGAATCGTGTCACCGTCCTTTCGTTGTTCATAGGTGGGATTGCGCATTGCGTCGTCAGTATAGGAACGGCTTGTCAAGCCTCCAGACGACACCAGCTTGTCGTATCATTGTTCTGTTGATTCCGCCGAGGGCGGGGTGAGAGGAAGCAGCGGACGTGCTGACGCTAGACCCGATCGCCCGGAAGCGGCTCGTCATTGCCAAGCAGGTGTACCAGAAGGCTGTCGGCAGTGTCGGGTATCGTGCGAGCGTTTCGGATCGCATCCTCGCCATCCTCGAGTTTGATTTCTCTATCGAGACGGCGCTGAAAACGGTCGTCTACGCGCTGCAGAAAGACAAAGTGCCGGCGAAAGAATTCCAAGCGTTGGTGCAGCAGTGTAACGATGTCTTGGCAAAAAATAACTACGCGCCGTTACCGGATGTGATCCACATCCAATACGTCCACGAATTCCGCAATGATGCGCAACACAAGGCGAAGTATCCCGGTGAGTCTGAAGTCAGTGACTGTCGGACCTACACGAAAGACTTCCTCGCAGCAATTATCGCGAATGTGTGGGATGTCTCCTTCGAGAGTATCAGTCTGGTTGACATCGTCCAGCAGCAGGAAATCAAGCAGCAGTTATTGACCGCTGAAGAGTCACTGCAGGCTGGTGATCTCGAGGGATCGACGCAATATTCCGCGCTGGCGATGGGTACTCTGCTCCGCCACGTCAAAAGACTGCTGATCGAACGGGATATAGGTCATTCCTTGGATACCGTATTAAAAAGAGATTTCCGTGATCTGCTTGCTTCCCTGGAAAAGATGCGGGATCTCCTCGTCTATACTGCCCTTGGAATGGACTACGCGGAGTATTTACGCTTCAGGTCAGTTGTCGGAGAGGCAGGCGCCTACGCGGACGGGAAGCCGATGCGTCACCCCGGCACCGAACCGGTCGATGCTCGGAACGCCGAATATGCCCTGGCCTATTGCGTGAACACCGTGATCGAGGTCGAGGAGCGTGTGGGCAGCCTTGATGTGCCCTATGGTGTGTATCGACGGAAGTGGGTATAGCGCTGCCGGGGGAGGCTTGGTAAGGTTGCCACGGCTGCCGGTCGTCGTTCCCTGACGACTCCGGCACTGCTAGGTATTGCCAGCATTGTTCATCCAATATTTCAGGTCCACCTGCTTGTGCCAGAGGCGACGACTGGGCGTGTGCTGATCGCGCGCCCCGTTCTCCCGGATCCACCAGAGCGTGCCGGTGATGGTCTGGGTGGTCGAGTCCTTGAAGTTGAGGAGCTGGGCCAGGCGCTCGTAGATATTCTCCGCCTCGATGGCGCTGGTCGTGGACCAGATATCGAGCTGGATGATGCCCACGTGCATGCCCTGGGGCCGCGAGAGCACGCTGACGCCGGCGTCCTTATAGGTGATCGAGGGGAAGGCCTCCGGCTGGACATCCGCGTCGGTCGGGTAGACCGGCATGGTCGAGCTCGTTGCGTTGAGCAGCGTCTGCATCTGGGTGTCGTTGACGATGGTGGCGACGAGCCACGATTTGAATGCAAGCATAGGTTTACAACTTCAGTGTCTCCTTGACCGCCCCCTCGAACAGCTTCTGGGCGATCCCGCCGTCGAACACGTCGAGGATGGCCGGGCGCACGAACGGGTAGGGCTTCACGTGATCGGCGACCAGGCGCTTGCCCAGCGCTGGCACGAAGCGTCCGGGGGTCTGGCTGTGGCCGAACTCGACGAAAGGCGCGTACTCGGCGTCGGAGCCCACCACGGCGGTCGCGGGGCTGCCCGCGTCGACGACGTAGCGGATGGAGGCCTTCAGCCGGCCCGAGTGGATCTCCGGATGGTCGGGGTGGCCCTCATCCACGTACCGCACGATGCTGTCGCGCAGGGCGATCGCCGCCCGCGTCACGCCCAAGACCTCGGCCTCCTTCGCCTTGATCTTCACCTCGGCGAGGTTGCCGACGATCTGGTCTAACCCTCTGAGTATGCCGGTCAGTTCCATAATCTCTCCTCAATGCACCTGCAAGGTGGCGATAAAATGATGGGTATTCCCAACGCCATCCCACTGCGGCACGACGGACATGACGATGTAGCGCTGGTTGAGCAGGCTCGCGTCGTCCGATCCCGTCACGGTCACCCGGTCCTCGGGCAGCACGGTGTAGCTCGGGTCGATGAACATCTCGACGCCGAACACGCCCTCCGGCAACGCCACCCGCTCCCCGGTCTCGGTGAACTGCATCTTCTCGCCGGGATACTCGATGCGGGTGGGCATGTTGGTATAGACCACGGGGTAGCCGCTCTCCGCCCCGTAGTTGGGCTCGTTCAGGCTATTCCTCGCCGGATTGCTCGGGCGTCGTTGGACAGTAACCGTCAGGTTCAGCCATGGTTGGATCATCTAGGGTCTCCTCCACGTCACCACTCGGTATGGCTCGAGTAGTCTCTGGGCTTGAACAATCAGCGGGTCAACATCCCGGTCCCACTGCAACGAGAAGTTGCGCCCGAACTTGACGCTCTGCGCCGAGACCGGATTCTCCTGCAAGCCGATCATCTTGGTGGCAAAGAGGCTGGTGGCCATCTTCACCTCATTGGGGATCAGGTCGTAGCCGAAGGTGTAGTTGACCCAGACCTTGCCCAGCAGCCCTTCGACGAGCATCGGCGAGGGCAAGGGCACGCCGCTGAAGCCCCCGCCCAGGAAGGGCACGATCTGGATGAAGCCCTGGTCCGGGAACACCTGCAAGTAGCTGAGCGAGAAGTTGACGAACCACTTCAGCACCTGGATGTCGATGCGATTGACGATCTGGATGGGGCCCTCGTTGAGGGGGATGGTCACCAGCTTGGGCATGTCCTGGCCGATGCGGACGCCCTGGTAGACCTCATCAATCGTCTGGACGTTGAAGTGCCGGCGGCAGTAGCGGTTGACCTCGCCGGAGGACATCAAGAGGATCGTGTCCAGCACGCCGGAGGTGTACAAGGGCGAGCTGGTCGAGAGCTTCAAGCCATTGGGATAGTTGAGGAAGTCGTCTTTGCTCAGGTACTGGTTGTCCACGGCGTTTTGCATCGGCGCTCCGGTCGGGGTGATGAGCGTGGGGGTGTAGGCCGCCTGGGTCTGGCCGGTGGGGTAGACGAAGGTCTGCACCGGGTCCTCGTTGGTCCCGTCGGTGGGCACGATCTGGAACTGGTACTGGACGCCCACCGTGCCGGTGTAGAGATAGCTGGTCGTGTTGATGTTGTTGATGGTGGTGACCAGGGTGCGGGTCGTGAGGGGCGCGGAGCCGTTGATCAGATAAATCTTGTAGGCGTTCATCGCGCCGTTGGTGGACTTGATCCAGGACACATTGAAGGCGACTGAGGGGGCGGCCATATACCGGCAGTATGGCTCGCGGTTGTCAAACTGCCCATCGGACACTCCCGCTCCTCCGGTGGCACGGCCTATGCGACCTGCGCTCTCACTGCCGATGGCGCGGGCGCATCGACGACGCGAGGGAGGTACGACGATGTGCGCGGCCAAGCAGGTGCTGGTGGTGGACGATCACCCGGCGATCCGCGCCCTGCTGGAGGCGGCGCTCTCCCTGGAAGGCTACGCCGTGCGCACCGCCACCCATGGCCGGGCTGCGCTGGAGCAGTTGGCCACTTTCCGGCCCTGCGTGATCCTGCTGGACCTGGTGATGCCGGTCCTGGACGGCTGGGGCTTCCTGGACGCCTACCGTGGCCTGCCGGGCGGGGACGCGTGCATCATCACCATGGCGGCGGGCCTAGGCGACCCGCGCCAAGCGGGCGATCGGTCGGTGCATGACCACCTGCGCAAGCCCTTCGACCTGGACGAGCTGTTCGAGCTGCTGGGTCGCCACGCGACCCAGCACGCCCCCGCCTGACACGGCGCGGGGGCTACTCGGCGACGTGGCCGTCCCGGTCGGCGGGGGCGGGCTCGAAGACCAGCGCGCCGCAGTGCAAGCAGCGGCAGACCGTCACCCTGGCGGACTCGGCCAGGCAGTAGCGCCAGAGGCCCGAGCAGGCGCAGGCAGTCGCGCCCACGTGGGGCTCCGGGGGGATGGGGCGCAGCGCGAGCTGCGTGGCAAGGTCGCGATCCCGCTCCGCCCAGTCGGCCGGCGTGCTCGGCGGTCGCGCCCGGCTGGGCGGACGATCGAGGCTCAGCGGCTGGTCCATCCGGCGCGCTCCCCCACCCGCTCTTGTCCTGCCCAGTATCCGGGTCCACGGGTCGGTTGTCAACGGCGCTGGGACGCCGTGGCCCGCTCCGCGCGATCCAGCGCCACGTGGCCGCAGTGCAGGCAGCGCACGAAGCGATAGCGGCCCCCGTCCGCCAGGCGGTAGCGCCAGGCCCCGCCACACGCGCAGGGCTCGGCCCCCGGGAAGGGCCCCTCGGCGGAGGGGGGCAGCGCGATCTTACGGCGCAGGTCCGCGTCCTGGGCGACCCAGGACTGCGGGGTGGTCGGCGGCACGGCGCGGGTGGTTCGCTTGGCCATGGCGGCTCCGCTCTCGTCCCCATGCCGCGACAGGACCGACGATGGTCGCGTCGGCGTGGGTCGGCGTTGAGAAGCGAGGACGAGGCGCCCCCGGAGGATCCCCAAGTGCGCCCAGCATACCATGCACCGGGGGAAGCGAGCTTGCTGTGGAAGAGCGCCGCGCGCTAGACGCCGCTGGGCGGTCTGGCCAGGCGCTCGGCGAAGGCCAGCAGCGCCGCCTCCGACTGGTCCAGGTCGATCGGCTCGTCCAGCCCATCCGCGTCGGTGCGGCCGGTGGGCCAGCACAGCTCGATCACGTGCCCTTCCGGGTCGGGGAAGTAGAAGGCGAAGGAGTCGCCGTGGTAGAGGGCGTCCAGGATCGGCAGTCGCCGCGACTTGACCTCGGCGTGCCAGCTCCGCAGCTCGGCGAGCGAGGCCACGGCGAAGGCGACGTGGGGGGTCGGCGTCCGCTGGAAGAAGACCAGCTCGTGGCGTCCCCGGCCCGGTCCTATGCTGAGGAAGGCCGCGCCGGTCCGGTCGTCGCTGTTGGGCGAATGGCCGGCGTCCTGCATCCCGAACAGATCTTGGTAGAACCGGGCGAGCTCGACCGGGTTCTCGGCGGCCAGGCCGACATGGTCGAGTCCGGTGAGCTTGGGCATACGCCGCCTCCTGTGCGGTGCGCTCGCGTTGCGGTCCGCCTTAGTATAGGGTAACGCCAGTGGGCTGGCTCGGCATCCCCGGCTGACGCGGGTACCTACCAGGAGTCGCGATGGAAACACAAGAGAAGCTAGGAAGAATACATGAGAAGCTGGAAGAAGCGGGTGAGTGGTATGTAAACAAGAGTCTAGTTCGGGCTGTCCTCGTCGCTGTTCCCTACATCGGCGGTTCGTTGGATATCATCTTTTCTTCTAGGGGTTCAGCAATTGTCCAGTCTCGTCTCTTGGATTTCGTCAGCTCTCTAGATAAGGAGATGG
>CALBSQ010000313.1 GCA_937967325.1 uncultured Chloroflexota bacterium
ACACTCGGTCGTCGTCCACACCCCATTATACGTGACCATTCGGTCACGTGTCAAGGGGGGCTCTGACGGTGCCGCGGCCGGGGTGACGGGCTGCCACGATTCTCGCGGGAGCCGTACCGTGTGGCGTCACGTCTGTATTCGTTGTATACTCCAACGATACAGACAAGGAGGAGGGCCCTTTGGTTACCGGCAAGCTTCGCAAGAGCGGCAATAGCTTCATCGTGACGGTTCCCCGGGAGGAGGTGGATCGCCTGCATCTCCGCGAAGGGCAGACGGTGATCGTGGAGGTTCGGTCGGTCGAGGTACGGCCCGTCCTGACGCCTGAACTCCGGGCGACGTTCGACAAGGTGATCGAGCGCGCCGAGCCCGGCCTGCGCTACCTCGCGGACCGCTAGGCCGTGGGTGACGAGACCCGCTACCTCAGCGTTGCCGATGTGATCGCGATCCACATTACTATGATGGAGCGCCTCGGCGCGGCTCCAGAGGCGCTGCGGGATGAAGGCCTCCTCGAGTCCGCGGTGCTCAAGCCGCAAATGGCGGCCCATTACGAAGGCGCCGACCTGATCCGCCAGGCGGCGCTGCTGGCCATTGGCATCTCGCAGAACCAGCCCTTCGTCGACGGCAACAAGCGCACCGCGTATATGGCCGCCTGGATGTTCCTGGAACATAACGGTCGCCGCTTCGCGGGTGACGCGCTGGAACTGGCGCGCCAGCTCGAGCGTGTGGCGGAGCGCACGGACAGCCTTGCCGAGGCGACGGATCGCTTCGAGCGGTGGCTGCGCGAGCACGTCGAATAGCTCCCTCAGCCACAGCAGACCCCCCGGCGGTGCGCGGCCGCCCGCGCTGATGAAAAGCCCCTCTCCAGCTTGCTGGGGAGGGGTTGGGGAGGGGCATCATTAGAGCAGATACCAGGGAACAAGTGCGTCCGGTCCCCATTGCTATGGCCGTCGTTGGAAACCGGCTCAGAGGTCCAGGACGTAGTGGCCGTAGACGTTGATGATGCGTGTCTTGCCGGCCACCATTTCCCGTTCGGCCGTGCCATAGCTCAGGTGGGTGTGACCGTGCAACAGCGCGCGCGGCTGATAGGCGCGCAGGAGGCCGGCGAACGCCGCGAAGCCGCGGTGCCCCGGGTCCGACCACGCGAGCGGGAGGTGAGCCGGGGCCGCCGCCAGCCCTCTCGGAGCGCAGCCGGCCGCGGCCGGCTGCTGTGAACCGCCGCCATGGAACGAGAAGCGCGGCGGCGCGTGGGTGACGACGAGATCGAGGCCCCTGAGACGCCAGAGACTCGGCTTGAGCAAGAGCAGGCGCATCGCCATCGCTCGCTCGCTGTATTGCTCCGTTCCACCGTTGTGCTCCGGGGCGCCGCCCAAACCGAGGATGCGCAGCCCGCCCCAGCGCACGAGTCGTCCATCGATCGACCGGCAGCGCGGTTGAGGGGAGTAACGATAGCGGCCATCATGGTTACCGTGGACGTAGAACAGCGGACGGTCGAAGCGAGAGGCCAGCAGCGTGAGGTAATCGGGAGGGAGGTCGCCGCAGGAGATGATGAGATCGATGCCGGCGGCGAGCCAGCGATCCTGGTCGAAGTCGTCGTACAGCACGGGGTCGACGACGTCACCGACCGCCAGGATGCGCACGTTCCTGCCGTTCCGTTCGGAAGCGCCGGAACGCGTCGTCCCAACCGGGCAGCGTGCCGGTGCGCGCAGCCTCCGCCAGGCGCCACGCTCCGGCGCGCGCGATCACGTCGGCCGGTCGCTCGCCCGGGACCTCCGCCAGGCCCAGCGCGCGAACGCGTCGCCAGAGCGGACGGAACTCCTCGTCGTACCAGCGGAGTGCGGCTTCCCGAACGTCGGCGAGGCCCCGCTCGCGACGGTAGGCCTCGAGCATGGTCTCCAACTGGGCATAGCTCCCAGCAAGCGACGCGCCCACCCGGCGCAGGCCGGTCGCCCGCTCGAACGCGGAGCGGGCCAGGTAGGCCCGCTCCGCTTCGTCGTCGTCGAACGGCGTCAGCTCGATGACCTTGGCCGATAGGTCTGGCCGCCCCAATCGCCGGGCCGCGGCCACGCGGTGGTGCCCGTCCCGCACGTAGTAGCCGAAGCCGAGCTTGTACAGCTCGACCGGTGGAATCTGGTCACCACGGGCCATCCCGGCCAGCACCGACTGGAACCGCTGCTCATCCTGTGCCGTGGGTCGTGGCGGACGGAAATCCGGTCCCAGCTCGTGCGCTCGGGTAGCGCTGCCGACGATACGCACCACATCCACGAGGCGCTCGCCCAGGTCACGCGGAACCAGGAGGTCGGGCGGGGCGAGACTCAGCAGCGCCCGGCTATGGTCCGGCGGGGCGGCCGCTCGCACGATCAGCACGGGGCAAGGGGCGCTCCGGATCACATCATCGGCGACGCTGCCGAGTAGGGCGCGCGGTAGCCCCGAGCGGAGCGTATTGCCGATGATAATCAGCCGAGCCTGGCGCGTTCGGGCCTCGTCGACGATCGTCGTGGCGGGAGCTCCACTGCGGACCAGGCACTGGGCCGGCACGCGTTCTGCGTGCAACTGAGCAACCGAGCCGTCCAGGAAGGCCCGGGCGGTCGCCTCGTCGGGCAACACCGCGTCGGGCCGAACAGCGCCCGGTCGCAGCACGTGCAGCAGGAGCACCGGCGCCTCCAGCGCACGCGCCTGCTGCTGCGCGACTTGCAATTTGGCCTCGTTAGGCGAGGTGGGGCGCAGCGGGAGCAGGATGCAAGGCTGCATTTACAGCACGTTGATCTTCCCCGTCCGCCGGTACTGCGCCAGCAGCTTGCGGACGCGACGGCGGAGCGACTCATCGGGATCGTTCCACATGCGCTCGACGGCCCGCACGACCTCCGGCTCACGCGACCGTGGTGAGCCGTCGGCAAGCGCGTGCAGCACCTGGCCGCGCACCTTGGCGTCCGGGTCTGTCACCATCGCCAACAGGCGATCCCAGACGTCGTCGTAGTTCGCCTTCACCTCACACGGGCACAGATAGTGTGCGGCCGACTTGCGGACCTTGGGATTGGGATCGCGCGTGCGCTCCAGCCAGCGGTCGAGATCATCGATCTCCCCCGGCGGCGTAATCGCTAGGCCCATAGGCACGTGCTCCTCCTCGCTATTCCTGCCGCGTGCGGCGACGGATGGTATACCGGCGCAAGAACGCGACCGCGGCCAACGTCGCCAGTCCGCCCGTGGCCGCGCCGAGCGCATCAAGCGCGGCGATTGCCCAGGGATTGACGGTCGTAGCGTTGTACCATGCCACGGCGACCGCCCGGAACCACAAGATCAGGATGAGCAATGGTACCCGACGCCGCCGCCACAGGGTAAACGGCTGAGCCAGGAGGCTGCTCGCCCGGGCCAACGAGACTTGCATCGCCCTTCCTTTTCACCGTTAGCCCATCGTACTCCTGGCGCTGCCGCCGTTGCCAGTGCGCCGAGCACCGCACCCGCGCTGAATCTAAGCCGCCCCGCCTCCCTCAGGGCTGGGCCTCGCGATCCTCACCCTCCCCCTCGCCCGCCAACGTCTCCCAGACGGTTCGGACGGCGTGGTTGGACACCTCGTAGTCGAAGCCGCGGCGCTGCAGGAACCCGAACATCTTCTGGCGGAAGTCCAGCCAGGGCAGACCGCGCAGCGTGCGGACGTGGCGCTCAGCCGCGCGCAAGGCCAGCGCCGATTCATCCTCGGCGTCCGGCAGCGCTTCGGCAACGTCCTCCGACGACAGCCCTTTCGCCCGCAGCTCCGCCTTCAGCAGCCGCTCGCCGCGCGGCGAGAAGCGATCGCGCGACTCCCGCCAGAAACGGGCGAAGGCAGCGTCGTCCACCAGCTTGAGCCGTCGCAGCTCCTCCAGGACGGCCTCGATCTGCTCCGGCTCGACCTTGCGTCGCTGCAGATAGAGGCGCAGCTCTCGTTCGCTGCGCGGGCGGAAGCTCAGAAAGCGCAGGCAGCGGTCCACCAGCGCATGCACGTCGGCTTCCTCGCGCAGCGCCGCCGCGTCGCCCGGCGAGAGTTGCATGCCCACCCGCAGGTGACGCGTGGCCACGGTCATTTCGTCAACCGACGCCAGAAACGTGCCGTCCAGATAGATGTGGATACGATCGGCGTAATGGCTGGACGGTTTGAGCGCGGTGATCTCGGAAGCGGTCATGTCACCTCGTGATCGCAAGGAGGAGGACAGCGTCCTCACGACCATAATACGACGTGTAAAGGCTTCCGTTCACGCCGGCGGATCCTTGGAAGAACGCTTGACATCGAACACGTGTTCCGATAGCCTGAAGTCCCTGGAGCATAGAGTGAGGTGAGACGAGTGGCATCGGTGTCCAAGCAAGAGATGCTGAAGCAGGTCCGCGACGGATACGCTCAGCTTGATCAGGTGCTGACTGGGATCCCCACCGGCAGCCAGCTCTCGAGCGAGGGCTGGACCACTGCGGACCACGTCTTTCACGTCGCCGGCTGGGAGGAGATCGCGCTGGCGGCGATCGAGGGACGGGACGACGACCCCGAGATCGCGTGCTTGTTCGAGGGCAATGAGTCGGGAGACGTGGATCGGACGAACGAGCGGCTGCATCTGCGCCACGCCGGGGGCAACCTGGCTGCCGCTCGCGCCCGCCTCGAGGACGTCCGCCGCCGGCTGCTGGCGGTGCTGCAGGCACTGCCCGAAGGACGGCTAGATCAACCCTGGCGACCCGGCGACGCCGGGGCCACCATAGCCGAGGGCATTGCCGCCAACACCTACGACCATTACCCCGAGCATATCGCGGCTGTCCGGAATCTCAGCGGCGCCGGCTGATAGAATTAGTACCAAGCCTTCGGTGACGCGGGCCCATGCCGCGTTCGCGGCGGCTCAGTCGTGTGGAGAGATCTGCCATGCCTTTGGCACGCTACGGAGTCGTGGTCGGCACGTTCGACCACTTCGGCCCTTCCCAGCAGGGGCAGTGGTATCACGGTGAGGTCTACCTGTCCGCGCCTCTGGGCGTCTACCAATGCGCTGTGGACGTCGCCACGCAGTCTACCATCCGCGTGCAGTACCGCGTGCTCCACAACCTCGATCGCGGGCTGTTCGCGCCTGTCCTCGCACTCACGGCCGGCTACCACGACCTGGCCTCCTCGCCCGCCTCCGGCGCGCTCGATTATGTGCGGAGCCCGCTCCTTGCCGGCACGACGATCGGCGATGTGATGTCGCGCTCAGAGTTGGCCGCTATCCCCTGGACCGACAGCGACGGCGACAATGCCATCGCCGCCTTGCAAGCCGAGGTACGGCAGAGCGTCCGCCTGTTCGTGTTCGGTGAGCAGTTCACGACCGGATTGGGGCAACACAACGTCCACATGAACCAAGGAGATCCGGCGATATCCCCCGATGGGCACGATCATCAGGTGGACGATGGCATCTGGCAGGATGGCGGCACGATCGTCGAGCGCGTCGACCAGACCCTCCACGCCGTCCTGACCAAGTTTTCCAGTCAATCCCTGCAAACTGACGACCACGGCTTGCCCGTTTGAGGTGGCGGCATCCCGGCGCCCACGACCTACGTGCCCAGCCGTCTTCAGGCGGCTTTGTAAACTTAGCCTGCTCCTTTAGGGGCAGGCAATGCCGCCGCCGTGGTCCACCTGGCATCCGCCGTTGGTGTCACGGTCACCGCAATCCCATCGTCTGCGCGAACAGCCCACGCAGAACAGCCCCGGATCAGAACGCCGGAGACCCGTCGATGCTGCTCCCGACATCGAACGCTGCGACGCGCACCGTACCATCGGCCTCCTCCACCACCTGCTTGATACGCAGCTCGGCCAGGTCGAGCAGCTCCTGGCAACGCTTGCCCAGTCGGGTGCCCTCCTCGAACAGGATCAGCATCCGCTGCAGCGGCAGCTCGCCATCTTCCATCTCGCGGACAACCGCTTCCAGCCGGGCAACGGCGGCTTCAAAGGTCAAGTCAGTGGATGAAGAGTCCACGCTCATCGGGTGTCGTCCATTCTCGTCAACGCTGGCTGGCGCATCTTCGTGCCTCCCTTGTGCTGGGTGATGTCATGCGTCCCGGTATCGCCCGCCGCACCCGTGAGAACGGATCGCGCAAGATCGACCGTCCGGGTAGGGGCAGGTCTCTGTGCCTGCCCTAGCTTCCGCACCAGCAGGAGGCGCAGTGTGGGCGGCCGCCAGGGCAGGCACAGAGACCTGCCCCTACCCCACCCCACCGCACCGGACGTCTGAGGCACGGTCATGTCCCGGGATCCCGGCCCTGCAGCGCCCGCGCCTCCAACGATCCACCGGCAAGCTGCACATCTAATAGCTCATCGGACGCGACCTGCTCCGGGGCCGTGACGACCGTGCCGCCTCCGCCGTGGCGAACAATTGCGTAGCCACGCTGTAAGACCGCGCGGGGGCCGAGCAAACTGAGCTGCCGCTGCAGGCCCTGGAGGTGTTGCGTCGCCCGCTCCAAGCGCCCCGCCGCCCGGAAGCGCATGGCGCCGTCGAGGTCGTCGAGCTGTTGCCGGGCGCGGCGAATCTCCGCCAGCGGCGCGCGGAGCATGAGACGGTGGCGCAGCCCGGCCACGTCTTGTCCGGCGTCCTGCACTCGCGCTGTCGCCAGTTGCGCCAGGCGCTCCCGCAGCTCCGCCACGATCTGGCGGTCCTCATCGATTGTCGGCGCGACTAGCTCCGCCGCCGCGGAGGGAGTCGGGGCGCGCAAGTCGGCGACGAAGTCGGCGATGGTGTAGTCGGTATCGTGCCCAACGGCGGAGACGACGGGCACGGGGCAGGCCGCGATGTCCCTCGCCACCGCCTCCTCATTGAAGGCCCACAGATCCTCCAGGGAGCCGCCGCCCCGCGCCACGATCACGACCTCGACCTGGGAAAGGCGTCCGAGAGCACGCAGCGCCTGGCAGATGGCCGGCGCCGCCTCGCGCCCCTGCACGGGCGCCGGGGCCAACAGCAGCTCAGCGTGCGGCCAGCGGCGGCCCAGCACGCTGACGATGTCGTGCAGGACGGCGCCCGATGGCGACGTCACCAGACCAATGGTGCGCGGCCGCGCCGGCAGCGGTCGCTTGCGCTCGGCGTCGAAGAGACCCTCGGCCTCCAGGCGTCGCTTGAGTCCCTCGAACTGGGCATAGAGCAAGCCGACCCCTTGCTTCTCCAGCAGATCGACGTAGAGCTGATAGGCGCCGGCCGCTTCGTAGACGTCGATGCGCCCGTGCGCCAGCAGCTCCACGCCGTTCTCCGGCTGGACCGCCTGAAACAGCGCCTCCCGGCGGAACATGACGCACTTGAGCTGAGCGGCGCCGTCTTTCAGCGTCCAGTAGATGTGCCCAGAGGATGGCCGCGACAGGTTCGACACCTCACCGCGCACCCAGATATCGCCGACGACCGGGTCGAGGGTGAGGATCTCTTTGAGGTAGCGGGTCACATCACTGACGCCGAGGATGCGCAAGATCCTACTCCGGCACGACGGTCATGAGCGGCTGACCGTACTCCACCGGCTGCTGGTTCTTGACCAGGATGCGGACCACGCGTCCGGCCACTTCCGACTCCAGCTCGTTCATCACCTTCATGGCCTCGATGATGCCGATGACCTGACCCTTCTCGATGACATCGCCCTCCTGCACGTAGGGAGGCTTCCCAGGCGCTTGAGAGCTGAAGAAGGTGCCCACCATTTGGGCGACGATCGTGTGCCCATCGGGTGGCGATTCCTGCGCTTCGGCAAGCGCGGCCGCGGGGCCGCCCACGACTGTCGTGAGCGGCGGCCCAGTCGTCACCTGGCGGCGCAGGGTGAGGCTGAGGCCGCTGTAGGTCAGCTCCAGATCAGACAGCGTCGAGTTGTCAAACTCTTTCAGCAGTCGCGGCAGGAGGTCGTTGATGACCTCGCCCAGACGATCGTCTTCGGTCACGCCAGGCTCCTCGGGCTAGGCTACCCGCTCGATGTAGCTGCCGGTGCGTGTATCCACACGAATACGATCTCCGTTGTTCACGAACAGCGGCACCTGCACGGTATATCCGGTCTCGATCGTCGCGGGTTTGGTCGACCCCGATGCCGTGTCACCCTTGATGCCGGGCTCGGTGTAGGTGATTTCCATCTCCACCGACGGCGGAAGCTCGACGGATAGCGGCTCATCACCAAAGCTGATCAGCTCGGCGGTGGCATTCTCTTTCAGAAAATCCGCGGCGTCGCCGATGCGATCTCGACTGATGGCAATCTGGTCGTACGTCGTCGTATTCATAAAGTGAAAGGTATCGCCGTCCAGGTAGAGGAATTGGACGGTGCTTCGATCCAACGTAGCGCGCTGAAAACGATCGCCCGCCTGGAAGGTGCGCTCCGTGATGTCACCCTTCCGGATATTACGGAGCTTGAGCTTGACGTAGGCGCTGCCGCGTCCCATCTTGACGTGCTGATAATCGTCGATTCGGTAGAGATTGCCGTCAAGCTCGATCGTTATGCCTTTTCGCAGGTCTCCGGTATCAATCATCGCGTCTTCTCTGCACTTCCATCAGGGACGTCATCGCGGCGCGCCGGTCAGCGTGCGCACACTATCTTCCTCCACCACCACCACATCTTCGATCCGCACGCCGCCCCACCCCGGCAGATAGATGCCCGGCTCGACGGTTTCGATCGTCCCGGCGGCAATTGGGTCTTCATTGCGCTGGCTGAGCGCGGGCTTCTCGTGTATCTCCAAGCCCAGGCTGTGGCCAAGGCTATGCCCGAACTCGGGGCCAAAACCCCGCTCGGCGATGAGGTCGCGAGCAATCGAGTCGGCTTGCTTCCCCGTGAGCCCGGCGTGCAAGCCGCGCTTCGCCGTCTCCAGCGCCTCCAGCACGATGCTGTACAACTCCGCGAAACGCGGGTCCACCGGCGGCAGGCAGAAGCTGCGCGTCAAGTCGCCGCGGTAGCCGTCAACGGTGGCGCCCATATCGATCACGATCGGCTCGCCCGCCTGCAACACGCGATCGCCAGCGTGGTAGTGCGGCAAGGCGCTGTTGGGGCCGAACGCCACGATGGTGGGGAAAGCAATGCCCTCGGCGCCGTGGGTGCGCATGTACATTTCCACCTGCCAGGCCACCTCGGCTTCCGTCACGCCAGGGCGAAGCAGCGTCTGTGCATGGGCCATCGCCTGGTCAGTCAGGTCAACCGCGGCCTGAATGCGCCGCACTTCGTCCACATCCTTGACCTGGCGCAATCCGGCTATTAAGCCTTTGGTCTTAACGAGCTCTGCCCCGGCCTTGGACAGCGCTTCGCCGAGGGTATCAAACGTCTCGACAGTTAGGTGATCGGCTTCGATGCCAACACGCCGCCAGCCCTGATCAGCGATCAGGTCCGACAGCACGTCCTCGACCTTCCTGGGGATCTCCAGACGAGCCAACTCGAAGTCCGGCGCCTGCTCCGTCGCCTGCTGCCAGTAGCGAAAATCCGCCACCAGCCAGGCGTGCTCCGGCGCCACGACCACGGTCCCAGCGCTGCCGGTGAAGCCGGTCAGGTAGCGGCGATTCTCGGGGCTGGACACCAGCAGCACGTCGGCTTCCGCCTTCGCGATGAGCGGCCGCAGCAGCTCCAAGCGTGACTGCACAGCTACTCCCCAATGCCGACCGGGAGACAACCACCCAGATAGCGGCCTATCATACCACCAACGTGCTATCCTGAAACGTTGCCCGACGGATGTCCAGCAGGACGATGGCGCCGGGAGGGCGTGCGGCGAGGAGCAACGTGGCAAGAGAGAGCACTGTTCCCGTCGGGCGCCTCGTACCGCTGAACCGGGCCGGCATGGCAGCGCCGGACGGCGCAGAAGACCACGACCTGGCGGCCACCCCCCCGGTCGGACCGGCCGCGCAACAGCTTCGTGTCGTAGGATCGGCCCTGCGACACACCGAGGCCCCAGCGGCCAATGGCTTTACCGTGCCCACTCGCCGCAACCAGAAGCTGGAGGCGCTCCTCGAGCGCATTCGTGCAGACGCGGAGCTCCACCAGCTCTGGCGCTGCGCCAATGTCAACGCCATCGATCGCTCCAACATCACCGACCACGGACCGGTACACGTGCGCATCGTCGCCAACATCGCCCTGCGCCTGCTCCGCCTACTGGCCGACGCCGGTGTCGAGGCCAGCATCGTCAAAGACCATGGCCTGCGCCGCACGGACGCGGAAGTGGTGGTGGTACTGGCGGCGGCGCTCCACGATGTGGGCATCTCCATCCATCGCCACCAGCACGAGCGCTACAGCCTGGTGCTGGCGGCGCCCAAAGCACGAGAGCTGCTCTCCAGCCTCTACGAGGAGCCGGAGCGAACCATCCTGGTCAGTGAGACGCTGCATGCCATCGTCGCCCACGAATGGGAAGAAAGCTGCCTCACCGTTGAAGCCGGCTGCGTGAAAGTCGCCGATGCGCTCGACATGTCCAAAGGCCGGTCGCGCATTGCCTTCCAAGCGGGCAAACTGGACATCCACTCCGTCTCGGCCGCGGCCATCGATCACGTCGACATCGGCAAGGGCGCGCACAAACCGATCAGCATCGACATCGCGATGAACAACTCGGCGGGCATCTTTCAGGTGGATGGCCTCTTGCGCCGCAAGCTGGACAACTCCAGTATTAAGGCCTACGTCGACGTGGTGGCGTCCATCAAAGGCGAGACGGAGACCCGCATCGTGCCGGTGTACAGCCATTGAGGGGCCCGCTCCCCCGACCGCTAGCCTCGGGCGAGCGGGGCGAGATACTGCTGCTCGCACTCATCCTTCTAGGCCGCCTAGTGCTGGGTACCGCCTACAGCCTCGTCCAGCCGCCCCTGGAGTCGCACGACGAGACCGGCCACAGCGCCTACGTTGCCCACGTTGCCGATCAGCTTACGCTGCCCGACCCGGGCGGTGAGCTGACGCGCTACTTTGACGAAGGGCACCAGCCGCCCCTTTATTATGTCGTCCCCGGCTTGATCGGTCACCTGCTTGGCTGGCACGGGCAGTACACGCCGCCGATGAACCCTTTCTTCCTCGACGGAGACGGACGCCGCGGCATTAATGCCGCCGTCCACGTGCCAAGTGTGGAGTCGCCACCCTGGAGCGGTCCGCTGCTGCTCCTGCACACGGCACGTTTCTGGTCGGTGCTGCTCGGCGTGCTCGCGGTCTGGCTTACCTGGGTGACGGGACGGCTCGCGCTCCCACGACAGCCGGGCGTGGCGCTCGCCGGCGCGGCCATCGCGGCCGTCGTCCCGACTTCCCTCGCCGTGACCGACGCCGTCACCAACGATGCGCTCGTGCCGGTGACCTTCGGCTTCGCGCTGGTCGCGTCGCTGCTGCTGCTGTGGTCGCCCAGCACCGGCAAGGCGGCACTGCTCGGGGTGGCAGTAGGGTTAAGTCTCCTTACCAAGAACTCGGCGCTCGTCTTGCTTCCTTTCGCCTTCCTGGTGGTGGCGCTGGCCCGATGGCGAAATCGGCAATCGGATTCACCCACAACGACGGCCTACCACCCCATGCGCACCACCCTAAGCGGGTGGACGGTATCGGCGGGAGGTCGGGGAGCGCGGGCGTCCCGCCCGCCCCGGCCTCGCGATCGGGGGGTACCGTCGCCATCTCAGGACCATGCGACCGCCGCCGCGTCCCAGGCGGGCGGGACGCCCGCGCTCTCCGGTGGGAACGGTTCGGCCGATCCGCTCCACCGTACGTTAGCGCCCACCGGCAGCCACCCTGTGTCCAGTGCCCTTGACGCTGCTCGTTGGCTTGCCGCGCTCTACGGCGCCGTCCTGCTGGTGGCGGGCTGGTGGTATCTCCGCAACAAGCTCCTGTTCGGCCACTGGATCACCGACCGTCAGGAGGCGAGCCCGATTATCAATGCCGTCGGCATACAAGGCAGCGCCGTGCTGCACAGCGCCAGCGTTGGCTTCTTCGGCCAGTTGGTCACGTACTCCTTCCGCAGCTTCTGGGTGCTCATGGGCTGGGGGACGCTCGGGGCGCCGGAGGCCGTCTACCAAGCGCTGCTGATCGGCACATTAGTCTGCCTGGCAGGGCTCGGCTGGTTCGGGCTGGAGCGCTTGATCGCTCGGCGCCGGCCAGAGGCCACGAGGGCCGCCCCCAGCCGCGTTGATGAGTGCGGACGCAAACGGGAGCCGTCAGGCCCCAACTCTCCCCCCAGAATTGGGGGCTGTCTCTTATACACATCTCCGAGCCCACGAGACAGGCAGAAATCTC
>CALBSQ010000314.1 GCA_937967325.1 uncultured Chloroflexota bacterium
GGTGCAAACAGAAGGCGAACAGAGGACTGCAAGGCGCACATCCTTGCCCCTAGCAATCACACGTATGAGAAACTTTATTCGATCTCTTTATCAGTTTGCCCGCGTCATGAACACCATCTCCGCTGTGGCATCGGGCAACCCCAGACGCATCGCGCGGCGGGGAAAAAATCTCCTGCTCGGTCGGCTGCTGGGGAGAACGCTGTGGAGGGTGTGGCGATGAGAACCAACGAGTTGATCCCGACAGGGAAGGGGGTGGCGGGTGCTATCTAGCGCCTATGGAACGAGAACCACGACCCCAACCACCGGACCGACTCGCCGCTCTGCGGGCGCTGCGACGGTACGAGACCGCCTACCAGGCCGCCGTGAAGGACGGCTTCTCCGACCGGAGCATTGCCACCTGGATGTCCGCACGGATCAAGCTGGAGAAGGCCATGCGCAGGCCGGGCAAGTTCGAGCTGGGGCACACCGTCGCCACCAGGGGCGCCATCGAGGCGATGCGCGAGGCGAGTCACTTCCCCGTCGAGTTCCTGATCCGGCACAAGCATGGCGACTGGGGAGAGCTGGACCCGGAGGATCGGGCGGAGAATGAGCGATCCCTGAGCCTGGGCTACCGGCTGCTCTCGGCGTATGACACCCGCAAAGAGGAGCGGATTTGGGTAGTAACGGAAGCCGATCGCAGCAGCAGCACGATCTTGCTCCCCTCGGAGTATTGACACATATGAAAGACTTTTCAGGCGTCGAACGCCTCAATCACTTCTCCTACAAGCCGGAGTTCAGGCAGTTCCGGCGACGGAACAATGACCTCTACGCCGCCTGCTATGCCCTGTACCGTACCGGCAAGTCGTTGGAACACATCGCCAGGGCTCACTATCACGGCCGCTTCACCCGCCAGTCCCTCTACGACGTGTTCAGGGTGCGAGGGTATAAGCTCCGCGACAAGCAACTCAGACCGGCAAGGGCATATAAGGGGAAGGTGTTCCGCCAGGACAAATACGGCGGGTACCGCTCGCGGGCAGGCGGCGAAGAAGTGTACCTGCACCGGCTGCTCTGGGAGGAACACCACGGGAGAATCCCGCCGGACTTCGTGGTGGTCTTCAGAGACGGCGATCGCGAAAACATCGTTATCGAGAATCTGGATTGCCTGCATCGTGAGGAAGCAAAGAAGCGGTACAACCACGGCAACCAGTTCGGATATAAGCGCTTCGTTGGTAAAGGCATCTTCGGGGCGGCGCCATCGAAGAACAATCATCCGGCGAAGTAGCGCTCGCCCCAGTAGCGCCGCATATTCCCCTCCCCAGCCATCGCGACATAACCCGTCTCCCTATTCTGGTATCCTGCTCCCGGTCTTGTTGGGAAGGATCGTGTCCGGTGCCGCCCTCGGAGCCGCTGCTGGCCTGGCACGAGCAGGTTGAGCACACGCTCCTGCTCTGGCGCAGCGGCAGACGCCTGGCCCGTCGCTACCTGCGCTCGCCGCAAGGGCACGTCTACATCCGCGCCGTCGCCGACGCGCTCACCGGTCTCCAGCGCTACACCACGATGGAAGCGCTGGTCACGGCCTACGGCCGCACGGTAAGGAACTCGAGACGCTTACCTTTCCAGGAGGGGATCAGCCAAGGCATGATTGAGGACGTCAGCTACTGGCTGCGGCTGCAACAGCTCGTCGGGCGGGAGCGACAGATTCGCCGAGCCGGCTAGGAGAGCAGGTCGGTGTAGTCTCCGGTGAGTATGCATCGGCAATTACTATGGGCTGGGACAAGCCCTTCCGCC
Source organism: uncultured Chloroflexota bacterium (assembly GCA_937967325.1). Classification (GTDB taxonomy): domain Bacteria; phylum Chloroflexota; class UBA4733; order UBA4733; family UBA4733; genus UBA4733. Next base: position 1,768 of record CALBSQ010000314.1, read on the forward strand.
TCGGTCAGGTCGTAGGGGTTTCCCCGGGCAACGTCAACGCACTTGTCGCAGGCGTTCGGCGCGATGTCCACGTTGACCTTCCTGATCCCCACCGCCTGATACTGCTGCCGCATTCCTTCATTTATTGCCCACATTCCCTCGGAACGAGCAATCCTTTCTGCCCGCCAGCCCGGGAAGTCGGGATTGTTCGGGTCTACTCCCAGCGCCTGCTGGACGTCGTCGGCGATCTCCCCGTAGGTCTTGCCGCCATCAATCCCCCGGACGATGGTGTCGTTCACGGCCTGTTTCATTGAGGTATTTATTGAGTCGGAGAGGTAATTGATCCGCTTCTCAAACGCCGGGGCGTAGAGCTCCGGGTTGCGCACCGTGATGTTGGGATAGTCGGTCTTGATGGAGATCTGCGCCTGGAGGCTGCCGTAGTCGAAGGCCGGCCGGTAGTCGCCAACCGACGCGGTGAGATCGTCCTTGGAGGGTTGTTTGTTCTGCGGCAAGACGGAAACCGGGAACTTCACCCCGTTCTGGTAGACGGCGTCGCCGTTGGTCAGGTAGGGCTGCTCGGGGTCGAAGTCTTGGGACTTGGCTATTGCCTTGCTACCGGAGCCTGCCACGGCCTTTTGGTACCAGCGGTAGATTTTCCTCTGGAACCCTCGGGCGAGGGTCTTCTCGAGCTCGGTGACGGTGTCGTTGCGCTCCCAGTCGCTGGGCGCCTGAGGACGAGGCAGCGCCTTCTCCACGCCGAAGTCCATGGCCTGATCCTTGATGCAGTGGTTGAACGCCTCCAGGAGCGACGGATGGATCAGTCCTAACAGCTTGGGCAGGAACTGGTTGGTCTTCTCCCAGGACACCTGATCCTCGAAAAACTGGTAGTCCACGCCGAACCCGTTGCCGGTGTCGGTGATGAGGTAGTGGCCGGGCTTGCGGTCGCCTAAGTAGAACCGGCGCTCCGCCAGCCAGACTCGCGCTAAGTCGGCGACGGCGTTCTGATAGCTCTCCGGGCTGGCTTTCATCTGTTCCTGGAGCTGCTCGTCGCCCAGGTCCGTGCCGGTCAGCAGGCCGGTGACGATGTAGTAGGGGGACTTGCGGGTGTCGCCCCAGCGCTCCC
>CALBSQ010000315.1 GCA_937967325.1 uncultured Chloroflexota bacterium
ATACGAGGTTTCTGCCTGTCTCGTGGGCTCGGAGATGTGTATAAGAGACAGGCCTAACCCGGCTCACCCCGAAGCCAAGCTTCCCGTGGCGCGCAGCAGTGTTTCCTGCACTAGAAGCTCGTGGAAAAGCGGGCGGTCCGGCGGACGCTGGCCGCGCAGCGTCTCTACGAAGGCGGCCAGCTCCAACTCGTACATCTCCTGGCGAGTCTGAACGGGGACCGGTACGGCTTGTGCCCCGGCGCTATAGCTGCCGGACGCCGCTTCCAGGCAGAGCCGGAGCTGCGCCGCCGGCTCGAACGGCTCCAGGATGGCGCTGCCGTGGGTTCCATACACCTCAAACCGGCGTGCCGTGGGCCGGCTCTCCATGGCGGCGATGTCTACCGTCGCCATCGCGCGGGCAAACTCGAAGACGGCCAGCGTGTTGTCGGCGAACGCCGGCGTCTCCGGCGTCTGGTCATTGCGCAGGAACGAGGTGACGCGCTCCGGCCGGCCCAGCAGCCAGATCACCTGATCCAGCATGTGCCCGCCGAGGTCATAGAAGATACCGCCGCCGTGATGGGAGGCGATGTCTGCCCGCGCGGTGGCGGTTGAGCCCGCGGAGCTGACGGGCAGCCAGGTGGACATGTGGGCACGCAGTCCGAAGACCTCTCCGAGCAGGCCGTCCTTCACCCAACGGTCGATCTGGCGGAAGCCGTGGGCGTAGCGAAACATGTAGCCCATCTGCACCTGGCGCTGCCTGGCCTGCGCTTCAGCGATGAGCTGCTGGAAGTCGTCCCAGTCGTCGCCCGCCGGCTTGTCGAGCCAGAGGTGCTTGCCGGCCGCCATCGCTTCCCGCGCCATGGCCAGGCTCTCGTGGTTCGCGCCTTCGATCGCCACGGCGACGATGCTGGGATCGCCCAGGAGCTCGTCGGCCGAGCGCAGCCAGCGCATCCCGGCGTAGGCCGGCGATTCCTGGAGTCGCGGCCAGAGCGCCTGGTCCGGCTCGTAAATGCCCACCAGCTCCACGTCGGAATTGGTCTGCATGGCCCTTGCCTTGCCGGCCGCGTGCCCGTGCTTGACGCCATATTGCGCCAGCCGAATCTGTGCCATGTGCTCTCCCTTGTCACCTGCGCCGGGCTATCGTCGGTGGCGCCGCGGGGCATAGCATAGCCGAATCCCCTGCCGAATCTTGGTCGCGGCCCCGGCGAATCGGTACTTTTGCCGATGCGCGGACGCGCGGTCGCCGGTAGGGTGCAGTGAGGATGCATGCGTGGCTGGGCACGAGCGAAAAGGGGAAGTTGTGGAGCTGAGCAACTCGCGTCGCCGGCGTCCGTCGGCGACTGCTGGTCTGCTACTCGGCATTGGCGTGGCAGCCGGGTTCCTCGGCGGCCTCCTCGGCGCCGGTACGGGGGTTATCTTCGTCCCCGCGCTGGCCGGCATCTTCGGATTGAGCCAGCGTCGCGCCCAAGCCACATCGATTGCCGTCATCTTGCCGACGGTGATCGCCGCGGATCTGACCTACGCCCGGCACGGCCATGTGGACGTGCGCTTTGCCTTGCCTATTGCAATTGGCGCGGTAGTATGCGCCGCGCTGTCGGTCCGCCTCGTCGTGCGCGTCCCGACCACGCTATTGCAGGTTGCCTTCTTCGTGCTTGTGCTCGTGAGCGCGGCACAGCTCTGGCGCGCCTAATGTCTCGCCGAGGTAGCGAGTGGGGGGCGGGGTCCTCACAGAAGGAGCGATCAGCATGCCGGATTATGTGGTAGCGGCGCTCCTCGTGGGAGCGGCAGCGGGCACGTTGAGCGGAATACTGGGTGTCGGTGGCGGCATGGTCTTGGTGCCGTTGCTGGTCATCGTCCTGCATCAGGAGCAGCATGCCGCGCAGGGTATCGCGCTGGCGGCGCTGGTCCCGTCGCTGCTGGTGAGCACCTGGACCTTCGTGCGCCGGGGCGACGTGGACCGCCGGGCGGCAACCTGGCTGGCAATCGGCGCAGTGGCGGGAAGCATCGCCGGCGCCAGCACGGCCAACTCGCTCAACGGCCCGCTCCTGCGCCACCTCTTCGCCGTCGTTTTGCTCATCCTCGGCTACCGAGTGCTCCCGGTCGCATGGCGACGAGCCGTGGGTGTGCTAGCAATGCGTGTGCTGCCGTCGCGACGGCGAAGACCCATCACGCCCAGTCTGCCCTGATCGTCGCAGCCATGCTGCAAGGGCGCCGTGTCTGCCGCGTCGCCCGACAATAGACAGCGACAGCCTGCGCTACGTCACACCCACTTGCTGCTGTCACCGGCTCACGCCGGCAGGTAGCGTGCGCCCTGGCTAACCCGCTCAGACCACCAGCGGAGCTCGTCGCGCTCGCGTGTCTGCACCGCCCCGTCGCCACGAACTGCGCCCAGGATCTTTGGCCAGCCTAGTTGGAGGAAACCGCCGAGCAGCGACAATGCCAGGTGCGGCTCCCACCAGGCACGAGCAAAGCGGCGACCGATCGCCTCGCGCAGGGCGCGCTCGAAGGTAGCGATCGTTTCCTCCCGGCTTATCGGGAGCCGGGCAGCATTCACCGCGAGATACCAGGCCAGGTCGACCGCTGGGGGCGCGACGCCGACGACGGCCCAATCCAGCAGCACCGTCCTCGACGAGGCGCCGTCGCCGGCCAGGCCCAGGTTGCCCAGCTTCCAATCGCCGTGGATGACCGTGTGCGGAAAGGCGCCCTGCGCTTGACAGAGCGGCTCGGGATCGTCGAGCAAGGGGCGCACGACGGCGGCGACGTCCGGCGCCAGCGCTTCCTCGAGCAGGCTCCACCCCAGGCCGACCATGGGCGGGATGGCATCGCGACCATCTCGCTCGCGCGCGGCCATCGCCGGCGACAACTCAAGGTAGCGCTGGCGCAGCGTGCAGAAGCCGAGGTCGGGATCGGCCCATCGCGCCTCTCCCCAGAAGGCGGCGTGCATGGTTGCCATGTGAGTAAGGAAGTGCTGCTGCTGCGTCGCGGTGATTGGCGCATCGCCGGGCGGGACCAGCGCGCTGCTGATGTCGCGCATCAGCAGCGCCCACCCGTCCCCGTCATGGGCACAGCCGATCGTGGCGTGGTCGATGCACGGCGGCAGCCGGTCCAGCAGCCCCGATCGCCAGGCCATCGCCGCACGTCCCCCCTCATCGCCAGTGGCCCGCATGATCCAGTCGCCGGCCAGGGAGAAGCGCTTGACGACGTAGCAGCGATCCCCATCCGCGCCGGTGGTGACCACGCGCTCGATGTGGCCGCCGGACAGCCCATCGACGGTGACGAGGGCCTGCCGCGATACCCGATCCACCGATCGTCCTTCCAGACGAGCAAGACGCTCGGGCGCCAGCAGCGCCTCAATCGAGGACGCGGGCTCGTGCAGATCCGCAGGGCTCATCGGTTCCTCCCCTCGTTTCCCTGTGGCTACGCCGGTTGTGCCACCGCTTCGGGTCGCTGCACGCGCACCCCAGCGCAGTACATCGTGTGGAAGCAGATCTGCTCCCCCGCCAGATCGAAGAAGTGGCTCTGATAGCAGCGACAAGGAGCGCCGTCTTCGGCGTCGCGCCACTGTAGATCGCAGCGCAATGCTGCGGTCTCCCCTTCTCGAACGATCTGGTAGCGCAGCACCCGAAACGCATCACGTCCGATGAGAAAGTCGTCCAGTAACGCGCCGATCTCGGCCGGTTGGTCCACGAGCACGTCCCAGCCGGGGACGTGCGCCTCGAACCGGGCGTCCGGCACGTACAACGCCATTGCTGCCCTGAGGTCGCGCTCCTTCAGCGCCGCCACGAACCGCTCCGGCACCGAATCGCTGATCGCTAGCATCGCCTTCCTCCATCTAGCCGGTCGCCCGGTGGACGCCGGGCGACCGGCGCATCGACTGCCTACGCCGATACCGGCTCACGCTGCAAGGAGCGCACGTGCTCGCAGGCTTGCAGCACCTCGGCCTTGAACTGGTCGTAGTCGAGCTGCAGCCCATTGATGTAGGTGCTCCAGCCGGCGCTCGACTTGGCGTAATGGACCGCGTCCTCGATCTCGGCGTCGGTCGCGCCGTTCAGCCTGGCCACCTCTGTATGGTAGACGCTGCAGTAGCGGCACTTGGTCGCGGCGGCGATTGCTACGCCGATCAGCTCGCGGTACTTGTTGGGAACGGGACCCTCGTCGAACTGCACGCGCTTGAAGAGCTGCCACTCCAGTTCCAACGATGAGTCGGGGACCTCCTTGAACATGCTGGGCACCAGCCCGAACACGCCCTCGATCTGCCGGTACACTTGCTCCCTGGTCATGGCGGTTCACTCCTTCTGGAACTATCCCTACCCGTGGCGCCGCCCCGGACTGCTATGGCCCGGCCGCCGCTGTCTCTATCCTGCGCCAAATGGCGGCTTTACGCATCGGGACAATTGACGAATCGTGATTCGCACCGCGCATGGTGCGAAACGGCGCGTCTCGGATCGTCTTGTGTAATCCGGCCCCCTTGGCGTGGTTGACTTGTGCGCGGCTGCCCCCTACTCTTGTGTGGAATCCCGGGGCTTCGACGGCTGGCGACAAGGGGAGGTCGGCCGGTGGGTGATACGCTGCCTGACGAAGGCGTGACCTACCGCCAGGAATTCCGGCGCTGTGGCAAGCTCTCCTGCCAATCCTGCGCCACCGGCCCCGGTCATGGACCATACTGGTACGCCTACTGGCACGACAACGGTGGCGCGCGCCGCCGTTATATCGGTCGGTCGCTACCCGCTGGTGTGTCGGGTGATCCGTCCCACGCGGCCGGTGAGAGGAAGGCAGCTCCTCCGCCCGATGGGCCGGCCAGCGGGGACCGGACGACGCTGGTGGGCCGCCGGGCGGAGCAGGAGGCGCTGCGCTTGGCCGTCGACCTCCTAAGCAAAGGCGAGCGGAGCCTGCTATTCCTCGCCGGCGACGCCGGCGTCGGCAAGACGGCCCTGCTCCGCTGGGCGGCGGCCTACGCGCGCCGTGCCGGTGTACTGGTGCTCGGCGGGGCCTGCGACGGACTACGCGACGCCACCCCCTTCGCGCCATGGATGGAGATCCTGAGTGCTGCCGCCGCGGCCCAGGCGATCGAGCTGTCCAGGCTGCCTCGGCTGTTTGGCGGCTCGGCCCGATTGGACGCCGGATTCCAGCTTCTTGCTACGACCGCGACGGCGCTGCTTGCGGCCGCGCGACGCCGGGCGGTCCTCCTGCTGCTCGAGGACATCCACTGGGCAGATCGCGACAGCCTGGAGCTGCTCCGCTACGTCGCCCGCACGGCCGTCGACATGCCCGTCGGCTTGCTCGTCACCTACCGTCCGGAAGACGTCGACCAATCCCGCGGCCTTAGCGACTACCTGCCGGTGCTCCTCCGCGAGGCGCCCTGGACCAGGCTGGCGATCACGCCGCTGGACCCTCCGTCGGTGGCGCTGCTTCTGCAAGCGCGCTTCGGCGACCTTGGGGACGGCCAGGAGGAGGTGGCCGCCCAGCTCTACGCGCGCACCGGCGGCAACCCGTTCTTCCTGGGGGAGTTTCTCCATCTGCTCGAGGAACAAGGTCGCCTTTCGCCGGCGGGTCGGCCGCCGGCAGGTCGGCCCCGCGCTGCCGAGGCGTTGGCCGCCATCGCGACGATTCCGCCACTGGTCCGGCAGGTTGTCGCCAGCCGCCTCCGCCACTTGCCCGAAGGCGCCCTCGAGTTCTTGCAGGTCGCCGCGGTGACCGGGCAGGAGTTTCCGCTCCGCGTAGTAGAACAGACGTTGGGGTGGGAGGAAGCGCGACTGCTGCCGGTCATCGACGCGGCGCTGGACGCGCGTCTGCTGGTCGAAGTGAGCGGTGTAGAGGAATGCTACGCCTTCGTGCATGCCTTGCTGCGCGACGTGATCTACGACGGGCTTTTGGCGCGCCGCCGCAAGCGCTGGCACTTGCAGGTGGCCGCGGCGCTCGAGGCCGACCCGCCGGCGCTGTCCGCTGGTCGGGCGGAGGCGCTAGTTCGCCATTATCTGGCCGGCGAGGCTTGGGATCGGGCGCTCTCCTGGGCGGTGCGGGCCGGTGACGCAGCGCGTGACGGCCACGCCAGTCATGCCGCGATTGCGCACTACGAGCAGGCGCTCCACCTGCTCGACGAGCATCCCATGCTGGCGGAGCCCGCCCTGGCCGCCCGACTGCACGAGGCCCTCGGCGCGCTCTACCTAGTCGTTGGGCAGCACGCTGCCGCGGACCGCCAGTTCGCGCTGTTGCGCCAGTTGGCGGACGCGACTGGCGAGACGGTGACGAAAGCGCGAGCGTGTTACTGGTCCAGTGTCGCGCGGATTCGCCAGTATCGGCAGGAGGACGCGATGCGTCTGGCTGCGGAGGCCCTGGCGCTCGCCAACGCGGCTGCCATCCCAGCGTTGCAGGCGCGGTGCGAATGGGCGGTTGGCCACCTCCAGCTCTACCAGGAACAGCTCGCCCCGGCACGACGACATCTGGAGCGTGCAGCCGAGCTGGCGAGAGCTCCCGACTCCGCCGACGTGCTGTCGCAGGCGCTGCAGCATCTCTCGCTCCTCGAGAACTGGTCCGCGAGCTGGCAGCGGGCGCTGGCGCTCGCCCGCGAGGCGCGCGACGCGGCGCACATCGGTCAGGAAGCCCTCTCCCTTCCGGGGGTGTACTGGCGGTTGGGCCTCGCTCACGGAGGACTGGGGCAGTACCGTGAAGCCTTCGCCGCGGCGGACGAAGGGCTCCGGTTGACGGAGGCGAGTGGCGAGCAGCACACGCGAGTCCGGCTCCTGAATACGAAGGGCTGGCTCTACGGCGAGCTGGGCCTGGCAGCGATCGCGTCGACCTGGAACGCGCAGGCGCTCGAGGACACTCGGCGCGAGCTGCCGGAGGATGGCGAGGCGCTCTGTCACGCCCTCCTCAACCTGTCGGCCGACTGCCTGGCGCTCGGGCAGAGCGACGACGCGGCCGTTCACCTGGCGGAGGTCGAGCAGTTGCTGGCGCACGCTGCCGGCCACATCCACTGCGCGCAGCGGGTGCGCACACGCGCGGCACTGGCGGCCGCTGCCCTTGCGTTGGCGCGCGGTCAGGCGGCCCAGGCGCTGGAGGCTACCGGGCGCGCGGCGGAGCTCGCCACGACGCTGGCCGCGTCCAAGCACCTCGCTCGTGCCAGGTTGCTGCAAGCGCGGGCCTGGCTGCAGGCCGGCAACGTCGAGGAGGCGGAGCGTGCGTTGTACCAGGGTCTACGGCTGGCCGATCAAATCGGCAACCCACCCTTGCGCTGGCAAGGGAGTACCGTCCTTGGGCAGGTGCGTGAGCGGCAGCACCGCTGGCGCGATGCGAACACCGCCTACGTCGCCGCGCTCGCTCTCCTGGAGCAGTGTGCGGCGACGCTGGCTGATGAGACGCTGCGCGACGGCCTCCTCCGTTCACCAGACGCGGAGACGGTACAAGCCGGGCTGACGGGGACGGCGGCTCGGCGCTCAGTAGCGAGACCCACCTACCCGGCGGGCCTGTCCGAGCGCGAGGTGGAGGTCCTGCGCCTGATCGTCGCCGGGCGGAGTAACACGGCGATCGCAGCGGAGCTCGTGGTCAGCGTCAAGACGGTCAACAGCCACGTTGCCAGCATCTTGAGCAAGACGGGCGCCCCAAATCGGGCCGCGGCCGCCGCCTTCGCACTCCACAAGGGTCTGGCCAATCCTCCCAACTTGCCCGGTTTGCCCTCATGTCCCGGTAAGGGCGCCCACGCCGGCCCCTGGACTAGCCCGCCGCTGGCAAACGATCCGGCGCCGCGTGGTTAGGTACTGCCAAATGGTTAGGTGATGCCATATACTAGACCTGTGGAAGAGCGCAGCGATCGGTTCCGACGCGCCTACTGGGCGATCGTGCATAACTTGGACTTGCTGCGGCTGCGCGCCTGGGAAGAGCGGGGCCTCTCCCTGCCCAAGCTGCGCCTCCTCTTTCTGCTGCGCGCCCAGCCCGGGCTGGCCACGCACACTCTGGCGGCCGATCTCGGTGTCACGTCCGCCACCGTTAGCGAGCTGGTCGACAAGCTGGTGCGCGCTGAATTGGTGGAGCGGGGCCAGCGGGCCGACGACCGCCGCAGCATCCCGCTCTCCCTGACGGTCGAAGGGCAGACGGCGGTGGGGGAGATCCGCCAGGGTAATCGTGCCTATCTGGCCGACCTGGCGGAGGCGCTGGGCGACGACCTGGGGCCGGTCACCGCGGCATTGGAGCGCCTCGCAATGGCTATCGAGCGGCGGCCGGCGTCCCCGGAGGCGTCGCGCGGCGAGGCGACGCCGTGATCGCCGGGCTCCAGCGGACGTTCAGCTCCCTTGCGGTCTACAACTATCGTCTGTACTTCATCGGTCAGCTCGTGTCGGTGAGCGGCACCTGGATGCAAAACATCGCCCAGGCCTGGCTGGTGCTCCAGTTGACCAACTCGCCGGTGGCGCTGGGCACGCTGACGATGTTGCGGTTCCTGCCGGTAACGCTGCTCACCCTGTTCGGCGGCGTCCTGGCCGACCGCTTGCCGAAGCGCCGGGCGGTGTTCTGCCTCCAGTCGCTGGCCGCCCTGCAGGCGTTGTTGCTGGCGATCCTCGTCCTAACCCACGCCATTCAACTCTGGCAGTTGTACGCGTTGGCCTTTGTTTACGGCGTGATCAATGCGTTCGACAACCCTACCCGGCAATCGTTCGTGATGGAGCTGGTCGGGAGGGAGCGTTTGCAGAACGCGATCGCCCTTAACAGCTCGCTCATGAACTCCGCGCGGATCATAGGGCCGGCCATCGCCGGCGTGGCTATCAGTGTGTTTGGGATCGGCGGCGGCTTTTTGCTCAACGCCATCAGCTTTCTGGCCCTACTGGTGGCCCTGCTGATGATGCGCTCGAACGAGCTATACCGCCAACCTACCCCGAAGGCGAGCGAGCCCATGTTCACCCAACTCGGGGCGGGGGTGCGCTACGCCTTGCATACGCCGGAGGTACTGCTGATCCTGATCCTGGTGGGGACGCTGGGGACGTTCGGCTACAACTTCAACACGGTGCTGCCGCTGATTGCCAAGTACGTACTGCACTTCGGGGCGGCCGGCTTCAGCCTGCTCCTCTCCGCCATGGGCCTCGGATCCCTGGCGGGGGCGCTCGGCGTCGCTTATGCGCGCCGGACTTCCTTGCCCCTGCTGCTGGTCGCCGGTACGGCCTTCTCTCTCCTGCTGTTCATGATCGGGCTTTCCCCCTGGGCCCCAGTCACGCTCGGGCTGCTCGTCCTGCTGGGCGTGTCGAGCATCATGTTCAGCTCCAGCGCCAATACCCGCCTGCAGCTCAATGCGCCGGGTGAGCTGCGGGGCCGTGTGCTGAGTATGTACTTCCTGCTCTTCGCCGGCACGACGCCGATCGGCGGCTTGCTGGTGGGCGTGCTCGCGGCGAGTGTCGGGGTGCAGTCGATGGTGATGCTCATGGCGGCCTTGTGCGCGCTGGGCGTTGTCGGGGTCGCCTGGTACGCGCGCCACACCGGCCACCTGGGCAGCAGCGCCGGACCCCACGATCGGACCGAACCGGGTCGCCAAGCGGCGCTGACTATCGCCAAGGGGTGAGGCAAAGCGCCAATTCTCGATCCCCGTGCCAACCTACCAGCGATCGTGCAGTGGTCTCATTTCACCACTCGGAACGAGAGATCGGTTGCTCCCGGTGTCTCGAGCGTTCGTGTGCGCTCCAACCCTCTGACTGCGAGGGCATCCTATCTGACAACCTGACGGTTATGGTGTATCATGGTCTGCAGAATCTAGGAAGAGCCGCATGCCACGACGAGCGATACCGAGGCCGATCGTCCTGTCCTATCTGCTACTCATCTGGACCTTGCTCGCTTGCGCACCGGTCGCCGCGGCGCCACCGACGCCCGCGCCTGCCAGTCCCACGTCCCGCGTCTTGTCGGCAGCCGTCGTCCCCGGTGGCGCTGCCACCGATCTGAACGGCCGGCTGGGAGCAGTCGAGGCTTTTCGCACCAACCAGACCTCGCTCGCCTACGACGCCGGCGTGCGCTGGGAGCGGCTGACCTTCTGGTGGCGCGGCTTACAGGACGGACCTGGCCATGCCCTCAACCCCTTCTACCTGCCATTGAGTTACGTCGATCAGGAACGGTCGCACGGCGTCCAGGTGGTCGGTGTCCTGGTGAACACTCCCGATTGGGCGGCGGCCGATCCTGCCCAGGGCGGGAAGTCGCCGCCGAAGAACCTCAACCTGGCCTACAACGATCCCGACAATTACTGGGGCCAGTTCGTGCGCCAGGTAGTCCAGATGTACTCCGGGCACATCGACACCTGGATCATCTGGAACGAGCCGGACATCACGCCGGATGCCCCCAACGCCGCCTACTACCTGTGGTCGGGGACGCCGGCCGACTACTACCAATTGCTCAAGGTGGCCTACCTCAACGCCCACGAGGTCAACCCCAACGTGCAGATCTCCGACGCCGCGGTCACCTACTGGACCGACATCCACATGCAGCGTGAGCAGTGGTTCAGCCGCTTCCTGGCCCAGGTCGCCGCCGATCCCACTGCTGCCGCGCACCAACAATACTTCGATATCGCCGCCCTGAACCTCTACACCAATCCCGAAGACCTCTACACCGTCCCGACGCTGTATCACCAGTTCATGCAGGAGAAGGGATTCGACAAGGCCATCTGGATCACCGAGACCAATGTCATCCCCTATGACGACGCGGTCAACGTCAACACGCCCAACGGCACGCCAGCGCAGATGCGCTCGACCCTGGCCGAGCAGGGCAACTATCTTCTGGAGGCTATCGCTATGGGGTTGGCGGCGGGCAGCCCGAAGATCGAGGTCTACAAGATGAAGGATGGCGACGGCGACGTGGTCAACGGCGAGGCGCTGGTGCGCGCCGACTACGCCAAGCGACCGGAATACTTCGCCTTCCAGGTCGCCGCTCGGTACTTCGCCAACCTCAAGAGCGCGACGCTGTTCGCTCCGGGCGACCTGCGCGAGGTCGTCTTCGACGAGGGCAGTACCCGCGTCTCGGTCCTCTGGGATGCCGCTCCCATGGGCATCACCGCCCACGTTCCTGCCGCCGGCAACGGGCCGGCCCAGGCCGGCGGTCCGAGCGGCGCCTTCCATTCGCTCAGCGCGAGCAACGGCAGCTACGGGCTCACCCTACCCGGTGCCACCATGCACACCGACCTCGACAACCCCAAGGCCTACCTCATCGGCGGGACGCCGGTAGTCCTGGTCGAGACCGGCGCTAGTGGCGCCGTGCAACCGGCGCAGAACGACAGCCCGGCCACCTTGCCGCCCTTCCGGCCGGTGGCGGCCCGCCTGGCCGGGCAGCAGGGGACTGGCAGCCTGCCGGGTGCCAGTCCCTCCTTCGCTCCAGCCGCGCCGGCTGCCGCCTGCCAATACGTCCTCGGCTTCAAGACGCTGCACGAGCTCGACCCCGCCGATGTCGGAGGCTGCGTCGACAATCAAGCCTACAGCGCTAGCGGCGACGCCCTCCAGCACACGGCGCGTGGCCTGCTGGTCTGGCGCAAGTCCGATAACTGGACCGCCTTCACCGACGGCTACTGGACGTGGGTCAATGGGCCGAGCGGGCTGGCGAAACGGCTGAACACGGAGCGTTTCTCCTGGGAAGCCAATCCGGACAAGCTACCGGGGGCGCATTAGGGTGGACGGGTGGGCACTCGTTCGTATCCGAACTCCCGATGCGCTCAGCCCGGTCCATGGCATACTGCGCGTACCCGGTCGGCAGCGGGGAGGTACGTCCGGCACGACATTGCGTGCCAACCCACGTTGAGGAGCGACCTATGGTAGCCACGTTGATCCGCAAACGCTACAGGCTGATGGAATTCCTGGAGCTGGCCGGGGATCTGGAGCTCGCCGGCACCCACGAGTGGCACGAGCTGATCGGAGGCGAGCTGGTGGTGCATTCGAGCCCACGCGACCCACATATGCATGTCGCACTGGCCATGGGCGCACTCGTGTGGGCAGCGGAAGAAGCCGGATTCGGCCGAGCCGGGGGCGACCGCATGGTGGCGCTCGATTATCCTCAGCGCGGGCTGAATGCCGAAGACGTCTTCAAGCCGGATGCCTTCTTCGTGATCGCGGACCGGGAGGCCATCCTTGATGCTGGCGAGGACGGCCCGCCCTGCGTTGTCGGCGTACCGGATCTTGTGGTCGAAGTGCTCTCACCCACTACCGCCAAGTTCGACGCGCCCGGCGGCGACAAATTCAACGCGTACGAGCGGAATGGCGTTCGGTACTACTGGCTGCTGGATACGAACGCGCGCACGGTCCGGCAGTTCGAGCATCGCGACGGCCGGCTCGTGCAGGTGGGTATGCTGGAGTCCGATGACGTACTGGCCTGCCCGCTATTCCCCAGCGTGACGATGGCTCTGGCCCGGATATTCCGGTAGGCCCACGGTAACAGCGCCCAACGGCAGTCACGGCCGGACAACCTGTGATTGATGATATGATCCATCTCCAACATGCCAAGGACGTAGCGTTGCGAACTGCGGCAATAACCGCATCGGTCGTCTGCTCGCTCGCGGACTCGCTCCCGAAGCGTCGCGGAAATCGGCACTCAGGGGCGCATTGGCTCACGCAATCCCCGGCGCACGGCCTCGTGAAGAGCCTGCGCTTTTTGCAGTAGACCTTCCTGGTAAACCTGCATTAGGGCGGACAATTCAGACCGTTCGACCTCGGTGATGATGCCGGCTTGTTGCTGCTGCAATAGGGCGCTGAGTCGCTTGTCCTGATTAGGTGTCAATTGGAGATCTGCCAGCTCAACTATCTGCTCGTCGGCCAGCGATTCGACGGGCGGCCGCGATTCCCTCCGCAGGCGAAGCTGGGGCAGCGATGCCACGATGGCCTCTGTTAGGATGTCTGATACGTCGCGGCGACTCACCTGCGCGAGCCGCTCCGCACGACCATACACATCGTCTGACAGCGTTACTGTTACCTGGGTGCTCATTCCGTGCCTCCCTCGCCCATCACACTCGCGGCTGTGTGACGATCAGCCTCTATCAAGCGCCACATTTGGCAAACTGCCCGGTGTCGTGGCCTACGCACTTGCCGCCCCTGTCTCGTCCCGTCGGGGCTAACGAGTTTGCTGCTGACTTCATACCATAATGTCGTGGCGACCGTACACACGTTCGTCGCTTAGAGGCAATCGGATCCACGGGAACCAGGACGCTCGGTACTCTCTCCCACCGGTTTGAGCAACTCACGTGATGTCGTGCGGTAGCCAAGCCGCTCGTAGAAGGCACGCGCCCCGGCGTTGAACTCAAACACATTGAGGCGCAAATACACAGCCTGTGGCATAGACGAGGATGCTCAGCCCGCTCACCGCGCGACGAGCAGGTCCAGGAGCGCGCGCTCCTGTTGGGCTTCCTCGGCAGCCATCTCCCCTGGGATCGCTTCGGCATAGGCTAGAGCCGCCTCCACATCAGCTACTACCCGGCGGTCGTGCTCCTGGGCAAGCCCAGCGCGCAGCCGTGGCTCGCCTATCTCTCACCGCTGGCCGGGCCGGTCGTGGCGCTCGTCGTCAGCCGTCTCTGGAAGAGCGGTCTTGTCCGCTACCAGGGGACCGGGCATTAGGCTCTGCCGGTGACTGTGCTGGCAATGCGCCTGCCACTAAAGGAGCAGGCTAAGATTACGAAGCCGGCTGCAGCCGGCTGGGCTATCTCAAAGGCATACGGCATCGTAACCCAGCCGCCTTGAGGCGGCTTTGTAGACTTAGCCCGCCCGTTTACGGGCGGGTGGAGCGCCGGATGCGATTATCGTCACGTATACCTGCACGTCACCCTTACTCAACTATCGTCGCGCAGATGTCGCCAGAGCCGCGCGAGCAGGACTTGCGGTTTGTCGAGGCACACCCCGGTGTTTCTTTCTATTCGGGGATACGCTAGGCCACGATCTTGCGGCGATCGGGTAAGGGAGCCTGGAAGAATTCGCGCACGGCGAGTGTGGCGGCGCCGATGACGGGGGCATCCGGCAGGGCGGCGACCTCCAGACGAAAGTGCTCGCGCAGCATGGCCATCGCTCGCTGCTGGACTTCCTGGCGTACCGGCGCCAGCAGCAGGCTACCGGCGCGGGCGAGGTCACGGCCGATCAAGATGAGCTCGGGGTCGAAGGCATGCAGCAGGTTGACCAGTGCCGCTGCCAGGTGGCGCGAGACGTCGGCCAGGATACGGCCGGCCAGCGCATCGCCGGCGCCGGCAGCGGATATGACGTCGTCCAGCGTCAGTGCGCCGGCAGCGTGGCCCTCGGCGCGCAGCAGCGACGGCTCACCGGTCGTCAAGGCAGCGCGAACCGCCGCCAGAATGCGCGGCACGGCGACGTACATCTCCAGGCAGCCGTAGTTGCCGCAGGCGCAACGCGGCCCGGCCAGGTTGACGCTCATGTGGCCTAGCTCACCGGCCAGGTCGTGTGCTCCGCGATAGAGGTCGCCATCGACTACCAGCCCGCCGCCGACGCCGGTTCCGACGGTGATGAGTGCGAAGTTGGCGATACCCTGTCCGGCGCCGAACCACAGCTCGGCCAGTGTGCTGGTGTTGCCGTTGTTGTCGAAGAAGGTGGGTAGGCCGAAGCGGGCGGCAACCTCCTGGCGCAGGGCTAGACCGTCCCAGGCGCCGTAGGCTGGCGGCGCCAGGTAACGACCGCTGCTGAAGCTGACGCGTCCGGGGGCGCCGATGCCGATGCCCAGTAGCGCGCGGCGGTCAGAGGCGGGCAGCACCGCCAGCAGCCGCCCCACCATCTCCTCAACCGTCGATAGCACCACGCCTCCATCCAGCCAGGGTCCGGCTGGTTCGGCAAACCGTTCCACCACGCGACCGGCGAGGTCGACGATGGCTCCGGTGATCGAATCTCGGGCGAGGTCGAGCCCCAGCGTCAGCCGGGCGGTCGGGTTAACTTCCAGGAAGATCGGCCGCCGGCCGACACGTGACTTACCCTGGCCGGTCTCTTCGACGAGATGGGCCGCCAGCAACTCGTCGACAATGTTGGTAACGGTGGCAGCGTTGAGGCCGGTCTGCCGCGCCAGGTCGACGCGGGCGATTGGCCCGACATCGCGGACGATGCGGAAGACGGTGGCACGGTTGCGCAGCTTGACGGCCCGATGGTTGATGCCACGGTAGGTATCGCCCATCGCCAATGCTTGCCGTCCTGTCCTGATACTGCTGCCGGTAAGGGCACGATGGGTTGATCGGGGACCAACCCTCATCATTGGGACGCAGTCACAGACCTGTTAGGAAGTCCCCGCCAGTGGGGCAAAACCGTGCGCAGTGCCGCCATGCCGTCTTGCAAATAGGTCGCGGCGTCCATTGCCGCCACGCGTGGGCCCAGCACTTCCAGGCCGTCGAAGCCGTCGAAGCCGGCGTCCAATGCTGCCTGGAGCAACGCTTTCAATGGGATAGCGCCCTCGCCCGGCAGTAGCCGTTCCTGATCCTGAAGGTCGGGCAGCGGAATATCCTTGGCGTCGCTGAGGTGAAAGGCTACCAGGCGCTCGGCCGGCAATTGCCGAATTGCCTCTAGGGAATCACCGGCTGCGTACCAATGGTAGGCGTCGATGATGAGTCCCAGGCGCGGCGCCTGCGCTTCCTGGAACAACTGGAGGATTTCAGCCAGGGATTGGACGAAGACGTAGGGGCGTTCGGGCCGCAGCGACCGCACGCCAAGGTATTTGATCCCCAGGCGCACACCGGCTCCGTCCAATTCTTGCGCCACCTGGCGTAGCCGCCGGACGGTTTGCGGCCAGAGTTCCTCTTTCGGTTGCACGGCCCGATTGAAGATCACGCTGTTCGTGTACGTCCCGCCGGCGGCGACGGCAATGCTCGCGCGCCGCCCAACCTGGCGAATGGCCGCTTCCCATTCGGCGTCCGCCGCGAAGAGCGGCGCCCCGAGCACCCCGGTGACGCTGGCCAGCTCCACCTTATGCTTGGCGAGGCAGTCCCGCACGGCGTTCATGTCGCCACCAGCATGCCGTTGCAAGTCGGCGACGCCGCAGTCGAAGCCGTCGTAGCCATACTGCTCCGCCAACGCGGCTTTTTCTTCCAGCGTGTAGCTGCCGCCGCGCCACTGGGAGGGATGAACATTGGTACGAACGCGGGCCATTTATGACTTCTCCAACAGTAAGGGTTCGGGCGGTAAGGGTTCTGAGCTCACCGGCTATTTCCTGGTTGGAGGCGGGCAATGGCCCCGGCTTGCAGGCTATCCGGCATGGTTTGCATCAACTCAAAGCGGTTGCCGTCGGGGTCGGTAATCCAGTACTGCCAGTTGCCGTCTTTACCGAGGCGCGGCGGATTAGGAGAGGGCGGCAAGCCGCGCGACTCCAGGTCAGCGATGGTGCGCTGCATGTCGTCTACCTCGAACTGCAGGTGGCGGTAGCTTCCACTGTTGCCCGCTGGCCGCTCTGTACCGTCCGGATTGCCGGCGCCGGCTGGAGCGGGGAAGAGTTCCACAAACTGCCCGTTGCCGATGAACAGGTAGTAGATCTGCGGTATGTCGCTCGGCGGCCGGTTCGGGTTGACATTCTTCAACTCAAACGCCTGCTGAAAGCCCAGAATATCGCAATAGAAGTGCAAGGACTTCTCGATATCCCGTACGCCGAAAGCAGCGTGGCCGATTCCCTTAATCATTGCCTCTCCTCGTCTTTCCCGCGGCCGTTTCAGGAGTGAAGTCCGCTCTCCCTTGGCCGCATTGATTGATCATGTCAAGCAATATATACCCGTTCGGGGGCGCTCGTCAAGACGCCCGGGGCGGTTAGGTCGCGGTGTTTGCCTGATCGAGCGCGCCCTGGAGCTGGCGCGTTACCTGGGTCAGCATATCCTGGGCGCTCTGCTGGCCGGCGATCACCGCGGCGACACCTTTTGCCACGCTGCTGGTGTCAATCGGCAGTATTGGTGTCGTAACCACCGTTTGGGCTTTTTGTGCCGCCTCAAGGATGAAGTGCATCGAAGGAACCTGCGAGATATTGAGTTGTTGCGCGACCACCGTATTGTAGTTCAGCCAGCCGATTTCGTCGAAAACCACCTGGCTCGCTGCCGGCGTGGCGAGATAGCGCATGAAGATGAAGGCGGCGTCGGGTCGGGCCGCGCCAACCGGGAGGCAAACGCTACGGTTGCCCCCACCGCCCAACGTCACGAAGGTCCGGCCCTCCTGGGCCGGCGGCGCCCAGCCCGTGCCGATGGGCACGCCGGGAGCGTTGTGTGCCAGTGTACCGACGCTTACCGAGGAACTGATCTTCATGGCCTCCACGCCCTGAGCTGTCCCGCCCTTCGCCGCGTTCCATTGGGGATACTTGGCCCGGAACGCTTTCAGCAGGTCCGGCGTGAGGCCCAGTTCCTGGTAGGCCGCCTTCAGATAATCAAGCGCCGAAAGCAAGCCAGGCTGTATCAGGTTGATCTGCTGTTTGCCGGCGTCGAACCAGGTGACGCCGTAGGCCGGGGCCCAGTAGTCCAGGAAATTACCGCCGACCTCGGCCAGCGGCTCCCACCCCAGTTGCGTGATCGAGCCGTCCGGCGCCAGCTTGGTCAGCCGTTTGGCGGCGTCCAGCATCGCCGCCAGAGTCGCCGGCGGCTGGTCGGGCGGTAGTCCGGCCTGTTGGAGGAGGTTCTTGTTCCACAGGGTAAAAGGGAGAAGCTCATTGTCCAGTACCGGCAGGCCGTAGGATTTGCCGCGCCAGTCTACCTCGGCCAACTGGGAGGGTTCGTACATATTCTTGAGTTGCTGTTGCGCCATGCGGTCGTCCAGGGGCTGCAGGGCAGACCGTTTGCCGAACTGGATGACGTCGCTATCGGCGAGCTCGACCGTATCGGGCGGCGTACCGGCGGCAACGGCGGCGATCAGTTTGTCGTTATTGTCGACGGTCATCGTGACGGCGACCGAAGGTGTCGCCTGCTCGAAGGATGCGAGCACCTTCTTCAAGCCATCCAACTGAAACTGACCTGAGAAGGGTTGCCAGAACTGAATGGTAGTGACGCCGGTGCGCTGTGGCGCCGTACTAGTAGCGGGAGCAGCCGTTGATGACCTGGCTGTGGTCGCGTCGCTATCGATGGCAGCCCCCGTTGTCCCCCCGGTGGCCGGCGCCTGTGTCGGTGACGACGTTGCAACGCTGGCAGTGATGCTCCCAGCCGTCGCCGTAGTCCGCGAGCTCGTGTGGCCGGCGCACGCAGTCAGGAGAGACGTGCCGCTGGCAGCGAGTGCTGTGGCCCACAGCAGCAGCGCCCGGCGCGGCAACACATGGTCGGTGGGCATACTCGTCGCGAGACTACCTTCATCGCAACGGTGTGGTCGATGTCCCATGGGCAGTTTCCCAATGCATCGCCGGCGACGGCCCCATCACGGCCGCCCTCACCGGCAGACCCGTCGGACTCACCTGCTATTCGTTGATTGAATCGATGATTCCACTATACGCCATGGCAGTCGTGTCATCAAGCCCCGACGTTGCGAGGTCGCACCACGCTCCCAACATCCGCCAGCCCTGTCACCCCGTGCGCTACAATCGCCGTGCCCATACATGCCGATGGCACAGGAGAGGAACCTTGTGATGACCGTTACCACTGAGACCGGCACACGCGCCAGCCCCCTGGAGCGCATCGCGCCGGGGATCAAGATCGCCGCGCAGATGTCGCCGGAGCCGCGCGAGCAGGATCTGCAGTTCGTCCGGCAGATGGGCGTGGAGCACGTGGTGCTCTGGACGGACGCGTCCAAGTCCAGCGCTGAATACTACGCCAGCCGGAAAGCGCTCTTTGCCGAGCACGGCCTCACCGTCTACGGCTTTGGCAACAGTGACGTCCACAACCAGGACGCTATCGTGCTGGCGCTGCCCAACCGCGACGCCAAGGTGGAGGAGTACAAGCGGCATCTGCGGTCGCTCGGGGCTGCCGGCATCCCCTACACGACCTACGCCCATATGCCCAACGGTATCTGGAGCACCGATCCCGAAGAGACGCGCGGCGGGGCGCGGGCGCGCGGCTTCGACCTGGCCAAAGCGACCAGCGGACGCTGGCAGAACAAGACCTACTCGTTGCCGGTGACTAACGAGCGCGAGTACAGCGACGAGGAAGTCTGGGACAACTATACCCATTTCATCCGCCAGGTTGCCCGCGTGGCGGAGAACGAGGGAGTGATGATCGGCATCCACCCCGACGACCCACCGATCGTTCGCCTGGGCGGCGTGCCCCGCCTCTTCAGCACCTTCGCCAACTACCAGCGCGCGCTGGCGATCGCCGACAGCCCCAACGTCGGCGTCTGTCTGTGTGTGGGCTGCTGGCTGGAGGGCGGCGAAGTCTGGGGCGTCGACGCCATCGAGGCCATCCGCTCCTTCGGCGAGCAGCAGAAGCTGTTCAAAGTCCACTTCCGCAACGTCGACAAGCCGCTGCCGCACTTCGTGGAGACGTTCGTCGACGACGGCTACCAGGACATGTACCAGGTGATGAAGGCCATGCAGGAGGCCCGCTTCCGCGGCGTGGCCATCCCAGACCACATCCCACGCATGGGTGACGATCCCCGCCTGGGCGCCGCCTACACCATCAGCTACATGCGAGCGCTGCTCCGGCGGGCGGAGGACGAGGCGGGGCCAACCGATCGCTAAACCGTCCGCACAGGGATGCTTGGTCAGCAAGCAGGGTCGAGACCACTGCTTGACAGGTGAACGATCGGTTGATATATTGCGGGGATATCAACGGCCGTGGAGGCGTTCAGGCCTCGGTTGGCACGCCATACGCTGCTCCGCCAAGTCGGGGGGCAGGTCAAAGGAGGACGCAAGCATGGCACGATCGCTCTCTCAGCCAGCGACCAGGCGCCGCATGCTCCGCACGCTCGGTGTCCTGGCCGCTACCGGCGCGGCAGGCTCCCTGCTCGCCGCCTGTGGCGGCGCCGCTACCATATCGGCGACCAGCTCGACCGGAGCGGCGAGTCCGGCGACGGCCAGCCAGGCAACGTCAACCAGCGCCGCGACGCCGAGCGCCGCGCCCGCGACGAGCTCCTCCGCGGTCTCCAGCGCGTCATCGGCATCTCTGGCCAGCCCCGCGCCGGCCAGTGCTGCCGCATCGGGAACAGCGACAGCGACGGAGCCGGCCAGCACAACGGCGACGACCGCGTCAGTGAGCGCTGCTGCGACGACCACCGCCTCTTCCTCCGCGACAACCGCCAGCCCTGGGACCGCGGCGACGCTGACCTTCTGGGCGTTCGGCAAGACGGATCCGAGCTACGATGCCTGGGTGCAGCGGCTGGCCGACTTCCAGAAGGCCTACCCCCAGAGCCCGGTCGAGCTGACCTCCCTGAGCTATGGCGACATGCTGCAGAAGCTTCCCGCCGTCGTGGCGGCGGGGACGCCACCCAACGTGGCCATTTGGGATAGCATCCTGCTCCCGGCTGCCGCCGCGCGAGGCGTGATGCAGGATATCAGCGCCAGGGCCCAACAGGCCGGGATTGGCGTCGGGGACTACCAGCCCTGGTGCTGGGCCATGGTTTCCCTCAAGGGCAAGCTGTATGGTCTGCCGTACTCCACGGACACCCGCATGATCTACGTCAATACGAGCCACCTCCAGCAAGCGGGGATCCCCACCAGCGCACCAAAGACACTGGAGGAGTTCACGACCATCGGTCAGCGGCTGGCGGTGAAGAGCGGCCAGCAGTATGCCCGGCTGGGTTTCTTCCCCTGGAATGACAATTGGAGTCCCGAGGGCTGGGGCTTCCTCTTCGGTGGCAGCTATTACGACGCCGGGCAGAACCGCACGACGCTCGATGATCCGAAAATCGTCGCGGCTTTCGAGTGGGCGGCGGGGGTGGCGGGGCAGGTGGGCTATCAGGCCGTGCAGACCTTCGCCGGCGCGCATAAGGGTGACCTTTTCACCGCGCAGTTGCTGAGCTGCGTCATTCAATCCACCAGTTATCTGAAGACGGTTGCCGCGGCGGGTCCCGCTCTAAGCTGGACGCCATGGGCGCCGCCGCCTCCCCAAGGGGTCGACCGCACGAGCACCTTTTCCGGCGGCTTCAGCGCCATCTTGCCGACTGGCGCCAGAAATCCGGACACCTCATTCGAGTTGCTGCGGTACCTGAGCGACGCGGCCTTCCAGCGGATCGAAATCAAGACGGGCCGGCTCCCCCCGCTCAAGGCGGTCGCGGCCGACCCCTACTGGGACACGGTGGACCCGCGCACCAAGCAGTTCGTGAACATGCTGCCCAACTCCCACAGCCTGCCGGTAATCCCGCAGATCAACATCTTCGAGAGCGAGCTCCCCAAGGCCTACACCGCCGTCGTCAGTGGCCAGCAGCCGGCCAGCCAGGCATTGGGGCAGGCCAATCAGGTCATTAATGCGGCCATCCAGGCGAATCGCATCGAGTAATCGCCACACCGGTGCGGCAAGGACGCTGCCCCGGCGGCAATTGAGTCGGAGGCGCCCAAGGCGTGGAATCGACAACGAGCACTCCAGGCCAGCTTCGCCAGTCGCATCGATCCGATACCTTCCACGAGCAGACCGGCGACAGAACCCAGCCGATCGACGGTAGCAACCCGGCTCAGTTGTGGGCTGGAGCCGCAAAAGTTGACATCACTCATACTGATGCCGGGCCAGTGAATGACCCCCTCTATGCCAAGGCCCTGGTACTGATGAGCGATGCCACCACGGCCGTCATCGTGACCGTAGACGCGGTGGCAATCGCTGAAATCGGCTCGATCAGAAGCGATTATCTTACCAATGTCCGTTCGAAGCTGCATGCAGAGCTGGGCATTGAGCCTACGAGCGTCCTCATTAACGCTAGCCATTGTCATGGACGAGTCTGCGCCGATGTGGAACAACGGACGGTCCAGGCAGTGAGAGAAGCCTGGCATAACCTAGTTCCAGTTGAGGTCGGTACCGGCGCCGGTCACGAGGACCGGATCATGGAGAACCGCAGGCTCAAACTGAAGAGCGGCAAGGAGGCGGATGTTCGCCATGCCTACTCGCTTCCCCCTGATGAAGAGGTCGTTGGGGTTGGGCCGGTTGATCCCCAAATAGGCATACTCCGGCTGGACCGCCCAAATGGACAGACCTTGGCTGTTGTCTATAATTTCGCGTGCCATCCTATCCAGGGGGTTCCGAACGGTGGTAACACGGCCGATCTTACCGGTTTCGCCTCCAGGGTGATTGAAGACACTCTGGGCGATGGCGCCATCGCCCTCTTTCTACAGGGCTGCGCCGGTGACGTCAATCCCATATTGTATAAGGACGTCGACCATCCTCGCGACGCCGAGTCGCTGGGCAACATGCTGGGTCTCAGTACCATGCATGCATTGAGGTCGATTAGGAGCGGGAACGACGGAACGCTGAGAGTAATCAGCGACATTATTGAGCTGCCGAGAGCCGACCTCGCGCTGCGCATTGCCTCTCTGCAGGTCGAACTGACACAGCTGCTTCAGTCCTTAAAGGGGACCAGTCTCAACCTGAAGACGTTTCTCCCGCTGGTCGTGAAATACAGTCTGTCTCCCGCCTTTCCTTCGTACTATTCCCATCGATACCTGCACGAACGGATGGTGGGAAAGGAGGATCTGAAGACGCACGATGAAAACAACAGGGCGAATATCGACCAATACATTGGCAACATCTACACCATGGAACAACTGACTAGGGTCCAAGTGAACTTGGACTTGTTGAGGAAACATCAGACGCGAAATATGGCCGCGGGCAAGAGTACGATCGATGTCGAAGTGCTCGGATTGAGAATTGGGGATTTTGTGCTGGTAACCTTTCCGGGAGAATTGTCCGCGCAGATCGGACTCAACATCAAGAATATGTCGCCGCATAGATTCACCTTTGTGGCGGGTGTTACCAATGGATACATTTATTACACGCCAACCGAAGAACAGCTTAAGAATGTAGGTGGAGCGCAAGAGGATAGCGACTGCATCGTAGCGCCCGGTTGGCAGATGATCTTTGAAGAAAAGGTGGCCGACCTATTACAGAGGCTATAGGTGCAGATTTGGGCGGCTAGATCCTCACCGTTGCGACCAACAGAGTAGCGCTGCGCCGCCTTTCTTGCATCCTGCTACGCCGGCTTAGGAAGCGGACTCGGCCCAGCCGGTCCGGCGCAGCCACGCTTCCAACGTCAGCAAGCCGGGATGGAGCGCGCGCAATGCCGGGATATCGGCCCGGTAGCCGCGCTCGTTGAACCAGCGCTGCATGGCGGCGCCATCGGCACCCATCCGGCGCTCGACGTCCTCCAGCGGCTGCTCCACGAACTCAACGCGCCGCCCGATCACCCGGCTGAACACTTCCGCCGCTCTCGGCATCGTCAGCTCATCGCCCGCCAGCTCGAGGGCATGCCCGAGGAAGCGCTCGGGCTGGCGGAAAGCCATGGCAGCGAACGCGCCGATGTCCGCCACGGCGACCATCTGCAGCGGCTTGTCCGGACGCATCGCTTGCTCCAGCCGGCCCGCCAGGATTGACGGGCGCGACCACTGGAAGTTCTCCATGAACAACACTGGCCGCAAGATGGTGACGGGCAGCCCCAGACGACGGACGTGCTCCTCAATCCGCCACTTGCTCTCGAAGTGGGGGATGCCGGTCTGCCGCTCCGCGCCGCCGACCGAGCTGTACACGAAGTGCTGGACCCGAGCGGCGCTGGCGGCGTCGGCGAGTTGCTTGCCCTGGCGCTCCTCGCCCACGGGGCCTTCCTCGCGGAAGGTCTGGACACTGAACACGCCGTATACGCCCTGCAGCGCCCGTGCGAGGGAGGGCGCGTCGTCGAGGTTGCCCGCGACCAGCTCCATACCGGCCTCAGCCAGCGCTCTCGCGGCCGGCTTGTTGAGGTCGCGGGTGAGGGCGCGCACCGGCCAGCCGTCCGTCAGCAGGCGCCGGGCGACTGCTCCCCCTTGCTGTCCCGTGGCGCCCGCCACCAGGTTCGTATTGCCGCGCGTCTCCATCAGGTGACTCCTTTTGCGTCCGGGGCGATCGCATGCCGCGGACCACTCAACAGAGCACGCGAGTAGCATTCCGGATGCCAGACGGCGATACCCGCTGGCACTGTGTGTAGCGCAGCGCGTCGTTTAGGTGCGATACAGGGTCGACGGCACGTTTTCGAGGCGCGTCAGCCAGTAGCCCGTGTCGAAGGTATCGTCGCCGGTCAGATACCGCCAGAGCTTGCTGCGGTTGACGATCTCCAGTCGCCCGCTGGCCGCCTCGTACCAGGGGAATCCCTTCCCCAACTGACGGGAGACTTCGGGGCTGTCGAGATCGTCGGTGTTCCACAGCCGCACCTGGCGAACGACGGGATTTAGGCGGATCTTGAACATGTAGCGGATGCGGTCGGTCTTGTTCTGCCGGCCACAATGCCAGATGCCGTGGTGCAGCGCGAGCATCGTTCCAGCCTTGCAGACCATCGGCACCTGTCCTCGTAGGTTTTGGTATCGGCCAATGTCGCTCTCGTTAATCCGCCGCAGGTGGCTGCCAGGCACGACTAGGGTACCGCCCATCTCCAGCGGAACGTCGTGGGGGTAATACATGAGCTGGATGTCGAAGGACGGCACGCGCGTGTCGATGATGGCGTCGGCGTGCAGGGCTTGCGCCTTGTCCTCGTCGGCCTGGCGCACGTGGATGGCGTGATGATCGAACAGCGGCCCCGGCCCGACCAGGCTGGTGATGATCCCTTGAATCTCCGGTAGGTCCAAGATCCGGCCAATCGTGGAAGTGGCCGGGTAGGCCTGCGCCAAGGGCGTGCCCGCGGGAGCGCCACGGATGCCCGTTTCCATCTCGCGCATCGCTGCCCGGTTGATCTCATCCGGGACTAGGGCGTCAAAGCGCAAATAGCCCGCGGCAACAAAGGTCGCCATCTGCTGGGAGGTGAGGAGATGCTCGCGGTCAACCATCAATCGACTCCAATCGCTCGAAGATACACTCGTGCTTGAGGAACGAGGTGCCATACTCGTCGCCCGGGTAGGGCGGGATCATCTGCGACATCTGGAGCAAGCGCCACCCGTCCTTGAGCGCGTCCAGTCCAGTGGCATAGGGCGGCGTGTCACTGTCGCCGGTCGTATGGGCATCTCTGCCGGCGCCATCGTACAGCGACCAGCCGATGACGCTGCTGTCCAGCGCCGAATTGGACAGGTAGAGCATCAGCACTTGCTGCCGTTGTTTGCTCACCACGTGTACTCTCGTCGTTCGACGCCGTTCTCCTGGTCCGCCGGTTGCGTTTTCGCCAATGGCCTATCCTCCCGTACAGTCAGAGCAGTACTCTAGCCCATACGTCAGAGATGTGCTGAAAGGACATTCCGTGAGCGCCGCGGTCGTGGTCCCTGAGGATTTCGCCAGTGCTACCGTGGCCAGGGAAGGCGATGCCGGTCGCCGATGGGTCGAGGCACTCCCAGTGCTGGTGCAGGCGCTCTGCGACCGGTGGGAGCTGGTTATGGCCGGCGCGCCGATGCACGGCTATCTCGGCCTGGTCGTCCCCGTGTTCCAGGGAAATGAGCTCGCGGTCCTCAAGGTCTCCTGGCTGGACGAGTCGACCGCGGAGGAGGCGGCCGCCCTCGCCGCCTGGGGTGGGCAGGGCGCGGTCCGGCTGCTGGAGGTCGAGCCGTCACTCGGCGCCATGCTGCTGGAGCGGCTGGACTTCCGCCGGACCCTGAACGACGTGGGGATCGAGGAGGCTGTCGGCATAGCCGGCGGTTTGCTCCGCCGTCTGGCGATACCCGCTCCGGACGGCCTCCGGTCGTTGCGTAGCGTTGCGGGGGCGCTTGCGCAAACCCTGCCGAAGCGCTGGGAGCGGTTCGGCCGCCCGATGCCACAGCGTGTGCTAGATCAGGCTCGTGATCTGGCCAGTCAGCTCGGGGCATCCGCCGGGAACCTGCTGGTCAACTACGACCTCCACTACGCCGATGTGCTGGCGAGCCGGCGGGAGCCGTGGCTGGCAGTCGATCCGAAGGTCGTGGTCGGCGATCCGGAGTTCGGGGTGGCGCAACTGCTGTGGTGTCGACTGGAGGACATCGACGCGCAAGGTGGCCTGGATCGTCAGTTCCGCGTGCTGACCGAGGCTGCCGATCTGGACTCCGCCCTTACCCGCTCCTGGACCCTGGTGCGCTGCGTGGACTACTGGCTGTGGGGAGTGAGCATCGGCTTGACCGAGGACCCGGCGCGATGCGAGCGGATCATCACCTGGCTGGTTTGACGGGACAACGCCGGGAAGCTGTTCCCGTGTCAGCGCTAGGTCCAAACGGCACAGAGCGCCGCGTCGAGCAACTTCTATCGGAATGTGATCGGTACTCGGATGTGCTAGGCTTGGCCGGTCGCTCAGGCCCCCGGCCAGCTACGCAGGTCGCTGCCGGGGCGTGCCGCCGCCGATTGGAGGAGGCCAGTGCTGCCAATCCCTACCGCGCACGCCGATTGGCTGCGCCGGAGCTATTGCTCGCCGCAGACCGGCTTTGCCTTTGACGCGATGCTCGCCGGGAACTCCCCGGCTGAGATCTTCGTCGGCGCCGAGGGACCTCCCTTTGTTTCGTTGCTGTGGGATAGGGGGCACGGCTTCTATTTCGGCAGCGAGACGGCCAACGCGGCGCAACGTCGCGCGGCCGTCCGCTTCTTTAGGGACCAGTTGCTCGAGCCGTTGCGCGATCGAGGTCCCTGGCCGGCGAAGATCCACTACCCGTCGCAGGGATGGCGGGACATCCTCCTGGAGGAGCTTCGGGAATTCCGGCCGGCGATAGTCTGGCGATCCCTCTATCGACACGAGCTCCGTGCGATCCCTGCCGTCGCCCCTCCGCTTGTCGGCATCGCGATCCGACCGATCGACGACGAGTTACTCGGCAGCGCTCGGTTAGGGAATGTCGAGCTGCTGACCGCCGAGGTGTCGAGCATGTGGGGGACAGCGCGGAAGTTCCTCGAGTCCGGATTCGGCTACTGCGCGGTTGCGGGAAGCGACATCGCCGGCTGGTGTACCGCCGAGTATATGAGCGATCGATCCTGTGGCATCGGGATCGAGACCGTCGAGCCGTATCAGAAGCAGGGGATCGCCACCGCAACCGCCCTTGTCTTCTTGGAGCGTTGCACCCAATTACACGTTGCTCCGTATTGGGATAGCTGGCACAGCAATGTGGCATCCATCCGAGTGGCCGAAAAGGCGGGATTTACGAAGCTGCTTGACTATAGCGTCGTGTTCCTTCCTTAGGGGCCGGAACGTGGCGGCGGGGAGGTGACCCAGTGGGGCATTTACCAGGTACTGCGCCATCATGGGCGTTGGGTGGTAGGGCGCTGCCCCGGGAGCAGGCGCTTCGCTGAGCAGCTCCCTACCACCGGGCGACAAAAGCCCGCATAAGAAGCAAACGGCCATGAGCGACGTTCAGGCGTAGGGGTAGCGCGGTGTCCCCCAGACGATCGCGGCCTCCACGGTGAGGTCGAGCCGTCCGTCGTGCATCTCCAGCTCCCCTGCTTGCTGAAGCTCTTCCAATGCCGCTCGGACGGCGACATCGAAGGCCGCGGCCTGCGCTTGGCCCATCCGCTCGCGCGAGAAGCTTTGCTGGGAATGGCGACAGGCGAGGTACTCGTCTACCGATGGTCGCCAGGGCTCCGGCCGGGTCCGCTGCTCCCCCAACTGCTGGAAGAGGCCGCGCCGCGTCAGCTCGTCCAGCAGATTGTACGGCCGGTAGTCGCGGTCGGTGGAGACCTGCTGAAAGATCGGGTGCAGCCGTTCGCGCACCGCCGCCGAGTGGTCCCAATTGCGGTCGATGATCGCCAGGACGCCCCGCGGCGTCAACACTTGGACGAAGCGCGGGAACACCGCCTCCCAGGTGAGCCAGTGCAGGCTCTCCCCCGCCGTGATCAGGGCATAGGGCGGGGCGAGCGGCGCCGTCTCGACCATGCCGTGCGTCCAGGTGAGCGTGGGCGCGTCTCCCCCAGGCAGCCGCTTTCCCCGCTCGATCATCAGGAGCGAGCGGTCGACGGCGTCGAGGCGGTCCGCCCGGGGAGCCAGGAGCCGGGCGATATCGCCCATGCCGCAGCCCACGTCGAGCACGGCCCGCGGCGCGTCGACGACCAGCCCCGCCAGCACGTCGAAGACCTCCTCCGGATACGGCGGGCGATAGGGATAGGCATCGACGACGCTCTGCTCCGAGAAGGTCGCACCGTACTGTGGACCCCAACTGCCCGGCTTTGGGAGCATCGGTGATCTCCAATCGCTCGGACCTGCCGGCTGCAACGTTGCGAACCCGGGTGGTCCTGAGCATCAATACTATCCGCCCCAGCTACCGGCGGCCGGGCATTGTGGGGGCGTAAGGCTATACGCTCTGCTTGCCTCACGAGACCGATCCCGACTATTGCCAAGCGCCTCTGCCCCGCTGTGACGTGAGGCTGGAGTTCGCCCCCAGCCTCACCGAGCTAGAGAAGCCGCGCGGCTCGCTACACGTGCCTTGCGGAGTTATTCGGCGGCGCCTGGCGTCCAGTCGTGGGTCTCTCGCTAGAATTTCCCAGCCGATGCGGCCGTAGAAGCGATCTACCCCGGCCGCCTCATTCTCCACCGTGGTTGCCAGTACCAGCAGGGGGCCGTTGGACCGCTGTGCGCGTCAGATTCAAACCAGCAGCGCCGGCGAGAGGGGATCGTGCGGATCGTACGGGCGCTGCAAGTCATAGACGGTCGGCGGCGGGGGACTCTGCCAGCGCCGCATCACGGAGGCGTAGAACGTGAAGAAGCTGCCCGGCGGGTAGCGGATCAGCGCGCTTGATTTCGCCAGCAGCAGCATCTCCACCATCGCGTCGTCACGAACCCCGTCGCCTTCGCCCCACAGGTGCAGCTCCCCCTCCCCAGGTGGCCGGAACGCCTTGCCGCGGGTGATGACTCCGGAGACATGCTGCCGGATCGCGCTCTCCACCTCGGCGCTGTCCGTGCAGAGCAGGATCGGCGAGTCCTTCCCGACGCGCTCACGCGCCACCTGGACCGCTCGTGCGCACCGGTCGATCGACTCTTCGAATGCATGCCAATAGGGCGCGTGGCCCGTGCGGGCGCCGTTCCCGTGGCGAATGTGCAGGCCGATCATCCGGCCTGCGCCCAGATACTCCTCGCGGAAAGCGGCGACCTGTCTCGTGACATCAGCCGCCGGGCGGAGGGCGCTCAGGAATGTCCGGCTGTCCGCCAGGGACACCAGCCCGTCGTTGACGCAGGCGTCGAACACTACCGTCGGCGCGGCCACGTCATTGCCGGCGCGGATCAGCGCGACCGCGGCGTCGCGGTCGGCGATGATGCTGCCGCCCGGACGCCGGTACGGCGCGGTCAGCAACGCATTGTCGTTCCAAAACGTCGGGTAGCGCGGCCGGGGCAGGCGGAGGCTCGCGACGCGATCGTCACCGACGAACGCCACCCCCGCCAGTTCCAACAGCGGCTCGAAGCAGGACGCGAAGAGGTCGTTCTTGTCCCCCTGCGCGTACGCGCCGTATCGCCAGTCGGCAACAAGCGTCCTGCCGGTGTTCCGCGCGAACAGCCACGCTGCTCCCAGGCAGATGAGCCGGTCGCCGAGCCCCGTCATCCGGATGGAGAGCACATACCGGTTCGACCCGTGCTCGTCCGGATTGCGCCGGCGAAACAGCGCGCTCAGTCTCATCGTGTGCTCCCAGTCC
>CALBSQ010000316.1 GCA_937967325.1 uncultured Chloroflexota bacterium
TCCTCGCGGATTGGGCGACCGATGGCGCGCTGTCGGAGGCGACGGCCGCCCAGCTCCACTATACCTACGAGCGCGCACACCCGTTCTGCGGTCGCCGCGGACATTCCCGGCTGGCGGTGATCGACGGGATCGTCAACGAGGCTGTCGCCCGGCTGCTCATTCGTGTGTTGCCGGACGATGAGACACTCGTTGCCTGCGGGACCGCCGTTGATCCGGCGGCCCGAGCGCTGGTGCGAGCGCTCCGACCCGGTTCCACGATCCGCAAAATCCCCTGGTCGATCCTCCAGGAGTATCGTCAGGCGCGTTGGTTGCCCCAGGGCGCCGGCACGGCGCCCGAGGCGCCCACGCCGGCGAGCACCGGCGCCGCGCCAGCATGAACGCCGACGGCGCCTTCGATCTCGACCGCATCAGCGCCATCCGCTCCCGACTCGACCTTCGTCGGCCCAATGTCGAGGCGCTGGAGAGCATCGTCTTCGAGTTGCGCCAGCATTACGAGATCGAAGGCAAGCCGCCGACCTTCGAGGCGGTGGTCGATAGCGCGACGGGGGTCGGGAAGACCTATATCCTGGCCGCCGCGGTCGAATACCTCGCCGGGGATGGCGGTCGCAACTTTGCCATCATTACGCCGGGGCGCACCATCCTGGAGAAGACGGTCGCCAACTTCACCCCGGGCCATCCAAAGAGCCTCCTCGGCGGGATGGACGTCTCGCCCGTCCTCATCACCAGCGACAACTTCAACACCCCGGCGATGCGCACTGCCATGGACGATCCGGCGCAGGTCAAGCTCTATGTCTTCACCGTGCAATCGCTCATCAGGCCGCAGTCGAAGGCCGGTCGCAAGACGCACAAGTTCCAGGAGGGGCTGGGCGAGGCGTTCTACGCGCACCTCCAGAGCCTGAGCGACCTTGTCGTCTTCGCGGACGAGCACCACACGTACTATGGCGACGCGTTCTCCCAGGCGGTCCGCGACCTCCGCCCCTGGGCGCTGATCGGCCTCACCGCGACGCCCCACCGCCGGACGCCCCCGGACCAGATCATCTACCGCTACCCCCTGGCCGCGGCCATCGCCGACCGACTGGTCAAGACGCCGGTGCTGGTCGGCCGGAAGGACGACCGGCGCGACCCCCAGACGAAGCTCCTCGACGGCGTGCGCCTGCTGGAGCTGAAAGAGCGCGTCATGGCGCGGTGGTGCGAGGCGACGGGCCAGCAACCCGTGCGGCCGGTCATGCTGGTGGTCGCGCCGAGCATCGCCGAGGCCCGTGAGATCGAGCAGATCGTCAAGGATGCCGCGTTCGCGGGCGGACAGTATGCGGACCAGGTACTCACCGTCCATTCGGACGCGCCCGACGAGGCGCTGGCCCAGCTCGAGACGGTCGAGTCGCCGGACAGCCCCTACCGCATCATCGTCTCCGTCGGCATGCTCAAGGAGGGCTGGGACGTCAAGAACGTCTACGTGATCGCGTCGCTGCGCGCCTCGGTGTCCGACATCCTGACCGAGCAGACCCTCGGGCGCGGCCTGCGCCTGCCGTTCCGGGAGTACACCGGGGTCGAGCTGCTGGACACGCTGGAGGTCCTGGGCCACGAACGCTATGAGGAGCTGCTGCGCAAGGCCGGCGTCATCAACGAGCAGTTCATCGACCTGCGGACCCGCGCCGTGCTCCGGCGCAACGCCGAGGGGCAACTGGTCTCGGTGACGGAGACGACCACGGTGCAAGCGCCCGTCGTGATCGGCGAGCCCGCGGCGCTGGGCGTCGCTGAGGACCGCGTCGCCAACCCCCCAACGTCGCTGTCCGGGCGGCCGGAGATTCAGAGCATGGAAGCGCACACCGAGCGAGCGCTGCGGCAAGCGGAGTCCCTCCAGGTGCAGCTCGTCCCCCGCACGGACGTCCCCCCGCTGCGGGTGCCCCGCCTGCTAATGGAGGAGGTCCACTGCTCCTTCTCCCTCGCCGACATCACCGATTACGCCCCATTCCGGCAGCTCGGCGAGAGCATCGGCGCCGATCCGGCCGCCCAGTTGCGCCGCGTGCTGGTGAGCGCCCGCGTCGTGGAAGGGGCGGACGGCCTCAGGCATACGGAACTGGTGACGAGTCGCGCGGTCGATGTCGTTTCCTCGCCGGGGTCCTTGCTCTCGCACGAGGACGCGCGCCGCGCCCTGATCGACCATGTGCTCACCGCGTCGGTGATCCCGGCGCGCGCCAACCAGCGGGCGGCGCTAGCGCCGATCGTCGACGCCTTCATGCGCGGCCTGGGGGACCAGGCCGACACGCTCCTCAGCGGCTACCTGGATCGCGCCGCGGCCGGGCTGATCCAGCGCATCACCGAGGAACAGCGGCGGTTCATGACGGTGCCGTCGTACGGCGAGGTGGTGGAGCTGGTGGAGTTCGGGCCGCGCCGTCTCGGGCGGCCGGAGACGAGTCGAGAGCGCTTCTCGGCCTTCAAGGTCGGCGTTGGCTACGAAGGCTGCCGCAAGTCGCTGTACGCGCAGGATTGGTTCGACTCCTCCACGGAGCGCGACGTGGCCAATCTGCTGGAGGACGATGCGGAGATCGTGCTCTGGGTCCGGCTCCAGCGCGGCGACCTGCCCATCCTGTGGGCGACCGGTCGCGAATATAACCCGGACTTCATCGCCATCGACCAGCAGGGCATCCATTGGATCGTGGAGGCGAAGATGGATCGGGAGATGTTGAGCGAAGAGGTCCAGGGGAAGCGGGAGGCCGCCCGGCGCTGGGCCAACCACGTCAGCGCCGACGACACGGTTGGGGCAACCTGGCGTTACCTGCTCGTGTCGGAGACGGACGTCCAGACGGCCAAGGAAACGTGGGACGTGCTGAAGCGGTTTGCCTAGGCGAGCCGCCAGCCGGCGATTCCAGCATGCATGGCCAAAGAAACATCGTCCACTGGAGGCAGTGAGTTTTCCCGAACCCCTCGCCTGCTACGGGGCGGACGTGCCTGCGGTGGTGGTCCACCGGTGCGCGCCGCCCGGCTACCTTCCCGACGACGACCCGCCCAAGCGGCGGTGCCCGCGCTGCCGCCTGGCGCTGGGGCGGCGCATCACAGTGCGGTATCGTGAGGACTGGCGAGACATGCGGGCCGACGGCTGAAACCCGCGCCGCTACCGCCGCAGGCGCGGCAGCTCAGACGCCGAATTTCTCCCAAGGGGGAAAGGGATCGCGCGCAACCTGCTCCGTGTACTGGTCCGCCC
This sequence comes from uncultured Chloroflexota bacterium, assembly GCA_937967325.1. Taxonomy (GTDB): domain Bacteria; phylum Chloroflexota; class UBA4733; order UBA4733; family UBA4733; genus UBA4733. The sequence continues at coordinate 3,203 of CALBSQ010000316.1, forward strand.
CCTTCGTGCAGTCCATCATTTCTCGGAAGAATGGCGCACGGACACGAAGCTGCTTCGTAATCTTCCCTTCCAGGCCGGGCCCCATCGCACGGACATGGTGCTCGATCTTGGTCTTCACTACGCGCGGCCAGCCCTCTCCCTGATAAACTAGCCAGGTGTGATTCTTTTCGTGTCCAGAGGCCGATTGGAATCCGAACTTCTGTCTCAACTTGGACTCGACATCCTCCGGCTTATAGGGCATGCGACAAGGGGGAATCTGTTAGCCTCACCAAAACCTTTCGGAGGTACTGATACTCGGTTTCCGCCGCCGGGTTGGTAGCGACCTCTCCCCTGATCAGGTCGAAATACTCAACGAGCGAAACCAGGTAATCATCGATAGCTTCGGACTGCGTGTCACCAACACCGTAGACGAGGAATCGGTCGTCGGAGACGATGTACGAACCATCCTCATCTCGTTCGACGGTCACGGCGATGGGATGCTCCACCGACCAGCCGCACTTTTGCACGCCGTAGATGGCCATGTGAAACGGCGAACCCACTACGGAAGTCGCCGCGCCGCCGACGTGCGACGGGCGCGCGGCATCAGATCGCGAATACCCAATCGCCCTTTGCTTGTCAGGACTCCATGAGAATCCACCGGCGGAGGGGACCGTTTGCGCCACATGAACCGCCAAGGCGCCACTGCGCGCCGTCGCACGATCGGCAATTACGTAGCCGACCATGGATGAGCGGCTCGGACCGAAATCCCGGCTTCGAATCACGATCCTATCTCCGGCTGTTCTGACCCTTGCAGCACACCACCAATCAACTGACCCAATTGGACTAGCCGCTGACGTGTGAGCGCCAGGCGGACCAAGGGCTTCCCAGGAACCTCGAAGATCTGTTCCAATTGGTGCCGCTGCTCCTCCTTGCCGCCGAGTACTAGGGGCGGCGCGACCTGACCGCAGATCAGTAAGTACCCATCGTCATGTACCTGAAGGATAAACTGGTTGGCCAGGAGGATTGGCAAGTCCTCCACACCGACAAGCCGCACAGAAACGGGGCGGCTGGCGTTCTCGTCCATGGTCCTAGCATACTCCACGACGCCCGCCCATGGAAAGTCAGCCCGCAGGCTCACCAAAAGTACCACACAGCGATGAGCAACCATATGTCCATTACGTGCCCGGCCGCCGGGGCACGATCATTCTGCGCTGTCCTGCCAGGCGCATCGCGAGCCGGAGAAAAAACCGCCCCATCACCCGCTCGACGCGTCAGCGCCCGGCCCCTCCGGCGCGTAGTGCAGCAAGTCGCCGACGTCGCAGCCGAAGTAGCGGCACAGCTTCTCCAGCGTAGGAAAATCTAGCCGGGTCGCTGTCCCGTAGTAGAGCGTGTGCGCCGTGGTCCGGCTGATGCCGGCGCCGCGGGCGAGGTCCGTGATCCCCTCGCGCCGCGCGCCCAGCAGCGTCGATACCCGGTTCTCGATCGGCATTCGACCCTCCGTCCCTTATTGCCCACAGTGTACGTCTAGCTGGACGATTTTGCAAGAATGTCCTACGAAACGCTTGACAAGATGTGCAATATGTCGTACACTACGTACAGGTAGTTGAACGTAGCGTACAGCAAGGAGAGCAGCAATGGTCAAGCTTACCGCCCCCGTTACCCCTTCCTGGATCAGCGCCAACGAGCGCGCGTTCGCCAACCGCCAAGCCGGTCGCACGGTGACGCTCATCGCCGCTGGCGTCTACCAGTGCCCCAGCTCGAAGGCCGATGGCACGGTCTATACCCAGCGCATCCTGAACGTCGGCCAGCTCCAGGCGACGTGCGATTGCCCGCATGGGCAGCACGGCACGGCCGGCCACTGCTGGCACAGCGCCGCCCTGGCCGCCGAGGTGCGCCGGGTGAGCCGCCTCCGCCCCAGTGCCGAGGAAGCAGCCCGCAAGATGGCGCGGTTCGCTGGGCGCTAGCCTGCTGGCGTGCGGCCCCAGCGGAACGCCCGCCGGGGCGCCGGCCCATCCCCGGGGCTGCCGGACGTCGGCAGCCGGCGAGAGCAGGGAGCAGAGCAATGGAGCAGGTAGTCATCATTATCGCCACCATGGCGGACGGCACGGTCATTCGGGAGCGGACGGCCGACTTTGGCCGGTTCGTCACCCTCGCCCTGGCGTTCCGCGCCGACCCCGCGTGTGTCCGGCTGGTCTGGGTGGTGTGCGACCCGCCGCCCCGGCCGCCGGCGCACGCCGCGGCCCTCGCCCGGCTACGCTTGCCCCAAGCAGCCGCGGCCGCCCACGGCCTGGCCCAGCTCGCTGCGATTG
>CALBSQ010000317.1 GCA_937967325.1 uncultured Chloroflexota bacterium
CGCGCTCCGAGGACCGTTGGCGACGGGAGACCCCCGAGAATCGTCCGCTTAAATTCTCAAATTCCATTAGCTGGGTTGGTCCTGTGAGCCCGACGGTTCAGCGTCGGGCGGTGCGCCGGACACGGCTCCCGGTCGATCGCAGTGCTCTGCCATGCACCCCGGTTCGGCCCCGTCCTTGACAACCCCGGCCGTCCGTGTATAACGGAAAGGTCGGTGTAAGGGGGTTCCCGGTGCGTCGCGCCGCGGCGGTCCTGCTGTTCGTCGTCCTGGCGGTCATGCCGGTGGCCGCCAGCGCCGCGCCGCGCGCGGCGGCAACGCAGGTACCGGGCCGGGCGCCCGCGGCCCGGCTGCCGGCGTGGCAGACACCGGGTCGCGCGGCCGCTCCGCGGCTGGCCGCCCCGCAAACTACCTTACGCCCGACCGTCCGCTCGGGCGACGGCATCGCGCTGGGCGCTTTCATCCCCGAGGCTCCCGCGATGGCCAGCGCCATCGATGGCTACACCAGGGTCGTCGGCGTATCCCCCGCCATCGTGATGTGGTACGAGGATTGGGCGCACAATGGGTTCGACCCGGCCTTGATGCAGACGGTCGCCGCGCGCGGCGCCACGCCGCTGGTGACCTGGGACCCCTGGGATTGGAGCGGCGACGCCATCGATCAGCCGGCCTATTCCCTGAGCGCTATCGCGGCGGGCGGCCACGACGACTACGTGCGCCGGTGGGCCACGGCCGCCGCCGCCTGGGGCCGGCCGCTCTACCTACGCTTCGCCCCGGAGATGAACGGGGTGTGGGCGCCCTGGGAGGCCTTTGTGAACGGCAACACGCCCGCCGACTACGTGGCGGCCTGGCGACACATGGTGAACATCTTCCGTCAGCAGGGCGCGACCAACGTGCGCTGGGTCTGGTGCCCCAACGTCATCGCCAGCGACGCGCTCACCTTCGCCCCGTTCTATCCGGGCGACGCCTACGTGGACTGGGTGGGCCTCGACGGTTACAACGGCGGGACCGCGCTGCTGTGGGGCGGCTGGCTGAGTGTCAGCCAGCTCTTCGGCCCGTCCTACGGGGTCCTGACCGCGCTCACGAGCAAGCCGGTGATGATCGGGGAGACAGCCTCCGCGGAGGCGGGTGGGGACAAGGCGGCCTGGATCACCCAGGGCCTGCTGACCGACCTGCCGGCCCAGTTCCCGGCCGTCCGCGCGATGGTGTGGTTCGACGGCGTCAAGGAGACCGACTGGCGCGTCAATTCGTCGCCGGCGGCGCTGGCCGCCTTCCGCCAGGTGGCCGCCTCGCCACTGTATCAAGGCTCGCTGCACTGATCCGCTCGCCGTATCCCAGCGGACCGGCTTCGATCGCCTCAAGGCGGGATCAGGGGGCTACCGTTTCCGACCTTTGCCTCGGTGACGCTCGGGAGTGGGGCCACGGCCGGCAAGGTAACCGGCTGGCGCTGCCTTATCACAGCGGGTGGCCCCTCACCCTCGAACCGGCGGTCCCAGCCGATCCGCTGCGCTTCGCCTTCCGCAGGCGCTCCCGAGTAGGTATGCCGCGCCATCCCTACAGCGCGTTAGTACGATACCGGGAACATGTGAGGAAATTGTGCGGCCGGAGCCAAGAATGGTTGGGTTCGACGCCCGTCACGCTTCGCCTGGCGAGCCGCTACCACGGTCGCGTAGGCTGCTGAGCCGTTGAGCCTGAGCGCCTTCCCAGCCCAGCGCTCCTGGATTGTAGTACCGGCGGCCGGCGAGCGATGCAGGGAGATGAACCTGGTCGGCAAAGTGCTCAGCGTGATCGTGCGCGTATCGGTAGCCACGTCCATAGCCCATCGCACGGTCCAGTCCGGTCACGGCATTGCGCAAGTGCAAGGGCACCGGCTGATTGAGGGTTTCGCGCACGTCCTGAATGGCCGCGCCGTAGGTGGTGATCGCCGAGTTGCTCTTCGGCGCCAGCGCCAGGTAGAGCGTCGCCTCAGTGAGCGGCAGATACCCCTCCGGCATGCCGATGAACTGAACCGCCTGCTGCGCCGCCACGGCAATGGGTAGCGCCTGAGGGTCGGCCAGACCGATGTCTTCGGCCGCCAGGATCACCAGGCGGCGGGCGACAAAGGGGGCGTCCTCACCCGCTTCCAGCATGCGAGCGAGCCAGTACACGGCGGCGTCGGGATCGGAGCCGCGCACGCTCTTGATGAACGCGGAGATCACCTGATAGTGCTGATCCCCGGCGCGGTCGTAGAGCAAGGCGCGGTGCTGCAGCGCCTCCTCGATGGCCTCCTTGCCGACCTGGCGCGTGCCATCATCGCTCGCCGCGGTCGCCGCGACGGCGAGCTCGAGCGCATTGAGCGCCACGCGGGCGTCGCCGTTGGCGATCCGCACCAGATGCTGCAAGGCGTCGCCGGCGAGCTCGACCCGCTCATCGCCCAGCCCGCGCTCGCTGTCCGCCAGGGCGCGGCGAACCAACTGCTCGACCGAGGCGTCGGGCAGCGCCTCCAGCCGGAAGACGCGGCAGCGCGATAGGAGCGCCGCGTTGACGGCGAAGCTGGGGTTCTCCGTTGTCGCGCCGATCAGTGTGATAAGTCCACTCTCCACGAAAGGGAGGACAGCGTCTTGCTGCGCCTTGTTGAAGCGGTGGATCTCGTCGACGAAGAGGATCGTGCGTCTTCCGCCGGCGCTGCGTGCCAGGCGCGCCTGCTCGGCGGCGCGGCGCAGGTCGGCCACTCCCGCGGAAACGGCGCTGACGCGGATGAACTGGGCGTGCGTGAGTCGAGCGATCACCTCGGCCAGGGTCGTCTTGCCGCTGCCCGGCGGTCCCCAGAGGATGAGCGAGCCGAGTTGATCGCGCTCGATGGCGCGCCGGAGCACGCGCTCGCGCCCAATCAGGTGTTCTTGACCGAGCAGCTCGTCGAAGCTGCGCGGGCGCATCCGCGCGGCCAGCGGCGCGCCTGGTCCGTCGCCGTCGTCGGGCGCCCCCGCCGGCTCCGCCACCGCGCCCGGCAGGGCCGGCTGCTCCTGCTCGACGCCGCGCTGCCGGTCTGTTGTTGCCTTCTGGCTCCTGCCGTGCTGGGCCACGTTCGTGTCCTCCGCCGCACTCGTTCCCGTCGATCTGCCATTGTAGGGCGGCGACGGGTCCGGGACTGTGTATAGACCACTGCCATCGACGCCAAGCTCGATCGTCCTGGCGTATCCGGCGCACTTGCTGCTCGTCATTAGTACAGGGTCATGCGGTCCATCCGGTGATATTAGGTGGCATTTGGCGCCTGGCGACTGAAGTCGCGGCTAACCCTGCTGAGCCCGCCTTCGCGGGCTCTGACCAGCCGGCCAGCCCGGCGTGGGTCTGGCTCCTTAGAGTCCGCGAAGGCGGGCTTAGCAGGTGGTAGCCCGCGAATTTATTCGCCGGGGGTCCGTTGCCGCCGGACGTCCCCCGATCTTGGTGGAGGCGCCACTGACGATTGCCGATGGAGTTGATTAGCCATGCCGGAATGTACGCCTGGGGCCGCGCAGCTCCTACCGCTGCTTGACCATCTCGCCGAGGCCGGCTATCCGACTGCTGACGCTTGGCGGGGATGGCAATGCTCGCAGATCAACGGCGGCGCCAACAATCTGCTCTACCGGGCCAGCGACGGGGATAGCAGGGTCGCCATCAAGTTCACCGTCCGCGACGATCGCGATCGCGCGGGCCGGGAGCACGAGGCGCTGCTGGCGCTGCAACGGGCTGGCGTGGACGTGGCCCCGCGCCCGCTGTTGCTCAGCCGCGATCGTTACCGCCAGCCGGTGGTCGTCGCGACCTGGCTCGACGGCGAGATCAGCGCCGCTCCTCCGGCATCGCCGGACGAGTGGCGTCTGTTGCTCGATCACCTCGAGGTGTTCCACGCCGTCTCCCCGTCGCTGTCGTCGCCCGTGCAGCGGCCGGCCGTGCTGACAATGGCGAGCGCGGCCGGCGGCCTAACGTGCATCCACGAGCAGGTCGAGCGCAGTCCCGCGCAGGCCCGGCCCAGGGAGTTGCTGGACCTTGTGGGTCGAGTCGACGCGACGGACTTTTCGGATTGGCCGGACGCACCCCTGGCGCTGTGTCGCTGCGATCCCAACCCGACCAACTTCGTGCGCCGCTCCCCGCGCTGGGCCTCCGTCGACTGGGAGAACGCCGGGTGGGGAGACCCCGCCTTCGAGCTGGCGGAGATGCTCGTCCATCCGGCCTACTTATCTATTGCCGAGGAGCAACGCCGCAGGGTGATCGACGTTTGCTGCAGGCGCAGCGACGATCGCATGCTTCGTACCCGCATCGGCGTGTACACCGTGCTGATGCTCGTCTGGTGGGTCGCACGCTTCGCCCGCGCCATCTATGAGGTCCCGCGCGGCCTGGACCGCCGCATGGTCGAGCGCCCGGACAACTGGCAGGAGGATGCCGTGCAGAAGTACGAGCGCTACCTGCGCATGGCCCACCGATCGCTCGATTTACAAGGAAATAGGCCGGGTTCGTAACGGGCGCGAAAGACTGCCTGGCGTTACACCAGCGGACACCTAGTACGCCGGGCCGGCAACCGCGTCAGCTCGGGGTACCTCTTGCAATTCCTGCCTGAGCTCCGCGGCGAAGGCACGGCAGCGCTCGACCGCGTTGCCGACGTGCGCGCGCGGGTCGAGGAGCGCGAGCACCTCCTGATGAACCGCGTCATAGGAGCCGGGCACGCGGCCACTGGCCATTGCGGCGTCGGCGAGCCTGTCTGCCAGCGGGTTGGGCTGGCCGGCCTGCACTGCCGGCCACGACGCCATTGCCGCTTCTCTGATCAGCTCGTGCAGCTCCTGGCGGCCGAAGCCGCGCTGCCGAACCCAGGTCAGCAAGAGGCGCTCGGTGCCGGCGAAGGGGCCGTAGGCGTGCAGGTTGCGCTCGACGGCGGCATCGTTGACGACCAGGCCGGCTGAGACGTACTGCATTGCCCCCAGGATCTCGTCGATGGCCAGGAACGCCTCGGGCAGGATCAGCCGCCGCGCCGCGGAGTCGTCCAGGGTCCGCTCCAGCAAGCTGTGCGCGGCATTGCCGGAGGCTACGGGCGGGAGCGCCATCACGTAACGCGCCAGCGAGCAGACACGCTCCGTCGTGCGCGGGTTGCGCTTGAACGGCATGGCGCTGGAGCCTATCTGGTTTCGCTCGAACGGCTCGGACAGCTCGCCGAAGCCGGGCGACTGCAGCACGCGGACATCGAAGGCAAACCGATAGGCCGATTGGGCAATGGAGGCGAGCACGTTGAGGACCAGTACATCCTGCTTGCGCGGGTACGTCTGGCCGGCGATGGGGTAGGCCGGAAGATTGAAGGTAGCAAGCGTTCGATCTTCCAATGACGAGGCATCGTCGGCCAGGCCATCGAGGAGCAGCGTGTAGGACGCGGATGTGCCAACTGCCCCCTTGAAACCCTTTCCGCGCAACTGCTCGCCTACCCAGCGGAGCTGACGCAGGTCGAGGAGGAAATCTTGCGCGTACATGGCGAGGCGATAGCCGAGCGTGGTCGGCTCGGCCGGCTGCAAGTGCGTGTAGGCCATGCACAGCCGTTCAGCGTGTCGCTCGATCTGACCGGCCAGCGCGTGCAGTACGCCCCCCAGCCGCTGCAGGACGTAGGCGAGCGACTCGCGCAGGCGTAGCACGTCGGCGTTGTCCTCGATGTCGGCCGAGGTGGCGCCCAGGTGTAGCTTGCCGCCGCCGACGGTGGCCTGCTCGGCGTACGTCCGGATCTCGGCCATCACGTCGTGGCGAGTCTCGCGCTCGATGGCATGGGCGCGCGGGATGTCGATGTCTTGGACGTGGGCGCGCAGGTCGGCCAGCTCCGCGTCGTTGACCAGCCCGACGCCGTGCTGCGCCTCCGCCAGCGCCAGCCAGAGCCGGCGCCACAGCAGCCGGTAATGCTCCTCCGACCAGATGCGCCGGAGCGTGTCGCTGCCGTAGCGCCAGGTAAACGGCGAGAGAAACTGCGCCTGCGTGAAGACCTCGGTATTGTCGTCGCTCACATTCTTCCTCGCCATCCGACCCTAACGGTATATGCCTATGCGCTCCGCCTCGCAGCCTTCATTGTAATGATTGGCCCAGCAGGTCGGTGGCAGTCCGAGGGCGAAGGGACGAAGTCGCGGCGGGCACATCCGGGGCGCGATCGGGGTGGCCCAGCCCTCTTCGCGCCCCGGTGCGCCGCGTTAGCGGCCTTGTT
>CALBSQ010000318.1 GCA_937967325.1 uncultured Chloroflexota bacterium
AGCCGCGTCTTCCCGCTGCCGCCCGGGCCGGTGAGCGTGAGGAGCCGGGGGCCGTTCCACGCCAGCGACTCGCCAAGATCGAATACCTCCTCCTGACGGCCGATGAAGCTGGTCAGCGGGCTGGGCAGGTTGTGGGGGCCGGCGTCGCGCCAGCGGGCGAGCAGGTCAGGCTCCTCGACGCCCACGGGGTAGCGCAGCAGGTGGTCCACATCGGGATGTCCTGCCACCAGGAGGAGACGGCTCGCACAGACCTTCGGCAGGTTTAGGGCATTGGCCACACGCAGGAGGTTGGTCAGCCCGCATTGCCGATCCACATCATCGCGCAGCCAGTGCCAGAGGCCGTTGCGGTTGATCTTGGCCATCCTGGCAAGCTGCTCGGGAACGACGCCGCGTTCCCGCATGTAGCGGCGCAGGAGGCGGGGGAGAGATCCCTGTCCGGGCATGGCGAGGTCCTTCTGCTGCCGGCTTGTCGCTCCGGCCGGCCGGAGCGAGCAACTGTGTTGCCCAGATGATACTCGGTTGAATATTCAGAGCGAAGGGGCGTATCACCCGATTGGGGGCGGGCACTCAGCTCCGGTCCGTTGCCCCATAGCAGTGCAGTTCGGCGCAGACCCTGCCGCCGGGGGGCACCGGGGCCGTGTCTGAGGTTAAAGCCGGCGGTATCCGAGGTGGCGGGGTTGCCGGGGCCGCGATTGCGATCGGCGGCCAACCGACCGGGGGACTGCGGTACCTTCTATCCGGTGAGTGCCGTCCGCGGGACGGGGGATACCGCCTTCCGGCGTCTGCCGCGATGCTCTGCAGGCACTCAGCGCCGCGGGGAGGCTCCCGTCAAAGGTGACGATGTGTCGTACAACACCGCAGGCACCGCCTTCCGCTAATTGCCGCCGGACCAATTCAGAGGCATCTCGGCGTTGGTAGCCGCGGCTCACCGTCCGCGACTGCGCAGCCCCAGCCGATACCAACGCCGAAAGGCGCGGACGTAGCGGGAGTTGGTCGCCAGCGCCTCACGCTGGCCCGGAAGGCGTGCGCCGGCAACGCGCGGTATCCTAACCGAGACGGTGTACTGCCAGAGGTGACGCCATGCCGACCCACTCCTTGACCGTCCGGGTGCCGGATCCGCTCTACGATCGCCTCAAGCAGCGCGCGGAACAGACGAGGCGGACGGTGGAGATCGAGCTGCTGGAGGCGCTGGCTGCCACGGTCCCGGTCGATGAGGGCCTCCCCCCTGACCTGGCGAACCTGCTCGTCCCGCTGTCGTCGCTGGGCGACGACGCTCTCTGGAAGCTGGCCCGAGATCGGCTGCCGCGCAGGGCATCGGCCCGGCTGGAAAGCCTGCACCTGAAAGCGCAGCGCACCGAGCTCACCGACGACGAGGTGCAAGAGGAGCGTCGACTCATGGACCACTACGAGCGCGCAATCCTAGTCCGCGCCGAAGCGGTCTGGCTCCTCAAGGAGCGCGGGCACGACGTCGGCAAGCTGATCGCTCGGCGGTGAGCCGGGCGCGTGTACCTCAGGCGCTGCGCGTCCGAGTACACGCGGCGGCGTGCTATCGGTGCGGCTACTGTCTGACCGCGGAAGCCGTCGTGGGCATGCCGACGGAGATCGACCACATCATCCCGACGGCGCACGGCGGCGCCACCGCGGAAAACAACCTCTGGCTGGCGTGTTCGTTCTTCAACAAGAACAAGGGTCGGCTTGTCGCCGCGGTCGATCCCGTCACTGGCGAGACGGTACGCTTGTTCGATCCTCGCCGCCAATCGTGGCCGGACCACTTCGCCTGGACGGCCGACAGCCGTCAGATCGTCGGCCTGACCGCTGTCGGCCGGGCTACCGTACGGACGCTCAGCCTCAACCGGCCATCACTCCGCGCGGCGCGCCGCGTCTGGGCGGCGGCAGGCTGGCATCCTCCCAGGGAATAGCCGGTGGCGGCGCGGCTGTTTCCTTTCCTTGCCGCCGCGACCCTTACCAAGCGGAACCATGCCGTGGCCAGGCGGTTGGGATCAACCCGGATTGAGTGACCGGTCAGCTCGCCTTGGCTTCGAGTCGGGCCGTCTCATCATCGGCGGGGACGATGTCCAGATGGAAGCGCACGCCGAGCTTGGCGGAGAGCAGGCGCAGCGTGTCCAGGCTGGGGGTGTGCTCGCCGATCTCCAGGCGGGCGACGTGGGGCTGGCGCAAGCCCAGCTGCTTGGCCAGTTGCGTCTGGGTCAGGTGGCGCTCGATGCGATAGCCCAGCACACGCTCGGCCACGAGGCGGGCAAGTGCGGTCTCCTCCCAGATGCGCCGGTACTCCGGATTGCGCTGCAGTTCCTGCTCGTGAATTTCCCGCCAGGGGATACCGATTGTGGCCATGGGCGTCCTCCGCTGTTCCTCTGCGCTCATCCTGCCAGCTCCAAACGCTGCTCGGCGAGGCGAACTGCCCGGCGAAATCGTTGGGGATCGGCCAGCGCCTCCGGGCCAATCGCGGCGATGAGCCATTCCTGGCCGACCCGCCGGTAAAACGCCCGCCAGGCGCTGCGCCCGCCTCGCGGACGCAGCTCTCGCAGCTTCCGTGCTCCCCTAACCTGACTGGTATACGGGAAGCGTAACTGCTCTCCCCAGAGCTCCAGCCTCTCAATGACCGTGCCCATGGCCGCCTGTTCCGCTTCCGGAAGTGCCTGCAACTCCTGCATGGCCTCGGGCAGCAGGGTAACCCTCATCGCGCCAGCATAGCACCTACGGATCGGCTACGCCTTTCCTCCCGTCGATCCACACGAGCATGCTGCATATCGGGCGTGCTCCGCACATCGATCCCTCGTCCCCGAAGCGCTTGGAGCAATGACTGGGCCATCGAGTCCTCATCGAAGTAGAGGCGAATGGTGCTCACGACCTGGACGGGGCGTGCTCGGCCTCCAGCCGGTCCGCCACCGCTTCGTCCGCGGCCAGGCCGGCTTCGATCTCCTCGCAGTTTGCCTGGTAGTAGGCGAGCGCCGCGAACACCTGAGCCAGGCTGAGGTGCGGTATCTCCGACTGGATCGCCTCCGGCGCCAGGCCGAGTTTGTACCAAGTCACGACGCGCTGGACGGTGACGCCGGTGCCCGCGATGCGCGCACGTCCGTTCCGGATGTCTGGCGAACGTGTGATCAACGTCCCGATGTCGGTAGCCGCGGCCATTGGGCCCCTCCTTCCGATGAACGGTCAGTGGTCCGTGTGCGAGGATACCACGCCTCGCGCAAGCGCTCACCACCTCGCCGCACTCGGTGACTGAAGCGGCGGGCGATGGTGGCCCCTTCAACCGGATCGCGACGAAATCGTGCGGCGCTGTTACCTGGGGTCGACGCGATCGTGACAGTTACGTTACAACGCGTGATGCATGCACAATCAGAAACAAAATGAAACACTCTGAGGCCCTAGACAGCGCCGCCCAACAGCGCTAGATTGGACGGTACGGAGACGGCGCTGTCTCCGGTCGGAACGTTCCTCTTCCCAGCGCGCCACCGCGCAGGCGGCAGTCGCCGTAATAGGTCGTGAAGGTACGTTTGTCCTTTTTTTGGGTAGGCGACAGCAATCGAGGGAAAGGGCACTCGCGATGGAAGACTACCTTGCATTCCGGCGGATGATCACCCCGGTCCTCGTCCAGATCCTGTTCTGGATCGGTACCGTCGTTTGCTTGATCGTCGGCCTCGGGTTGGCGAGCCGGATCACGATTCTCGGCTCCCTCGTGGTGATCGCCGGCGGCGTATTGATCGTGCGCATCTACTGCGAGCTGCTGATCCTGTTCTTCCGGATGAACGAGACCCTGACCGACATCAGGGCGTCGGTGCAGACGCAGGCCCTTGGTGCGCCGCCCTTTACCGCGCCCAGCGCCGGCAGCCGGCCGGGCATGTCGCTCGGAACGGCCGCCACCATGGGGTTCCGTATGGCGCCACCGCCGGGGCCGGATGAGCGGGTGCGACCAGATGGCGAGCCGGGCAGCGGATTGCCGGGATTCCGAGGATAGGGAACCTCACCCCCTGACCCCCTCTCCTGCGAGGAGATGGGGAACGCGGGCGGCGGATCAGGCGCGAATTCGCTACGCAAACAAGGGCGGGGCAACCGCAGGTGGGAGGCAGGCCATGGACGGAACGATCGAGCTGGAGTGGAATCCCTTCAGCACCGCCTCGCGCGCGGCGCACGCGGAACGGGCGGGCCGGGTGAGCCTGGCGCTGGACCTCTATACCCGGGCGGGCCAGCGAGCCCGTGTGCGTGCTTGCCTGCAACGCGCCCTCCCCGCCTGGCCGGTGCGCGACGTCCTATTGGCCGCGTCCGTCGAGTTGCTTGACCTGCAAGCGCTGGCCGCGGGCATCGACCAGCGCAGCATGCCGGAGGTGGCCGGGGTGCTCACGCACGTCGTCGAGGACGGCGAGGGTATCGCGGGCGCGCTCTGGCGCAGCGCCGAGCGCATGGTGACCGCGGCCGGGCTGCTGGCCGGGTCCTCGGTCATGCCGCGCAGCCTGCAGCGGGAGACGGCCAAGCTGGAGCGGCTGCTGGAATCGATCCGCGAGACGCGGAGCTCGCTGGCCGACCTGGCATTGACGGGTGGCCGGACGGGCCGGAGCGATCGCCAGACGCTGGAGACGGAGTTCACCAGCCTACGCCGCGCGGCGGATGAGCTGAACGAGGAAGGGGAGCAGTGATGCGGCACTATCCGACCCGTATTCCCGTCTGGTACGTCGTCCCGCTGATCGCCGTCGCGCTGGTGTTCTTCTGGGTCGGCCACCAGCGCGCAGACCAGCCCGCACCGGCAGTCACGTCGGTCGTGACGTCTGTGATGACCTCCACGGTAGTATCGACGGCGCAGGTTGCCCTGGCGGCGACGCCCGCGACAAGCCTTGAGGCGACACCGCCCGTCCCCACGAGCGCGCCGACCGTGACGGCCGTTCCGCCATTGCCGACAGCCGCCCCACCGACGCCTACCGCCGCGCCGCCGACGGCAGTTCCTCCCACGCCAACCACGGCTCCACCGACGGCAACCCCCAACCTGAATACACCACCGGGCACATTGCTCAAGGTCGGTGATGCGTGGCTGAACGGCGCGATCTCCCTCACCGTCAAAGACGTGCAGTTCCAGACCAGCGTCCTCCGTTTCACGACGAGCAACTACCAGGGGTCGGAGAACTACGGCCCCTCAACTGAGGTCACCTGGACACTGGCGAACAATGGGCACGGCCCGAGCCTGTTTGACACACGTCCCGGCTCGGATATTGGCCTGGTCGACAACACCGGTCGCCAGTACGTCGTCACCAGCAATGGCTGCCAGGGTAACTCGGCTGGCGTTAATGGCGACACGGACATCAGGGCGGGTGGGCCTGGCTGGAAACAGACGATGAGTGTCGGCGCGGGCGGCTCCTTGCAGTGCTTTTCGTTCACGGACGGCCTCCCCAGCAGCGGCGCCCTTACCGACCTGAAGATTACCTTCCACAACATCGGGCGCATCGCGCAGGCACAGTGGCAGGTGCCACTCAATCAATGACAGCGACAAAAGTTGCGCAGGGAGGCGTGCGATGAGCGATGAGGCGGTCGATAGCGACGGCTACGAGTACGCCAAGGGCTGGGACGGGCAGTACCGGCAGAAAGCGGGCCTTCTTGGACCGGCACGCCGTCTCGACTTGCTCGGCAATCCCAACGTCGAGCGCGGCTTGTTGGGCGGTCCCGTGCCTAAGACCGGCTGGCTGGGGACACAGCAAACCAGCGCCTCCGGTGAGCCGTTGTATTCACCAGGCAAGCCGGCCACCAGCGATCCCATCGCCGGGGCCGCAGTGTATACCTCGCTGATTGCACTGGCGCTGGCGGCCTTCCTGGCGGTGGGCGTGTTTATCCTGCTGTTCAAAGTGGTCGAGGGCGTCGCGCGCGGCTGGGTCGCGATGGTGCGGCGGTACCCCCGCTTCATGCTGGCGGTCCATCTGCTGCTGGGCATGACCGTGGTCTACGGCGCGCTCTATGAAGCTCACTTCGGCGCCGAGGTATGCATCGGCGGAGCGGCGCTGGTACCTCTCCTGTGGGCCTGGTTCACGCTGACCGCGCGGCTGCCGGCGATCTTCATGCCCATCAACGCGGCGCTGATGGGCGCTGCCCTCTGGTGGGCGGCGACCGCGACACGGGCGACGTGGTTGCCGGTGTGGGGCAGTCTCACGTCCGGCATCCTCGCGCTCGGCAACCTCCCCGCCGTGCTGGCCGCCCTACCCATGGCGCTGTGGCTGTGGCGGTTGGGGGCACGCCGGTGGCCGCGCGTCTTCGCACCGATCAATCAGGTTGCGCTGGGCGCGGCGCTGTGGTTCATCCTCATGCGGGCCTGGACCGTCTGGCAGCCCTACTGGGCGGACTGGATGGCTCCCGTCCCCCTGCGGCTGTCCACCGGCGCCCTAGTCTTCCTCACCCCGCTGGCCATCTGGCTCTGGCTACAAGGTCAGTCGCGCTGGCCGCTGCCCTTCTTCGGCGCCAACCTGGTCATCTTCGGCGCCTTGCTGGCGCTCACCGGCGTCCACACGCGACCCGCCTGGGAAGGCGCCTGGCACGCCTGGGCTGGCGGATTGCCCATCGCCGACTCGCCGATCGCCGCGATCGCCTTCGCGCCGGTCAGCCTGTGGGGCTGGAACCTGGCCAGCCGCTGGCAGCCGCGCGCCTTCGCCATCCCCAACGTCCTGCTCCTGGGCGGCTTCCTCTGGCTGGCGCTGGACCGCACGCGGCCGCTCTGGTCAGCCGGCTGGCAGCAGCTCTGGGGCCCGGCGCCGCTCCTGATCGACCCGGCGCTGCTGCTTTTCGCCCTGCCGCTTGCCATCTACGGCTGGCGAGCAGGCCGCGCCCGCTGGCCGACCTATTGGGCCGCCGCCCGCGCGCTGCTCTGGGGCCTGATCTCCTGGTGGGCCGTGGAGCGCGCGCAGGAGCTCTGGCGGCCGGCCTGGCAGGGCTTCGCCGGTCCGCGAGCCCTAGACCCGGCCCTCCTCGTCCTGCTCCTACCCATCGCCTTCTGGGGCTGGCTGCGGATGCGCCGTCGCTGGTCTGTACCGGCGGATGCCATCCTCGTGGCGCTCGCCTCGTTGGTGCTGGCCTGGACCGTCAGGCAGGCGCTGCCGCACTCGACGCCAGTACTCCGCCTCGCCGCGGCGATAACGCCCTTGGCGGTCTGGGGTTGGGCCTGGCTGCTGGACCGGCGCCCGCTGCTGGGCTGGTTGGCCGTACTACTTCCGGTGGCGGCGCTTGCCTCGGCTGCGCTGCTGCGCCCAGAGCAGGCGCAGGTCGCGTGGATGGCCTTGCGTGGGTGGTTGGCGGCGCGAGGGGTTCCAGCAGCATGACACACAGTGAGGAGGAAGGGAGTACGGCCGCGTAGGGGAGGAGGGCAACGGTGAGCGGCCCTACGGAAGGCCGTTGGCGAAAGTAGGAAGGAACGTTTGTGCGCGACACCACCCGCCGCTAAAGCAGCGGGTGAAAGGCCCGCGTTCGCGGGCATCCCCGGCATGCACCATGGAGAGGAAATAGCACGATGTCACGCATTGCTCGGCTTCTGATCGTAGGTCTGCTGCTGGCGAGCACGCTGGCGGCGCTTAGTCCGGCGCCAGGAGCCCTGGCCGACGCGTCCGTCACGCTCAATCCGACGAGTGGCCCCCCTGGTTCCTCGGTTGCCTATAAGGTTACCGGGTTCCAACCCAACGAGGCTGTGGCGGCAGTCTGGGATTATGGCGTTAACCTCAGCGGCGGGGTAGCGGACAGCAGCGGCAGCTACTCCGGCTCGTTTCAGGTGCCATCGAACGCGGGGCTCGGTTCCCACGAAGTCCAGGTTGTTGATCCAGGCGCACTCATCGGTCCCGTGGCGGGGACGCAGTTCGAGGTCGTGGAGGGCGCCACCCCAACGCCGGTGCCGCCGACTCCCACTCCGAAACCGAACTGCCAAAGCTACACGCTATCCATGTCACAGCCTCCCGATCACCGGCTCCCCGGCAGCCAGGTGGCGCTCAGCGGTTCGGGCTTCGTGCCCAATGGCCAGCTCCGAATCCTCGGCGTCAGCGGCTCGCCCATCCCGCCGATTGCCGTTGGCTCGAGTGGCGGCTTTGGTGTCAACTTCACCATCCCACAAGATGCACCGCCGGGCCAGTACCAGCTCACGTTCGCCGAAGACGTGGGCCAGCAGCAGTCGGTATGCACGTACAACCCCCAAAATCCTCCTTTCATCCTTACCGTCGTGGCCCCCACGACGCCCACGCCCGCCCCGCCCGCGAACTGTGCCGGTGACGAAGCCATGAGCTTCAACCCCTCTAACCCGGCTGCCGGACAGCAGGTGACGGCCATGGTCACCTCGGCCCAACCTTCGACGAATGTCCAGCTGAACGGCCCCTTCAACCCTCAAGGGCCGAGCGTCTCGCGCGGAGGGAAGGGCTACATCTGGTCTTGGACCTTCACACCCGACTCGCAGGGGCAGTACACCTACGGCTTCACCGTCAACGGCGGTGGCACCTGCACCAGCGGCACGCTGCCGGTGGGTCCGCCGCAGCAACAGAACCAGCCGCAGCCGACCTCCGGCTGCGCCGGTGATGAGGCCATGAGCTTCAATCCCGCCAACCCAACGGTGGGGCAGCAGGTCACCATCAGCGTCACCTCGGCCCGCGCCTCGGTCAATGTCGGCCTGAGCGGGCCATTCAACCCGGTGGCCGCGGGCATCCAGACGGGAGGGAAAGGCTACATCTGGTCGTGGGCCGTCACGCCCGACTCGCCGGGGCAGTACAATTACAACTTTACTGTCAATAACGGCGCCAGCATCTGCACCAGCAACTTCGTGGCTGTTGGCCCATCCACGGCCGCGCCAACAGCCACGGCAACGCCGCCAGCTTCGACGCCCAACAACTGCCAGTTTGTCCTGGGGTTCAAGACCCTGCACGATCTGATTCCCGACATCGTTGGCAACTGCACCGATGATGAGCAGCACACCCCGAGCACTGGTGACACTCTGCAGCACACAACGAAGGGACTGTTGGTTTGGCGTAAGCTAGACAATTGGACCGCCTTCACTGACGGCTATCGTACTTGGATTAATGGTCCGAACGGCGTGCAGGAGCGACTAAATGCCTGCCGCTTTTCCTGGGAGGCGAACCCCGATAATCTACCGATCTGCGGCAACGAGGCAGCGCCAACGCCCACTCCTGTCCCCTTCTTCTGCTTGGGCGGACGGCCGAGCTCCGACTGCCCGGGACAGCCGACGCCTACGCCAGCGCCTACCCTCACGGGGTTTGGTAAGACGACGGTTGAGCAAACGCTCGACTACGTACCCGCGGATGGACTCCGAAAGGACTATGTCACTGTTCACCTTAGGGACGACGGAGGTCGGGCAGTACCCGGTCAGCAGGTGACTCTCACGATTGGGCCCGGATCAACGCTTGGTCCCGGATCGATCAACGCTAACCCAACACAGACCACAAACCAGTCGGGGGATGTATCGTTTACGGTGACTGCCAACAAGCCTGGCACGGTAAACTGGGGATTCTCATCTGGCACAGTTGCCCTTCAGCCAACGATTACCACCTTCTTTACCGTGAAGCGGGTGATTCTATTGGAGGGGATCGAGAGCGACCTTTCAACTGCGGGGGGATACTGGTGTTGCGATCAGGACTATCCGAATGGTTACCACGGATCCAGTGTCGATAAGATACTTAAGGAGCTCGGATACGATCATAGCCATGCCTCCTTCGGTAAGGCACAGTCCTGCCCGACGAGTAATGCAGAGGGAATTGTTGATGACGGAGCGGTATTGGATTTCAGCTATACGGGTGGCGCGACCTGTGTTGCCGACAACACCGTTATGTGGATCCCACTTGACTTCCCTAAACATGGCATTTTCGCGCCGTCTCCTGCTGAGATGGGCACGATCCTCTCCAGCCTCAAACGTATGATAGCTGACTATGACACCACCTATTACTTGCACTTTGGATACAACGTGTCGTTCTATCTCGTCGGACATAGCCTGGGAGGGAAGATCGCGTTTCAATTTGAGGGCGGCGACGCTCCGAAAGACCTGACGCTCGCCGAACTGCCTCGTGGCGAGGTAGCATCGGTTGTCACGGTAGACAGTCCCATCAATGGCTGGTATCACCTGGATACGCCAACCCTCCTGCCCGCCGCGAAGACCGCTAACGAACTGGTCGCCCAGCAGGCAGCGACCCAGTACGGCACGCTTACCGCCACGGTCACAAATACGGACGACACAGTTGTGAGTCCCGACGAGGCGCTTGTTGCAACGGCCGCATACTCCCAACAATGGAGCGTTGGGGAGAATGGTCAGCCACATTTGTTTGAGCCCGGCGCAGGCCATGTCATTGATGCGGCCTCTCACGGAAGCCTGTTACACCCAACTCAGCAGGACACATCGCAGGACCCGTCCACCGATGCGGTGTTTCACCTCGCAAACGTCCTGGCGGGAACAGATAAGGGGGACGGGGGCGAGCCACCGGAGATACTCGGGCCGGCGGTGAGTGGGGCTCCGTGATCCTCGTTTGGCGGGTGTATCGGTTGTGGAATACGCAGCTGGAACTTTGGGGATCGGTCGAGACTGCGCAAGGCCTCGACCTCGAGCAATCGCAGTCAAGTTGGTCGCAGCCAAATTGACGCAGACGTGCGATCGCACCGGCCGCCCAAAGAAGCTGTGACGTGTCAGAAGGATCTGACCTATGGGCCCCGAGCGCAGCGATGAGGACGGCACACGCATGCCCGGCATCGCGTAGGATGCGATACACCCGACGCTGAACCGTCGGGCTAACAGGACCAACCCGTCTGAAGCCGGCTGAGATACAGTCAGAGCAGGCGATAACTCCTTGTAGCATCCGGACAATCGATCAGCAGAGGTGTCTAGCCTGCTTTAGCGGGCTTCGTAAACGTGGCCCGACGATTCATCGTCGAGTGTATCACCGAATCGAGAAAGGTATCATAATGAAGCACGTGTTATACCGATCCCTCCTGATCTTGCCGTATAATTGGGGCGGATCGGGAGGGGA
>CALBSQ010000319.1 GCA_937967325.1 uncultured Chloroflexota bacterium
CCAAAGGCGACTTCGGCGATTAGCGACGATAAATGGGCTTTGGCCTGAGAAGCGCTCACGCGCTTGTCCATAGCGATCCCTTCTTATCCCGAACAGGTCATCTTGACCTTATTCTGCATTGTAGCGCGCCCGGCGCCGCCTGGCTAGGTTGCCCATGTCGTCTGGCGTTGTCCTGACCAGCAAGGCGTCGTCCGCCTCCCTACGTCGTGTCAGCGCAGCGGCATACAGCGCCTGCGCCTGTTCCAGCTCGCCACTGTCCCGGAGCTAACCTGTGATGCTATCAACACCTGCGTCCAAAAATGAAATGGCCATGGCGGCTCCTCGGCTAAGGCTCGGGTTGCGTGTGATGCTGCCAGCACTGGCGCTCGCCGGGAGGAGCTACTCCTGTCGACGACCATCAGTGTCGGGACGTTGATCGTTCGCTCGTCGGAGATCCGGGGGCCCCGTGCATCGGCGGGACGCGCGTAACGGTGCGGCGCATTGCTGTCTGATATAAGCCGGGCCTCTCCGCCGAAGAGATCGTCGACGAGATTGGCCATCACAGGCCTCGCGTAGGTGTACGCTGCGCTGGCCTATTGCCAAGCCAACCGCGACGAGGTCGAGGCCGACCTCGTTGCCGCGGACGCCGAGACCGAGCGATTAGAAGCAGCGTACCGAGCCGGCGGCTTGTGATCGACATTCGACTGTACGTCCAGAAGGACTATATCCGCCGTAACCCGGGGACTCAGACCGGTCCCTGCGTGGCGATCGCGACCGGCGCCAGTTGCGCCGCCGGCTGCCTCGTGGTAGGGGTGCGCGGCGGGACTTGCGCCGCGGGCTGGCGCGGCGCTGGGGCACGCGGAGCAACCTGCGAGGCCGGCCGTCGAGTTGGACTGGGGGTGGGCGTGGTCAGCATCACTGAGATCGGGGCGACGATGCCGGCCTCCGTTGCACCGGCAATACCGACTACCATGCACGTTGTGATCGTGGGACACGAAATGCTGGTCAGCGCCGCGGTATTGGCTACATAATTGTCAGGGTCGACGGCAAGGCTGCCGTTACTCTCGACCGTCACCGTCGTCGCGACGCCGAAGCCGTTGAGGCCGGCCACGACGCAGGTTGTGCTGGTCAGACAGGTGACGGCGTTCGCCAGGCTCATGTTGGGAGTGAGTTGCCCATTGCCCGGGCTGATGCTCCCGTCGCCGTTCATGGTGATAGGCGTCACTTCTCCTTCCAGCCGCGGACCGGCGACCGCACCAACAGCCAGGCACAAGGACGAGCTGGGACAGGTAACCCCTTTCAGTCCATCGGTATTGCTGACCGCCTGCACTGGGACTAGGGCAATGCTGCCGTCCGTCCCTATGTTCAGTGGCGCCACCGCTCCTTCATTGGGATTACCGACCGTGCCCACGGCCAGGCACGAAGCGTTCGTGGCACATGCAACGCTGGCAAAACTACTCCCAGCGCTGCCCGTCTGCGCTATGCCCAACGATATTCCGTCATTCCCCAACGTGAATGGGACCGCCGTGCCTCCTGCGCCGTAAGGTGCGGAACCCACGGCGACGCAGCGTGTGTCGGTGACGCACGTGATGCCCATTAGGCCGCCAATTCCGTCGACAAGCTGCGATGTACCGACGGCCATGCCGGCCGCGCTAATGGTGATCGGAACCACCGCGCCCTGCGACGAAGCAGTGCCAAAACCAACGACAGCGCAGGCGGTGCTGGTGGGACAGGCGATCCCGGCGGTGATACTGCTGGCGAGAGCGGCACCGGCCGGCCCCAGCAGCACACCGATCAATAGCGCCCCGATGAGGAGCATGCGCACCATTGATGGCACGATCAGTCTCTTGTACCGATACACGACTTGACCACTCCGCCCGCCTGCCGTCGCACAGCGCCGCGCCAGACCCAAGCCATCAGCGCCTCCTATCGATCCCCATGCTACAGGTCGCTTGTCGCGGCAGCAAGAGCAGGTTGCGACCATGTTCGGTCCTGCCGCACCACCAGCGATCCTCACGGGCCTTGCCTGACCAGCCACTGCTAGAATGGAGCCACCTGGCCGTGAAAGGGCTGGGCCGAATGGAGGAGGCGCTCGATGTGGCCATCGGAGCCCGTCCACGTGCTCGACCTCTTCGCCGAGGAGCGCGAGGCGCTGCTCGCGCTGCTGGCCGGCCTCACCGACGAGGAGTGGGGACAGTCAACGGCCTGCGCCGGTTGGTCGGTGTGTGACGTCGTCCGCCACCTGCTCGGCGGCGACCTGACCAACCTGTCGCGACGGCGCGACGGCTACAATGTCCCGTCCCCCGCGCCCGGCGAGCCGATCGTCGCGTTTATCAACCGGGTCAACGAGGAGTGGATGCGGGCGGCGCGGCGGCTGAGCCCGCGATTGCTGGTCGATCTCCTAGGCTTTAGCGGGCCTCCGCTATTCGCCTACTTCGCCTCCCTTGACCTGTCGGCCTTGGGCGGACCCGTGAGCTGGGCCGGTCCGGACCCGGCGCCCGTCTGGCTGGACGTGGCCCGCGAGTACACGGAGCGCTGGCACCACCAGCAGCACATCCGCGACGCCGTCGGCAAGCCGGGACTGACCGACCGCCGCCTCATGTGGCCGGTGCTGGCGACCTTCGTGCATGCCCTGCCGGTGACGTTTCGCGATGTCGATGCACCCGATGGGACGGTCGTGCAACTCCACATCAGCGGCAATGCCGGCGGGGACTGGTCGGTCGTCAGCGAGGCGGGCCGCTGGGTGCTGTACATCGGTGCGCCGTCAAGCGTGGCGGCGAGCGTCGCGCTCGATCAGTCGGCGGCTTGGCGCCTCTTCACCAAGGGCCTCGGGCCGCGCGAGGCGCAACAGCAAGCGACGATTACGGGCGACCAGGATCTGGGCGAGCGGGTGCTGCACACCGTGTCCATCATCGCCTGAGGCGGCTAGGCCCCGGAGCTTGGATCCCCCCAGTGCCGGAGCCGTGCTGGCAGCGGCGATTCGGCCCTGGCACACGCCGCTCAAAGTTGCACTTGTGCCACTTATCTCGTACAGTTACGGTAGAGATCGTGGGAGGGTGTGGTCATGTCATCGCCAGTCGTAGTGCGTAAGTCATTCGAAGCCAGGAGCGGCGAGCGCCAACTGATCGCCGACGTGGCCCGGTTCCTCCGAGAGCAAGGGGCAGGCGATGCCAAGCTGGTCGGTCCGGACGGCAAGGAGATTACGCTACCCGAATCGCTCCTCCGAGTGCTCAGGCAGGCCGCGGACGTGCTTGGCCAACATGATGACGCCGTCGAAATAGTTCCGACACACAAGCAGTTCACGACAAACGAGGCGGCCGACCTCCTCAACGTCTCGCGCCAATATCTGGTCCGACTGTTGCAGCGTGGTGATATCCCTTTCACCATGGTCGGAAGCCATCGGAGGATCAGTATCGGCGATCTGATGACCTACAAGCAGGCACGCGATCAGTCGCGCGAAGCGGCGCTGGACGAGCTGGCGCAACTGAGCCAGGACCTCGGGCTGTACGGGGAAGCCTGACGCGTGCCCACGCTCGCCGCGGTGCTCGACGCCTGCGTCCTCTACCCGGCGGTTCTTCGCGATACGTTGCTGCGCAGCTCAAACCGCGGTCTCTATCATTGCCACTGGACCGACCGGATACTGGAGGAAGTCCGGCGTAACCTCGTGGCGAGCGGACGGACAACCGAGGCTCAAGCGGAATGGCTCCTCGCGACGATCCGCGACAAGTTTCAAGATGGCGAGGTGTCAGGCTACGACTCCCTGATTGATGCCATGATCAACGATCCCAAGGATCGCCACGTGGCCGCGGCGGCAGTCGCCTGCCAGGCGCAGGTGATCGTAACGATCAACCTCAGGCATTTTCCGGCACAGGCGATCGAGCCATTCGGCGTGGAGGCACAATCTCCAGACACCTTCCTGACCCACCTGTTTCATGCCGATGCGCCAGCCCTGGTGGACGTGATTGACCGGCAGGCTGCCGCGCTGCGAAGGCCCCCAGTGCCAGTCGAGGATATCCTCGATAAGCTGTCGGCATTTGCCCCAGAGTTTGCAAGGCTCGTTCACACCTATCGTGCTGGTTCGCCTCCACCGCCAGATCGGCAATGCTGAGGCCCGGGGCTGCTGATGCACCCATCGCCAGCTTGTTCAGTGATTGCGATCCGCGCTTCGCTCGTCAAGGAGGTTCCGGCCAGCGTTGCCACGGCAGTCGTTCTCAGACAGCGTTGGGGAAGCAGTGGCCGCCACGCGGATGCCATGGCGCTGGTTATTGGAGCAGATATTGCCCCTGGCAGCACCTCCTGCTTCTTCAATGTAGTTGATCCCGTTGTACTGGTTGCCCTCGCAGCGGTTACCATCCAATATGGGAGTCGCCCGGTGGCGGACGGCGATACCGTCGAAGCCATTTTCAGTCACCGCGTTCTCGCTGGCTTTCCCGCCTGCGTCGTCGCACAAAAAAATTCCGGACTGCTGGTTAGCTAGGCAAAGATTTCCAAATAGCTCCGGCTTCGCTTCGCCACCGACGTAGAGGCCGTGGTACCGGTTACCATCAAGCGTGTTGTGCCACGCCCTGCCGGACGCTGCACCGCAGAACAGCAATCCGCAGCCATTCGCATAGCAGCGGTTATCACGCACATCGACCGCACCTATGCCCTCACACAGGATCCCCTCCCCTGTGTTGCCCGAGCAAGTGCATCCGACGATACTCGCTGTGCTTGTCGAAGCCAAGTAGACACCCTCAACCTTGTTCGTATCGAACGAGCTGTCACTAACCTTGCCGCCTGCGGCGTCCCAGAAGCCGATACCGACCTTGTTGTTCCGGCTACATTGGCAGGTTTCGACCACTACTCTCGCGTCGCCACTCACAGAAATGCCATGCCACTCGTTCTCATGGCAACGATTGCGAATGGCGCTGCCGGTCGCTTGCCTCGAAAATGCGATGCCAAATAGGTTCTTCTCGCAGATGTTATCCTCCAGCGTGAAGTTAGCCTCATCAGTCACA
This sequence comes from uncultured Chloroflexota bacterium, assembly GCA_937967325.1. Lineage (GTDB taxonomy): Bacteria > Chloroflexota > UBA4733 > UBA4733 > UBA4733 > UBA4733. The sequence goes on from CALBSQ010000319.1 coordinate 4,977, forward strand.
AGGATCCCACACGTCTTGTTTCCAGTACACGTGTTGTCCTTCGCAACACCTCTTGATAGATGTCCCAAGTCGATTCCGTGATAAGTATTCTCGACGCAGTGGTTCGATTCAATAACTACTCTTGCCTGTGATCCGGACATGTCAATGCCACTTGCCCCATTTCTGGAGCACCTATTTCCGCGCGCAATGCCACCAACTTTCCAAAGGTAAGCAATGCCGTTCTCGACATTGCCTTCACTCACGTTTCCTTCGAGTAGTGGGGCCGCTGACTGTGCCACCAGGATGCCGTTCATGTTATTGCCGCTGGCTGTATTGCCTCGGATGGCACTTGCGCCGTTGCTAACGTAGACAATGCCAGGGCATTTGTTATCTCGACAAGTGTTCTCGACGAGGTCAGGAACGGCGTCACCGTCGACTAAAATGCCCTGTCCCTCGTTCTCGCGGCATTCATTCCCCTGGCACATCCCATGCGACTGCTGGGAGTAGGCGATCCCCGTATTCCGATTGCCGTTGCACGTGTTGCTGCGGACGGCTGGGTGCGCGGCGCCCTGAATGCCGATGCCATGTCGCGCATTGCCGAGGCACTGATTCGCCTCGGTGGTGCCCGCGGCATCGTTACGGTAGGCTATTCCGTCCTGTCCCTTCCCGGTACAGACGTTGTGTTGGACAACTGGCGCAGCGTCGCCACCAATCATTAGGCCATCACGCCCGTTCTGCTCGCAGATATTGTTCACCAGCCGCACCGCACCACCCAGGATCCAGATGCCATAACAGACGTTTGCCTTGCAGGTGGACTTGGAAATCGTCAACGTTCTAGGTGACTGGGCGAGGATGCCGGTGCAGCCGTTGGCGCTGGCGTGACAGTCCTCCACCCTCCCCTCCACACGACCGAGGGCTAGCCCGATGCCAAAATGGTGGTTCACAGCTTCCACCTTGGCGCCACTAGAATGACAGCGTCGGAAATCTACCTGACTCACATGACCTTCGCCAGCAGACGCTTCAACGACATTGCTGGGGCCATCGCCCTCGTATGCGAACGTGAGATCACTGGCTGTGAACCTCTGGCCCCACACAAGGAGCACGTAGTCTCCTCCTGTGCATCTGATCGTCGTCAATGCGCTGCCGGCCCCAATTAGGATGAGCGTCCTATTTATCAGTAGAGGCTCCGCGAGTTCGTACGTTCCGGCCTGTAGCCGGATAATCGCTCCATCCGGCGCGCGCTCCACGGCATCTGTTAGCCCGTCAAGGGCGACATGCTGCTCTCTGTCAGAACGGAAGGTGCGCTTCCGCCGTCGCCTCAAGGCATCGGCCAGCTCGTTGAAGGCCACAGGGAGCCCGGCCTCGCCACTGGGTTCTTCCTCCAAGTCGTCGATTAGCGTCAGAGAGCTCAGGTCTACGTCATCTAGCTCATCGTCGGCCTGAGGATAATCCCATTGCTCGAAAAACTCTGCCGAATCGTTTAATGGCTGATCCGCCGGAGGAATGTCGAACTCCCCGTCAGAACCCCCAACTGAACGGTAGCCGCTGCCGTTATCGCCAACCTCAGGTTCGACCTGCCTTGATTGGGAAACACTCGCGGGGTGCAAGCCGGCCATGCTCTCCGACAGGCTCGCCAGCATTTGTGCGGCGTTGCTGAATCGCTCCTCCCGAGGTTCCTTGCAGGCCAGATAGATGATGGAAGCGAACGCGGGTTCCACGATACGGAGAAGTAATGGCCAACTGTCCGGCACTCGGACTTGCCCGGTGAGCAACCACCAGAACAGCGCGCCGACGCTGTAGAGATCCGTCCGCTCGTAGGGTGGATTGTCTCCGCGCTGCTGGAGAGGCTCGGCAAAGGGATGGGTCGGCTCGACCGAGAGACCGGAGGCCATGATCACTGGCTGACCTGGAAGAACTCGCGGCATTGCCAGACCAAAGTCCAGGATTTTGGCGAGCGGCTCGGCCCCTCCCGACACGACCATAATGTTGCCGGGATGCAGGTCGCGATGGATCAGGCCAGCCCGGTGGATTTCGGCCAGCCCCGCCAACACCTGCGCCACCAGCGCGGCAGCTTCATCCGGCGGCAGCGTTCCTCCGTGATCTTCAAGATAGGCGCCCAGGCTGCGACCGGCCACGTACTCGTAAGCGAGGCATGGCACGTCGCCAAGCCACAAGTCGATCAGCCGGGCTACGTGGCGATAGTCGATGCCAGCCTGCTCAATGCGAATCAAACGATCGGCTTCACGACGCACCCAACGCGCAGTGGTCACGTCGCGGACGAACTTCAGGGCACGACGCAAGCCTTCGACCTCGGTATGCTCCGCGAGCCAAACGTCGCCGAAGGCGCCGGAGCCCAGCTCCCGAACCAGGCGCCAGCGACGTTCCACCACGACGCCTGGCGCCAGGGCGTCGAGCGCGATTCGCCGCTCGTGAATCTGTGCGTTGGCGACACGCTCGACGTGTAGCCCACAGAGCGCCGGCAGCACCTCATGCAAGGCGACCCGAACGGCGCTGCTGAGGTTCCCTCGCGGCGCCGCCGCGATCCGCTCCAGTGCCGCTTGCGCGCTTATGCTTCCCAGGGCGGAGTGCAGGGATTGGATCCCGAGCGCAGTCTCGCCGGTCTGTCGAAGCCAGGTTGCCAGCAAGACCGGATTCGCCACCATAAGTGTGGCCCGGAAGCTGATGGTGCTCGAGGCTCCCGCGACGACCTGATCGAACGACCATGAGAAGCCGCCGGAGGAGAAGAGTAGGAGGGCATCCCCGGCAGCGAGCTTTACTTCGGCGCCCCCACTCGCCAGGAAGGTAGGGGCAACGCTGCCGGAGTGAATCACCAGAGCCGGATCGGTCGATTTCAAATGGAGAACGTGTCCAATATGGGCCGGCGGGACGGAAACGAGCTCCGCCTGCACCCCCGCCTGCTTGTACCACTGTCCGCGGCGGAAGTCGAACATCTTGGCAGTATCTAGTCCGCCGCTGACGCGGACCGCGAGTTGGTGTTCCCCGGAGCGGAGTTCTGCCCGTCCTAGGGTACGTACCGGCGTCGGAGTCGGGAATGTACTACATTCGCCGCTATCTTGCAACTGAGTGGCTTCCCGGGAACGGACTCTATCGCAGCCATTAATCGGCGTGATAGCGGTCGCAGAATCGCGCCCCGGGCCTCAGCCCTACCTGAAGCGGCAGATGCTCCGCCACACCGGATAGACGGTAAGCTGAGGGTGGGCGACATCTTCCCATTCCCGCCCAGGAGGCGGGCGCCGTGATGACGCGAGGGTGTTACGTTGCAGGAGGTGAAACGGGCCATGGCCGTTACCCAGCAGAAGGTCACCTATAGCGAGCTGTGCCAGTTGCCGGACGACGGCGTCCTCTACGAACTTTTGGACGGTAAGCTGGTGACCCGTGCCTCGCCTACCCGGCGCACCAACAGGTCGTGAGCCGGCTATCCCGGCTGTTCGAGCCAGTGGAGGACGCGGGGTTCGGGACCTTGTATCCCGGCCCCGTCGACGTTGTGTTCGATCAATACAATATGACCTTGCCGGACGGAGTCTTCGTGACAGCAGCCCGCCAGGGTATCGTTACCGACACCGGGATCCACGGCGCGCCCGACTTGGTCATGGAGATCCTGTCCCCGACCTCCATCGATCGCGATTGGTCGGAGAAGTTCGCAACCTATCAACGCTTCGGCGTTCGCTCGTACTGGATTCTCGATCTTTCCGAGCAACGCTTACATCCCTTCGACCTCGTCGATGGGCACTATGTCGAGCGTTCTTCGCTGGGGCCTGGCGACACTCTCGCTAGCCCGCTCTTCCCGGGTATCTCGCTCGCCGTTGGCAGGTTGTTTCCGGGCGCGCGCATCACCAGACCGCCGTCCTCACGTCTCGACGAGCCGCCGTCGCGGATCGATCCGCAACAGCCCGTTGACCCGGCCCAGGTCGAGCGCTTAGAACGTTGGCATCTGCGCCGCGAGCGGATGCGCGAGCCTCATCGTAACGACGATCGCCTCGGGTAGAAGCCTCGGCGGCCGCATAGCCAGGCTACCGGTTGTATCGGCAAGCTTTCCTGGTCATCCCTGCCTCCGACTCGCCATCGGCGCAGCGCCGTGCCACCGGTGGCCATGGAGGATTGCCGCTGGCGAACGTCCTCGTCGCTACACCGCATGTAACCGCGGCCAGACGAGCTCGAAGCCCTGGGCAACGCAGAGCGCCTGAAAGTCGCGCAGCTTCGCGGCGTCCTCGCGGACCCCGTGCGGGGTGAGGCCATGCACCAGGCAGTGCGCAGCGAGCAGGCCGGCCGCTTCGCCGATGTTCCATTCCACGGGGTGCAGGCGGTAGCAGCCATTGGTGATGTGGGTGACGCCGAGATTCTTGCAGGTGGGTAGCAGGTTGCGCACGCGCACCGGCAAGAGCGCCCCCAGCGGGATGCGGAACGGCAGCGAGTCGACGTCGATGTAGTTATCGTTGGCGGTGGAGGGGTGCAGGTC
>CALBSQ010000320.1 GCA_937967325.1 uncultured Chloroflexota bacterium
TAAGACATCACCCTTTCAAGGTGGGGATCGCGGGTTCGAATCCCGCCGGCGGTACTCGCCGGCTTCGCGCTCGCTCTAGGTGGACGGCGATCGTTCACCTTCGGGGGTGCGTCCTCATCTGCTCATTATCCTGTGGGTAGCGGTTTGGTTAGGGTGGCCTGGAGTTGCTGGTCCAGCGACTCGAGCACGCCGTTCACCCCAATCTTCCCTGCCCAAAGTGCCGAGACGACCGTATTGAGGGCGCCAACCACCTCACCCTGGAGTTGGTTGGCGGGCGTAGGGATACTGTCGAACTTGCCGGACTCCAGTTGGTCCACGAAGACCTTGACCGCGTCATAGAAGGGCGTCTTCGTAAGCACCGGATTGTTGTTGACCGCTGGCTTGCTGGCTGGATTCAGTCCGATCTGGACCAACTGAATCATCACGTCGTCCCGCATCCAGTAGCGCATGTACTCCCATGCCGCCTCCACCTGCTTGCTGGTGCTAAAGAGGCTCAGATTATCATTGGCGGCGTAGCCGGTGAAGCGGCCGTTCGGCCCAGCCGGCATCGGCAGGGCCTTCCAGGAAAAGCCTTTGAGCTGCTTGGCCATCGAAGCAATATACCAGTAACCCGCCGTCAGCATGGCTGCCGTGCCCCCAGTAAACATGGCCACGGAGCCTTTGAGCTGCTGCTCCGTGGACGGGTCTGGAACGACGTTGAACTTGTGAAAAAGACTGTCCGTCCACTGGAACGCGCTCACGGTCGTCGAACTCTTCGCTGTGGACGCCGTGCCCTGGGCGTTCAGCACATCCGCTCCCCAGGAGTACATCAGGGAAAGCCAGCTGTACCAACTCTCGAAGCCGAGGATGCCGAACAGCTGCTTCGCCCCGGTCGGCACGGTCAGCTTCGCCGCCACCGCCATCATATCGTCATAGCTCCAGGTTGCCGCCGGCACAGCGACGCCGGCCTGCGTCAAGGCATCGGCGTTGTAGAAGATGGCGGAGATGCCGGCCTGGCTATCCGTCGGCATGCCGTACAGCTTGCCTTGATAGCGGTTTATCGCGATCGACCGCGCGTAGTGCTGGCTCAGGTCACACTTGCTCGTGGCGACCAGATCATCGAGCGGGCGGTCGATCTTGCGCGCGGAGAACTCGTGCAGGCTGCTCGCATTATTCGTCCAAAAGAGATCACCGGGATCGCCCGCGGCGACCAGCGAAATGATCTTCGTGTTCCGATCCCCGACAATCCAGGTCGGCTGTACCGTGACGCCGGGATGCTCCTGGGCGAAGCCCGAGAAGGTACGCTCCCAGATCGGTTTCCAGCCCGCGAACGGGGTGGGATCCTGCCAAAGGACGCGTACGATCCCCTGCAACGTGGACGGGGCGACGCTTGCGGCCGCCTGAGCGGTGGAGCTCACCGTCTGGCTGGTGGTCGTCAGGCTTGCTGCTTGCGTCGCTGCCGGCGTCGTCGACGGTGTTGTCGCCAACGATGTTGCTGCCGTCGCGGCGCTCGCGACGGCCGGCGACGAGGTGGTGGCCGCGGCACTTGCCGTGGTTGCCAACGAGGTGGCAGCCGTCGCCGTGACGCCGCCCGCGCAGGCCGCCAGCAATGAAGCGGTGGCGACGCCGGCGGTCACGCCGATCAAGAAGCCACGCCGGGACACCTGACGAGTTGATCGGGAGGTATCGGGAGACATGTAGCTGCTCCTTAGTCGCTGGTTGGGTAGCGCTCGATCCAGTCGCGCCAGCAGCACCTGCGCCGAGCACAGCCGCACAATCCGCGCCCCAACCTGGCCGACCGGCGACCAGCGACACCGGTCATGATTGGGGACCACATGCCGGCGGTGACGAAGGCCGGCTGATGCCCGCGCGTCCAGAGCTCCGGATGTCGGCACGGCGTCCGAATCTACACAGGAGTTCGTAGATGCACCACTCAGCGAACGGTAGGTAGGCTCGCCGGGTTGGTCTCCCAGGAAAAGCGCTCGTCATTCCGTCGCTGCTGCGCGCCGCTCGGCCCGGCCACCCAGGTCGCCGCCCCGTCGGTGAAGGCAACGCGGCCGTCGGCGGAGCGCCAGGCCAGGAGGCCCCGCGTCGTGAGCTGCAAGTCGTCCCCGCTCGCCGCGTCGCGGCGCGCCGGACCAATACACTGTCCGACTCCTTGCGGGACGGCGCCGGCGAGCGCGGCGAATCCCAGGACGAGCCGGCAGGGGCCGGCGCTCGTGATGGGAGCCTCCGGGAGCACCGCCAGCGTGTCAGCGCCGCGATTGGCGACGTAGAGCCAGCGCGCCTCGGGATCGACCGCCAGGCCGAAGGGTTCGCGGCCGACTGGCGCCGTCCCCAGCACTGAATTGTGCGTACCATCCACCACGGCGACGCTGCCGTCTCCCGCGGTAGCCACGTACACCAGGTGTAGGGAAGGATCGACCGCCACGGCGAGCGGAATGGGGCCGACGGAGATGGTCGCCAGGACGACGCGGCTCCCTGCGTCCAGCACCGACAGCGTGTTGTCGCGCCCGTTGGCGACGTAGATGCGACCGAGCGCCGTGTCGACGGCCACGCCCGTCGGCCCGTGACCGACCGCGATGGTGGCAAGGACTCTGGCGCTCCGGCCGTCCAGCACCGATACCGTGTCGTTCTGATAGTTCGTGACGTAGACGCGGTGGGTGGTGGGGTCGACGGCTGCCAGCGCAGGATCTCGCCCCACCGGCGCCGTGGCGACGACGCTGGTTGTTGCGCCGTCTACCACGGCGACCGCGCCGTCCAAGGTCGCGACGTAGACGCGATTGAGGTCGGCATCCACGGCCACGCCGACCGGGTCGGCGCCCACCAGCGTCCAACCCACCTCGGCATTGGTGTCGCCATCAAGCGCTGTGACCACGTCGTCGGAGTTGGTGACGTAGATGCGGTTGGTCCGAGGATTGACTGCCACACCAGCGGGCTGCTTCCCCGCCGGGACGGTGGCGAGGACGGCGTTAGCCGTGCCGTCGAGGACGGAAACGGTGTGGTCGGCCTGGTTAGCGACGTAGACGCGATGCGTGCGCGAGTTCACGGCCACACTGACGGGTTGGTGGCCAACCTCGATGGCGACGGCGCCGGGCGCAGCGGCGGGCGCACGATCGCTGGCGGGCGTGAGGAGGGCGAGGACGCCCAAGAGCGCTGCGAACCAGGTGTGCCGGATACGCGCCATGGCAAAACCCTCCCAGCGACATGAACGTGTGCCGCGCCGATTTCAGTGTTGGGCGCCCCACGTGCCAGGAGTAGTGGCCTTGTGCCGGGAAGGTGCCGCGCGTGTGCCGGACCTGTGCCGTTCGGGCCGCCGCGGCGTTTTGCGCGGGCCGGGCCACGAGGCCATGAATGGCCCCGCTCACAGGACCAAGCCCCTTCGGGGCTCTCCGGCGGAAATGATCGTTCCCGAGTGAGCGATGGCGTATCCGCTCGAACAGCCCCGAAGGGGCTTGGTCCTGTGAGCCGGACGCTTTAGCGTTCGGTGGAAGGGCCGGCGCAACACGCTGGGGCATAGCCGTCCCGCCCCATTGACGCCGGAGGGCGATCGGCCTACCATGACGGGGATCGGCATCCTCGCGCCAATGTGGCACCGGCCGGCGCTCGGTCGCGCCAAACCCCGAACCCAGCGGTGTGGCGAGCAGCGGAGGAGGGCAATGCCTGGTCCTAGCTCCCCCGGCGCGACGGCCGCTGGCGGGGAGCCCGAGGGCGCGTTGCCGGCCACTGCCCAGCAGGTGCGCGACGCGCTGGCCCACCTGGACGATCTGGCCTACCTGCAGACGCACGCGCTTGCTCGACGCTTCCAGCCTGAGCCGGGGCGCAGCCCGGCGAGCGCGGCGAAGCTGCTGCGCCAGGCGCTGCTCGCCGCTATCGAAGCCATGCGCCCGAGGCAGGGCGCCACCGATCCCCACGCCTGTCGCGCCTACCAGTCGCTCTACCTGCGCCACGTGGAGGGACGCCCGATCCCCGCTGTTCTGGACAAGCTCGCCATCAGCCGCAGCGAGTACTACCGCGTCTACCGGCGGGCGCTGGGCGCCGTCAGCTCGCTCCTTCAGGCACGCTGGCCGCGCGTGGAGCAGGACGTGGTAACCCTCGAGCTCCTGCCCCACGCCAATACGAGCCAACGCGTTCCGGCCCCGGATACGGCGCCACGATCACCCAGCCGGCTCCCGCTTCCCCTGACGAGCTTTGTCGGGAGGGAGGCGGAGCTCGCGGAGCTGCGGCGGCTGCTCCAGACGACGCGGCTGCTGACCCTGACCGGCACGGGTGGCTGCGGCAAGACGCGCCTGGCGATCCAGGTTGCCTCGGCCGTCGCCAGTGGCTACGGCGACGGTGTGACGCTCGTGGAACTGGCCGGGCTGACCGACCCCGCACTCGTTCCGCAGGTGGTGGCGAGCGCCCTCGGCATCCGCGAGGCGTCGGGGCGGCCGCTCCTCGACACGCTCAGTGCCGCCCTGCGCGCCCGGCGCCTGCTGCTCCTGCTGGACAACTGCGAGCATCTCCTCGACGCCTGCGCCCGCCTGGTCGACGCCCTGCTGGGAGCCTGTCCGCGGTTGCGAGTGCTCGCGACCAGTCGGGAGCCGCTCCGCATCGCCGGTGAGGTGAGCTGGCGCGTCCCCTCACTGGCCGTGCCGCCAGACGACCCGGCAGAGGCGCCGCCGACGGTGGAGCGCACGCTCGCCTATGAGGCCGTGCAGCTCTTCGTCGACCGAGCGCGGGCGGCGCTTCCGGGGTTCGCCATCACTCCCCGCAGCGCCGCGGCGGTGGCGCAGGTCTGTCGCCGCCTCGACGGCATCCCGCTGGCGCTGGAGTTGGCGGCCGCGCGCGTCCGGGTCCTGACCGTGAAGCAACTCATTGATCGCCTGGACCAGCGCTTCCGCCTGCTGACCGGCGGCAGCCGGACGGCGTTGCCTCGGCAGCAAACCCTGCGGGCGGCGCTGGACTGGAGCTACGACCTGCTGAGCGAGCCGGAGCGCCGGCTCTTCCACCGGCTCTCCGTCTTCGCGGGCGGTTGGACGCTGGAAGCCGCCGCGGCGAGGACATCGTTGCGCGCCAGCGCGCTGCTCACCGCGGCCAACTACGCCCAGATGCAGGGCGAGACGGCGGGGGTGGCGGCGGCGTTGAGGGAAGCGCTGGGGATATTCCGGGAGGTCGGGGACAGTCGCGGCGAAGCCGATGCCCTCTTTGGGCTCGCGGGTGGCGTCCTGGATCGGGGGGGCTACGACGAGGCAGTCCGGCTGTTCGAGGAGAGCCTGGCGATCTACCGCCGCCTGGGCGACACGCCCCGAGTCGTCTACCGGCTGATATGGCTGGGGCGCGCGCTCACCTATCGCGGCGAGCCCGCCAGGGCGCGAGCGCGCCTGGAGGAGGGCCTGGCCTTGCAGCAGCGGTCGGGCAATCGTCGACACCTGGCCATGGCGACGGAATTCCTTGGGGAGGCGGCGAGCGCCGAGGGTGACGCCGCCGAAGCGCGCACTCGCTTCGAAGCGGCGCTGGCGATCTACGAGGAGATGGGCGATCAGGCCGGCATGGCCACCGTCCCCACCTACCTGGGGCGAATCGCCCTCGACCAGGGGGACCGGGAGGCGGCGCGGCGGCGATTCCGGAGCGGGCTGGTGGTCGCCAGGGAGATTGGCTTTCGCAGGCGGCTGTGCGACGCCCTGGAGGGGCTGGCGGCGCTGACTGCGGTTGAGGGGCAGCCGGGGCGGGCGCTGCGCCTCGCCGGGGCGTCGGACGCGCTGCGGGAGGCAGCCCGGCTGGAGTTCCCGCCCCACGAGCGCGCCTGGCTGGAGGCGCGCCTGGCGCCGGCATGGGCGGCTATGGGCGAGGCCGCCACGGCCGCCTGGGCGGAAGGGCAGGCGATGGGGATGGAGCAAGCGGTCGCCTACGCGCTGGAGCAGTAGACAAGGCGCGGCTCACCGTGGCCGTCCAGTCCCGGCGATGCATCGTCAGCGCGGCCAGCGCGTCCACCCCAGCCCAGGACTCAATTCGTGGAGGGCAGTGTCCAGCGAGACGACGGGATCGCTGACCAGTTGGTGGATCGCCGCGGCAACTCCAGGCAGGTCCGCAGCCACGACATGGGGTAGCACCAGAATTCCACTGTGTCGCCGCGCGACACTCCAGACGTTCGACCAGGACAGCCAGGCGTCGTGCAGAAGCCGGAAATGTCCGCTATTGTTCGTAAGGAAGACCCAGCGCCGATTTGCCGCGTGCAGTAACTGGCGGGCATCGGGCGCTCCTTTCCGCCGCTCCTCATCTGTCGTGATAAAGGTGTGTCCCCGTTCCTCGAGCAGACGGGCCAGTCGAAGCGCTACATCCTCGTCGAGGTAGAACGCCGCCACTTAGGCCGCGTGACGGGACGAGAGGCGAGCGTCGATCGCGGACCGGTGCAGGTCGTAATAGGCGATGGCGGCGACGACCGCATCCCGCGACACCCCGAACGCATCGGCGACATCGTCCACGTTGTCGCGGTCGGGCGTCAGGCTGCCAATGACGGCGTAGACGGGCACCCCGCGCTCCTTCAAGCGATACCAGGCCGGTCCGTGCTTCACGGGATCCGGATGCGGCTCGATGTGCCGCTCAATCAGGGCGGCGTTCATGGGCTCGGGACGGGTATGGGCGACACCGGTTTCCAAGTACCATGGTCCTTTCCTCAGGGGAGGCGCCCCGTCTTGCTAAGCGTAACGACCGAGTCGCGATAGTGGCAAGCTCCCAGCGAGGATTGGCCGTCCCTCTTCGGGACGTATCACAACAGGGTGGGTAGGATGGTTGAATGCCGCCCGATTACATAGATATAACGGTTATCGTTAGGTTTGATCGAGAGGGAACGCGGCGGCAATGGAAAATGTCACGCGGTCGGTTATACTTAACGCATGGAGGACTTGGTAACCGCGGCCGAGGCCGCCTTGATGCTCGGCGTTGGACCGTCGCGTGTCCGGCAGTGGGTCAGTGAACAGCGGCTCGTCGTCGCGCGGCGTATTCGCGGCGCCATTCTGTTGCGGCGAAATGATGTAGAAGCATTCGCCAAGCGTCCCTGTGGCCGGCCGCGCAAGGCAGTGCCGGCGCTGGCGGACTAGCGGATGCCCGGGCGCTTCACCTATACCGGGCATGCGCGTGAGAAGATGGCGGAGCGGCATATTACGGAAGCGGACGTGGAATACGTCTTGGAGCACTGGGTCACTCAGTTCACCGATCGCCGTGGTAATCCGCTCTTAGGCGCCGATGTGCGTGGACGGCGCATCCGCGTCGTGGTCGCGCGCGATTCTAGCCCTGCTCGGATCGTTACCGTGTACATCGCTTGAAGGGAGCGTGGTAATGCGGCTGACCTACGACACGGAGGCCGACGCGGCCTATATCTATCTGCGTCCAATGCCGGCAACCGGAGTGGATCACACGGTGGCGCTGGATACGGATCGTATGGTGGACTACGCCGGCGATGAGCCGGTGGGCGTGGAGCTGCTCAACGTGAGTCTGGGCGTGAACCTGGACGGGCTGCCGCGCTCTGTCGAGGTGGAGGATCTGCTGCGCGACCAGCTCGGCATGCGCCGCGCCGATCGCTACCTCCTGCCGGCGAACCAATCTACGTCCGCCGAACCTGCCAGTGGCCATGGACTTGGCGCGCCCGCTGCGCGCTGAACCCGTAGCGACGGCCCAGCTCGGCCCAGGAGGCCCCAGCATCGCGGGCCGCGGCCAGATCCGCGGCGAACGGCAGGTGTCGCCGGCCGCGCCCGGGGCCGGGCATGGTAAGGTGCAGTACCGTCAGCGGGTGTCCCGCTGACGGTACTCGCCGGCTTCGCGCTTGGTCCTAGTCTGGTGGAGTGCTCTGGAGCGGGCGTTCGCAGGAGCAACTTCCCGTGGGATTCGGTGATATGGCGGGAGCGGAATACCCGACGGCGATGACGCGGCCTTGGGGAAGGCGGAAGCGACGGTCCTGGAACATCCAAACGGTGTTATTGCCGGCACT
>CALBSQ010000321.1 GCA_937967325.1 uncultured Chloroflexota bacterium
CCGACGAACGCCGCGATGCGCCCATGAAGCAGCGCGCGGAGCTCGTCGATGCCTTGCCCGCTGACCGCGCTGGTGCAGAGTTGCGCGTATCCCGTGCGGTGATACGGCGCCAGCGCGGTCTCAATCTCTTCGGCGGAGGCCAGGTCGCACTTGTTGAGACAGATCGCAACTGGGATCCCCGCGTCCTCGGCAACGACCAGAAAGCGGTCGAGGCGCGCGGCATTGAAGGCCGGCTCGACGACGGAGGCGACGACGACCACAAGGTCGATATTGGCGGCGAGCGGCTGGCGGAGCCAGCGGTTGCGACCGGGGCCGGCGGCCCGGCGGGCGAGCTCGCTGCGCCGCGGCTGCACGACCTCGATGCTTCCCTCGTCCGCGTCGATCGTCGAGATGGTGACCCGGTCGCCGATAGTCACCAGGCTTGCCGCGTCGGTACGCTCCTTGAGTAAGCGGCCTCGCAAGCGACAGCGTACCTGGCGTCCGTCGTCCAGGAGAACGGTAAAGAAGCCGCTCTCGGCTCGAATGACCATACCTTCCGTTGGCGAAAGGACGGTCATGCTGCTAACGTCGGGAGCCGGGCCACGCGCTGCGCAAGCGGCCGTGTTGTCGCTCTCGTGCCGCTGTCCCGTCGCGGGTACATGCTGGACAGCCGTTCCGCAACTGCGCCAGCATCTCGACGCGGCGCGCTCCCAGCTTCTCACTGGCGATCGGGTCGTCGGCGCGCAGCGGCCCTTCCGACTTCCAGCGCTGTCCGCAGCGCGGACAAGTAGCAATAGCCACAAAACTCCGGTCGGCTATCTGCTCTTGTTCGTTCTCGTCAGTTACGTGCTCGATCTTGTATTTCATGCCGACCTTCTGAGTCTGACCACATTGGCCCGTATACTCTACCCGTGGCCTCGCCGCCTAGGCAAGCGCCGACAGAGGCCAACTCGCGGCCTCTCGGCGTCAAGAACGCGCCGGTGGCTCATCTGGCGACTCAAGCTGACGAAAGGGCGACACGACCGTGAAGTGTCCCCACTGTGGCGTCAACGACACGCAGGTAATTGATTCGCGGGAGCTCGACGAAGGAGCCGTCACCCGCCGTCGACGCCGCTGCAGTACCTGTCAGACCCGTTTTACCACCTACGAGCGCATGGAGACGCTCCAGTTGTTGGTCGTCAAGAAGGATGGCCGACGGGAACCGTATTCGCGCGACAAGCTATTCCGTAACACAATGAAGGCGCTGGATAAACGGCCAGTCTCCAAGAGCCGGGTGGATGGCTTCTTGCAGCGCGTCGAGCAGCAGTTGTTCGAGCTGGGACGGCCGGAGGTCACGACGCAGCAGATCGGTGAGCTGGTGCTCGACGGCTTGAAGGACCTGGACCCCGTCGCCTACATCCGTTTTGCGTCGGTGTACATGGGCTTCGCGGACCTCGAATCGATGAAACGAGAGATCGATACCTTGATGGTGCAGCGGCGACGCCAAGCCTAGGTGGAGCAGCGCCTCAGGGTGACCGTGGTAGCATAGACGGATGAGCGGCGACTGCCATCGGGGCGCTGCTGTCGCGAAGCGACGGCTGAATGACAGCAGGAAGTGTATTGCCTGATGCGAATCAACGATCCGGGGCGTTCTCTTGTGCGCAGTCTCGCGCTCGTTGGCGCGGTTGGAGCCGGCGTGTTCGCCCTGGAGCGGGCTCGCAAAGCCGACTCAAGTCAGGCCGGTATTCTCGACTGGAAAGGCGTGCGCACGGTCGCGGTGGCGGTAGCGACGCGTGGGCGGCAGGCGCCGTCCGCCGCGATCACGGAACGACAAACGGAGTTTCAGGAGTCCATTGCCCGCACGGAGCCGCTGATAGCGGAATACTTGCACACCACACTGCCGCGCCCGTTGGAAACCATCTACGTATTCGACCGACCGCAGTGGATAGATGCCAACATCGCCAACTTTCGGCTCCTGTTCAGTCCGATCGAGCAGGCCTACGCCAGCCTATTGGGCCGCATGTCCGGGCAGGGCCTGGCGCCGCTGATGGGTATGGCCAACTCGATGGTGGCGAGCGCGCAGCTCGGACTCTTGCTCGGCTACCTGGCGCGACGCGTCCTCGGCCAGTACGACATCGCGCTATTGGGCCGCGAGCCGATGCTCTCCGGCAAGCTGTACTTTGTCGAGGAGAACATCGCAATGACGGAGCGTGTGCTCGGCATCCCCGCCGACCAGTTCCGGCTCTGGATTGCGCTGCACGAGGCAACGCACGCCTATGAGTTCGAGGCCCACCCGTGGATCGCCGAGTATCTCAATACGCGGATCGCCGAGCACATGCGGGTGCTGACCGAAGAGGTGCAACAGCTACCGATGCGCTTCGACACGCAATCCGCGCAGGAGCTGATCCGCCGGGTGGTCGGCAGCGTGACGGATCGGGGACACTGGCTTGAGCTATTCATGAGCGACTCGCAAAAGCGGCTCTTCCGGCAGCTTCAGGCCCTGATGTGCCTGCTGGAAGGCTACAGTAACCACGTCATGGACCACATCGGAGCCCAGCTCATGCCCAACTACGACCTCATCAAGGAGCGCTTTGAGGCACGGCGCAGCAGGCAAGGACGCCTCGATCGCCTGTGGAACAAGATCTCCGGCCTGGAAATGAAGATGGAGCAATATGTGCTCGGCGAGACCTTCGTGAACGCGGTCGTCGAACAGCGGGGCATCAGCTTCATGAACCGCGCCTTTGAGATGCCCGAGCAGTTGCCTGACTTGCAGGAAATCCGCGAACCCGCTCGGTGGATTGCCAGGATCGAGGGCTGCTAACCTGCTCTGAAAAGGCCCCACCCCAACCCCTCCCCAGCAAGCTGGAGAGGGGCTTTTCAGCCGCGCGGGCGGCGGCGCACCGCCATGGGGTCTGGTCAGATAACCGTGGGCACGCTGTCACCGCTGCGGACGGACTCCATTGCCGCGTCGAACACAGCAATGTCCCGCCGCACGCTCTCGGGCGTCACCTCTAGCTGGGCGCCTTTGCTCAACACGTCGGCGACGTTCTGGTAGTAGGCTCTCCAGGACGAGCGCACGCTGTCCACGACCATCTCCGTGGCCATCCCGTCGAAGCCGGTGTAGACGCGAGCGCGCTGGGCCGGATCCTCTTGCGCGGCGTCGATGTTCCCGCTCAACATGGCCCGCTCCTGCGGGTCGAGTCCTTCTTTGAGCAGTGCGCCGCGGTCGCCCAGCACGTACCAGCGAGGCTTCGTCTTGCGGGCCAGATTACCGGTGTTGATCTCGGCGACCGTGTCGTCGGCGAAACGCAAGACTAACTTGGCGTAGTTGCCGATGTCGACGCCCCATGCGCCGTATTTGATGTGGCACCAGACGTTCACAATCGGCGCCGAGACGAGCTGCAGCGCCTGGTCGACCAGGTGCGCCCCCCAGTCGTAGAGCACCCCGCCGCTCTGCGCCGCTTCCGCCCGCCAGCCACGAGGCCGGCCGAAGCCCATCACCGCCATCTCGAACAGGTACGGCTTGCCGAGCAGCCCCTCGGCGATGACTTTCCGCACCGTCTGGTAGTCCCAGTCCCAGCGACGGTTGTGGAAGACGCTGAGCATCACGCCGTTCCGCTTGCTCGCCGCGATCATGTCGTCGGCCTCCGCTACGCTGAGGCACATGACCTTGTCGGTGACGACGTGCTTCCCGGCATCCATGGCGCGAATGGCCAAATCGCGATGGGTCGCGTGCGGCGTGGCCAGCACGATGAGCTGGATAGCGTCATCGACCAGCAGATCGTCGAGTGTGGCTGTGACCTTGCAACGCTGTTCTTCCCGCGCCTGCTGTTGCCGTGCCGGGTCGCGGGTGGCAACGGCGTGTACCTGTAGTCCCTTTGCCAGCCCGACCAGGTAGGTGTGAAAGCGCCTGCCCGCGAAGCCGTAGCCGACGATGCCTACGTTGATCATACCGCGCCCCGTTCTCCGCTACGGCAGGAGTATGGCAATCCTGGCGGCCACTTGTCTAGGCCGGCCTCCCTTCGGCGAGACAAAACGGGGTATCGCATGGCATGCCGGACCTTGACTGTGGGCGGTCATGTTGGTAGACTACTGGCGTAGACAACTTCCAGGCACGTGAGAGCAGGTATGACAACAACGCGCGGTGATGTCGCGCGGATCGCCGGTGTCTCTACCGCGACCGTGTCCTACGTGGTGAACGGCGGCCCGCGCCCGGTGGCGGAGGAGACACGCACACGGGTCCTGCGCGCTATCGAGCAACTCGGCTACAAGCCAAATCTGCTGGCTCGTCGTATGGCGCGGAAGAAGACTCGTGCCGTCGCGCTCGTCGTGCCCGACATCGCCAACCCCTTCTTTGCCGAGCTGGGCCACCACGTTGAAGACGCCGCATTCGCGGCGGGGTATACCCTCATCCTCTGTAATTGCAGCCATGGCGTGGAACGTGAGCGGGCCCACCTGGCGCTCTTGGATGAGAAGCGCATCGACGGAATATTGCTGATCACCTCCGGCCTCGGGCGCGATGACGTACGCGGCATCGTCGAACGCCACACTCCAGTCGTGCTGCTAGACCGCGACGTCGCCGGCGCTACCGTGGACGCCGTGCTGGCCGACAACGTGGCCATCGGCCGCTATGCGGTCGAGCACCTCCTGGGTCACGGCTACACCACCATCGCCTGTCTGGCCGGCCCGCCGGGACTGGCCGAAGCCGCGCAACGCGTCGAGGGTTACCAGCAAGCACTGCAACAGTGCGACCCGACCCCCGAGACGCGCTTGATCCGCTGGCACGACTTGACGTTCGAGGGCGGCTACCGAGCGCTGCATTCGCTCTTCGTTGCCGGCCTGCGTCCCCGTGCAGTCTTTGCCAGCAACGACCAGATGGCCGTTGGCGCGCTCCATGCGGCGCATGAACTGGGTCTCACGGTGCCAGCCGACCTGGCCATCGTCGGCGTGGACGACACGCTGCCCTCGGCCATCGCGGTGCCTCCGCTCACAACGGTGGCCCAACCAATCGCCGCAATGGGCCGCCGAGGCTTGGCGCTGTTACTTGACCGTGTCAAGGGCACGGCGTCACCGGCGCCGCAGCACGTCGTCTTAGCGCCCGAGCTGGTCGTCCGCGGCTCGTGTGGCTGTGCGCTTACGTCACCGACTATTCATTGGAGCAATTTCGCCTTCAACGGCAGCACAGTGTCCCATGCAGTTGCTGGCTCTCAGCCTGTCGAGCCAATGGCGCCGCGCCTGTTGGCGAGCCGGGGCGAGCAGTTGCAGGATGATCGGAGATGGTCATTGCAGCGAGGGGCTGGTTGAGCGGTAAGGCTCCTGCCGCTCGTGCCTATTTCCAACGACTGATCGAAGGATTACAACCGAGCAGAAAGGAAGTGTCTCGTGGCCAAGCAACTACCCACTGTGCCGGAGGCTCGTCACCGTTACCCGCATGCTTCGGCATTGATCGCGCGTGCCGTCAGCCGGAGGTCCATCCTCGGTAGCCTGGCCGGCATCGCCGGCGCGGCGGCCCTTTCGGCCTGCGGCAGCACTTCCACCGGCACGCCGACGGTCGCCGCCTCCACAGCGGTAGCGGCGGTCGCCGCTACCGCGACGACAGGGACGACCACCGCCGCCCCTGCCAGTGGGAGCAGCAGCGCCGGCCCCACGACGACCCAAGCTATTGCCACTCAAACCGCCAGCTCCGCTCAGCCGGCGACGGCGACCGCAGCGAGTTCGGCCAGCGGGACGCAGGCAGCGAGCGCGTCGCAGGCAGCGAGCGCAAACGCCGTCTCCCAGGCTGCAGTGCCGTTGGACTACGCGGCGCCCCTCGCTGCTTCCGACTTGCCGTTCATGCAGCAGGTGATCGACACCTTCCAAGCGCAGAACCCCGGCATCAAGATCAACTTCAACAACATCACCGGTCCCTACGAAACCGGCGTCATTCCTACCTGGGCCGCTGCCGGCAGCCTCCCCGATGTCCTCTTCGTGCGCGGCGCCTACACCGGCGAGTTCGTTGCCAAGCAGTTTATTCAGGCGATAGACGACCTGATCGCGCGGGATGCCAAAGAGGTGGACACGGCCGACCTGTGGCCGCAGCAGGTGGAGAGCGACTTCAAGTTCCGCGGGAAATGGTATCTGCTCCCCTACGACTTCTCCATCCTTGGTATCTATTACAACAAGACACTGTTCCAGGCACGTGGAATGGCCGAACCGACGAAGGACTGGAGTTGGACCGATCTCCAGGATCTCGGTCAGAAGCTCACCGTGACTTCCGGCGGACAGCGGACGCAGTGGGGGTTAGGGAACCTGCCGCGTATCTCCGAGGTCCAGGCGCACCTGTGGGCCGCCGGTGGGGCGCTGCTCAGCGCGGACTTGAGCACCTGTGTCGTCAACGATCCCGCCTATGCCGCGAAGAATGCGACGATCCTGCAGTACTTCGCCGACCTGAGTAACGTGCAGCACATCGTCCCAACGGCCAGCGAGTTCAAAGGGAATCCCTTCGGGCTGGATAGGAGCGGCTTGGAAGTGGACGGCTCCTGGGCTACCTTGAGCTACCGCCTGCAGATCAAGAAGCAATTCGATTGGGACGTGCAGTGGTGGCCGCAGAACAAGGAAACCGGCAAGCGCGGCGTGGTCGCCGCTGGGGCGGGAGAATCGATCGGTCCCACGACCAAGCGACGTGACACGGCGTGGACCTGGCTGAAGGCGCTCACCTCCCGCGAGGCGCTGGTGACGATGATCGCCAACCCCATCCGCAGCGTGCCGGGGCGTCAGTCGGCGGCGCAAGTCTGGACGGCCACCGTCAAGTCGGGCGCCCTGGCTCCCCAGCATGCCAACGTCTTTCCCGACATGTTTTCCGCCTCCTTCCCCCAACACCCGATTACTTTCCGCACTCAGCTAAACACTATCTCCGGCAAGGTGCTCGGCCCAGTCTTCACTGGACAGAAGCGGGCGAGCGATGTGCTCCTCGACTGGCAGCAGCAGGTTGCCTACGTGATCAGCCAGGACAAGCAGCACTACGGCTATGTCTCCTGATATTGGTTTCGGCCTGCCGGAATCGGCGAAGGATGGCGCGCCATGGGAAGCACCTCGGACGCCAGTCGGCGTTCATTGGCAGTGACAGAGCCGGCTCGGCAGCTCACCTTTGACCAACAGGCCGGAGCCGACCGCGTGCTTGGTGTCTATGCCCGCTTAGCCAAGGGCACCAAGCCCATCGCGCCGCATCGTCACGAGTTCTGGGAAGTCGCCTTCGCGCTAAATGCTTCCACCTGCTTGTTGCGTCGGGTGGTTGGTTCGGGGTAGGGTGAGG
>CALBSQ010000322.1 GCA_937967325.1 uncultured Chloroflexota bacterium
CCCACGTTCTTAGCACAGCAGCCCTCGGACAGTTTTTCGTCCCCCCTTATGCCTAGGAAGGGAGGGGAGCTTGCGCGGGGACGACCGCTGCTATGTCGGCAGCCACGTCTGGTGCTGCCCGAATGAGCGACCATCCTCGCCGTTGAAGCTCCCCTCCCTTCCTAGGGGAGGGGCCGGGGGGAGAGGTTGACTACCCCCAGAACACCGAGGAGCCGCCGTCGGTATTGATCACCGCGGCCGTCACCTGCGACGATTCGTCGCTGGCGAGGAAGAGCGCGGTATTCGCGGCGTCTTGGGGCTGCTGGATGCGCCCCATCGGCAGGCGCGTGCCCACGTCGTGCAGCCACTGCTCGTCGTGGCCTTCCTTGGCCTGCGTGCGGATCTCGCCCTCGGTTATGACCCAGCCGGGGATGAGGTAGTTGACGCGAATCTGCTTGCCGGCGTAGGCGCGGGCCAGCGTCTTGGTCAGGTTGAGCAGCGCCCCCTTGGAAGCCGCGTAGGCCACCAAGTTGGGCGCACCGTGCATGCCGTGGATCGAGCCGACGTTGATGATGCTGCCGCCGCCGACCCGCTCCATCGCTGGGATGGCGTGCTTACAGCAATAGAATGGCCCCTTGAGGTTGATGCCAAGGATCTCTTCCAGCACCTCGGGGGTCGTCTGGGCCAGACTGTAGCGTGGGAAGATGCCGGCGTTGTTGATGAGGATGTCCAGCTTGCCGAAGCGCTCCACGGCCGTGCGCGCGGCCTGTTGGCAATCCTCCTCGACGGCTACATCGGTTCGGCAGAACACGGCCTCCCCGCCCTGCTCGGCGATGCGGCGGACGGTCTCTTCGCCGTTGGCGACGTTGCGATTAGCCACGACGACGCTCGCGCCCTCGCGCGCCAGCGTCTCCGCGCAGGCGCGCCCGATGCCTGTGCCCGCCCCGGTCACCAGCGCCACCTTGCCCTGTACCCGATGACCCATCGATCTCCCCTAACGCTCACGTTACCGCAATTTGCTGAGCGAGCATACCACCACTGCCGGCAGCCTCTTCTCCCTGTGCCTGTCGGACCTGAGGACGCGCCGCTCGAAGATATGGGACCCTAGACGGTCGCCATCTCGAGTTCGCGTGCCTGGTTTTCGCGCGCCCGACTCTCCCGCTCGCGCGCTTTGGCCCGCTCGTGCTCCGACAGGTGGCGCTTGCGCAGGCGTAGGCTCTTGGGCGTTACTTCCAGCAGCTCATCCCGCGCCAGGAAGTCGAGCGACTGCTCCAGGCTGAGCCTGGCAGCGGGAGTCAGTTGGATGGCGAAGTCGGAGGTGGAGGAGCGGATGTTGGTCTTCTGCTTCTCCTTGCAGACGTTGATCTGCATGTCGCCCTGGCGTGGTTGCTCGCCGACAATCATGCCCTCGTAGACCTGGGTGCCGGGTTCGATGAAGGTGATACCGCGCGCCTGGGCGTTGTTCAGTCCGTAGGTCACGGCATTGCCGGGTTCGGATGCCACGAGGGCGCCGTTGCGCACGACCGGCAAATCGCCCTGGTACGGCTCGTAGCCCAGCAACAGCGAGTGCAGCACCGCCTCACCGCGTGTGGCGGTGAGCAGCGCGTTGCGCACGCCGATGAGGCCGCGTGTCGGGATGTGGTACTCCAGGCGGGTGCTGCCGCGACCGTCTGCTGCCAGGTTCACCATCCTGCCACGCCGCTGGCTCAGCAGCTCCGTCACCGCGCCGACGTGCTGATCGGTGGTGTCGACGCTGGCGTGCTCCACCGGCTCCAGTCGCTCGCCGCGCTCGCCCGCCTTGAAAATCACCTCGGGGCGGCTGACCTGGAACTCGTAGCCCTCGCGGCGGATCGTCTCGATCAAGATGGACAGGTGCAGCTCACCGCGGCCGGATACGCGGAAGACATCGGGTTCGGCCGTATCTTCCACTCGCAAGGCGACGTTGGTGGACAGCTCGCGGTAGAGGCGAGTCCGCAACTGGCGGGAGGTCACGTGCTTGCCTTCGCGGCCGGAGAGCGGCGAGGTGTTGACGCCGATGGTGATCTCGACGGTAGGCTCGGAGATGCTGATCGCGGGGAGCGCCTCCGGCGCTTCGGCGTCGGCGATCGTCTCGCCGATGTTGACGTCGTCTACCCCGGCCATGGCCACGATGTCGCCGGCGGGAGCCTCCTCGACGGCCAGCCGCTCTAGGCCCAGATGGGTGAAGAGGTAGGTGATGGTATGGCGCGATTGGGCGCCATCGCGGGCGATACGCACCACCGCCTGGCCCTTGCACGCGGCGCCGCGGCTCACCCGGCCAAGAGCGATCCGGCCTTTGTGGTTATCGTAATCGAGCGCCGTCACCAGCAGTTGCAGTCCGCCGTCGTGCTGGACCCGCGGCGGCGGCACCTGCTCGAGAATGGTGTCGAAGAGCGGGCGCAGGTCGATCTGTGGCTCATCCGGACCGCGAGCGGCCGTGCCGTCGCGACCGATGGCGTAGAGCACGGGGAAGTCGAGTTGCTCGGCATCGGTCACCAGCTCCAGGAAGAGGTCGTGGATCGCCTCCAGGACTTCCGGCATTCGGGCCGTGGCGCGATCGATCTTGTTGATCACGACAATCGGGCGCAGCCCCAGGGTCAACGCTGCGCGCAGCACGAAGCGAGTCTGCGGCATCGGCCCTTCGACGGCGTCCACGAGCAGGAGGCAGCCATCGGCCATGTTGAGCACGCGCTCGACCTCGCCGCCGAAGTCGGCATGGCCGGGCGTATCGATGATGTTGATCTTGACATCGTGGTAAACGACCGCGGTGTTCTTGGCGAGAATGGTGATGCCACGCTCCCGCTCCAGGTCGTTGGAGTCCATGATCAACTCGCCCACCGCCTGGTTATCTCGGAAGATGTGCGACTGCTTCAGCATGGCATCGACGAGCGTGGTCTTGCCATGGTCGACGTGGGCGATGATGGCGACGTTACGAAACGCTGGGCTGGCGATCACGACTATCCGGCTCCAAACACACGGCAGAGGGGCCGCCGCCACTCCCCGGGCGGCCGCCCCTCTGGTGTACCTCGAAGGGTCTCTTCTGCTACCGGTAGTATACCCTCCGAGCGCCCGCCGATGCGCTACACGGGCATCGTGCCAAGGAGCTGTTCGACGCTGGCGGCGAAGCCGGGCAGGAGCGGCGAGGTGACGAGGTCTGGCGTGTGGAGCGTCACCACAAGCTGAAGGACTGCCTGGTCCCGCCGGTAGACTTGGATCTCCCGCTGACGCCAATCGACGATCCAGTACTCTCGCACCCCTTGGCGCGAATAGAGGCGTAGCTTGGCCTCACGATCGCGTTGCTCGTTCTTGCTTCCTGGCGACAGCACCTCGACGGCTAGGTCGGGCGCGGCGTGCAGCTTGCCGTCGCCTCCCAACACGACCTCATACCGCCCGGCGCTCACCCACACCACATCCGGCGCCACGGCATTGTCCTGAGCGAAGATGATGCCCGGAGCAGGGATAGCAATCCCGAGGCTCGGCACACTGCTCCAGTCGTTGAGCGCCGCACCGATGCTGCCAGTGACGAATTGGTGATGCCAGTCCGGTTGCGTCGACACGTGCAGTTCGCCGTCGATGATCTCGTAGCGGTTGCCGTCGTCCGGGAACAGCTCCAGATCCGCGATGGTCCACGGCAG
The DNA here is from genome assembly GCA_937967325.1 of uncultured Chloroflexota bacterium. Lineage (GTDB taxonomy): Bacteria > Chloroflexota > UBA4733 > UBA4733 > UBA4733 > UBA4733. Next base: position 3,633 of record CALBSQ010000322.1, read on the forward strand.
TGTTGTTGCCATGTCGTCACCTCGATCGACCAATGATACGCCGCCGTAGGGCGAGACGATCCGGACTTGCCGGCCAGGTCATTGTAACGCGGCGCACCGGTCCCCTCGGGCGCGTACAATATCGCCAGGTGGGTCGGGGGGCCGGCATGCAGTGGCGGGTGTTCGCCTTCCTCGTCCTGCGGAGCAAAGCGCTGCGGCTATCCCCTCTGGTCCTCATCGCTGCCCTTGGTCTCGCTCTGCCGGCGAAGGCGGTGGCGCCGAGGATCCTTCACCAGCAGTTCACGTTGCAGGTACACGTCGATGCCTCTAACGTGGTCGCGGCGGTGGAGGTCCGCTCCACCTGTTGCGCGGTGGCCACGCGGACTGTCAGCGGTTTCGCGCCCTCGGCCACGTTCGATCTCCAGCCGGGCGACTACGTAGTGGCCGCGCTGCCGAACAGCAATGGACGCCTACAAGGGTGGCATTTCGCGTCGACGTCCGTTCACCTCGACGGTGACCGCACGGTGCTGGTGCGTGGCAGCACGCAAGGGACGCTCTACCAGGGGCATGACACGGCCCCCGACAATCTGCCGTAGCGCGGCTTCCCACTGCCCGCCCGAGTATGATAGGCGCGCGATGTGCCCGGCCGAGCCAGGACCGAGGGAAACGGATCGATGCAGGTAGAGGTTGGGACATCCTGAAAGGAACTACGCATGCCTGATCGCCGGCATTCGGTATTTGTTAGCTGGCGTTTCCCTGAGCCGGGGCCACGACTGGTAGCCGACGCATGCGACGCTGTCATCTGGGATGGCGATCTGCCGATCGCGCGGGACGAGTTCCTGCGCATCCTTGGTACCGTCGACGGCGTCATGGTGTCGAATGCGACCGAGCGGTTGGACCGCGAGGCGCTGGACGCGGCGCCTCGCCTGAAGGTTATCAGCAACTTTGGCGTTGGCGTCGACAACGTCGACCTGCCGCTGGCGACAGAGCGCGGCATCCTGGTCTGCAACACGCCCGGCGTACTGGTGGAGACGACGGCCGACCACGCCTTTGCGCTCTTGCTGGCCGTGGCGCGCCGCCTGGCGGAAGGGCAGCGGCACGTGCGCGAGGATCGCTGGCACGGCTGGCACCCGAAGCTGCTGGTCGGGCAGGAGATATACGGCGCGACGCTGGGCATTGTCGGCCTCGGCGGCATCGGCACGGCGGTGGCGCGACGCGCCAAGGGCTTCGCGATGCGCATCCTCTATTCCAGCCGCACCCGCAAGCCGGCCGTTGAAGCTGAGCTTGGTGTGGCGTGGACGGCCCTGGACGATCTGCTGCGCGAGTCCGACTTCGTGGCTATTACCTGCGCGCTCACGCCCGAGACTCGCGGCCTCATCGGCGCCCGCGAGTTGGGCTTGATGAGGCCAACGTCCGTGCTCGTCAACATTGCCCGCGGGCCGATTGTGGACCAGACGGCGCTCTCCGAGGCGATGCGAGCGGGGAGAATTTTTGGCGCGGGGCTTGACGTAACCGATCCGGAGCCGATGCGCGGGAACGATCCACTCCTGGCGCTGGACAACGTCCTGATCGTGCCGCACATCGGCAGCGCCGGTGTCGGCGCTCGCTCGCGTATGTCGGAGCTCGCGGCCCTGAACTTGATCGACGGGCTGGCCGGGCGGCGTCCACGGCATCTGGTCAATCCGGCGGCGCTGGGTGTCGTACGTGGTGAGTGACGGCAGTTCAGCTATCGATGTGTCGTTTCCGTCGCGGCGGTGTAGGGGCTGGCCTTGTGCCTGCCCTGGTGTCCCTACCCGTCGGCGCTACCCATCGGCACGCAACGCCGCGGACGCCGACCGTAGGTAACTCAGGTTGGCACGGCGACCAGGGTAGGCACAAGGCCAGCCCCTACACCGCCGCGACGGAAACGACGGCCTGCCTACGGCAACGTCGTCGATCGCTGCCGGGGATATCCGCCGCTTACGTCGGGTGGACGACTTCCTTGTACGACACCACCAGCATCAGGGTGATGAGCAGCATGAAGCCGACGAAGTGGATCGCGCCTTCCAGGTGCGGATCGAGGCGTCGCCCGCGCACGCGCTCGAGCAGCACGACGGCCAGCCGCCCACCATCCAAGGCAGGGAACGGCAGTAGATTGATAATGGCCAGATTTAAGGACAGTAGGGCGGTCAGCTCGATCAGGGGACCGGGACCTTGTTGGGCGGCTTCGCCGGTCAGGCGGGTAATGCCCACCGGGCCGGAGAGCTGGAGGTCTGCCGTCCCGAACATCTGACCGATGCCCTGCGCAAAGGCGGCGACCAAGCCTCCCGTCTGCTGCACGCCGACGACGGGGGCTTGCCACAGCGGGAAGCGCACCGGCACGATGCGAGGCTCATATTGAATGCCGATGTGCGCCGGACCCTGGACCCGGGGGGTGACGGGGATCTGCACAGGATGGGTAAGATTGCCCCGCGGACCGACAGTAAAAGTCAGCGTCTTGCCCAGATTGGCGTCGATGAAGGTCTGGAAAGCCTGCTCATTGGTGACCTTCTGACCATTGACGTCAATGACGATGTCGCCGCCGTGCAATCCAGCCGACTCGGCCGGCGTGCCGGCCTGGACTTGCTGAAGGACGATCCCATCCATCGTCGGCTCGCCGACGACGGCGACAGCGGTGAGGAGAATCGGAATGATCAGGAGGTTCATGGTGGCGCCGGCGGCCAGGATGATCGCGCGCTTCCAGCGGGCCTTGGCGGCGAAGCTCGCGGGCGAGAGGATCTCTCCATCCTCGCCTTCCATGCGAACGTAGCCGCCAAGGGGCAGCGCATTGAGCGCGTACTCCGTCTCGCCAATATGGAAGGCGGCGAGTCGAGGCGGAAAGCCGAAGGCAAACTCTTTCACCCGAACGCCGAAGAGGCGCGCCGTGATGAAGTGGCCGAACTCGTGGGCCAGCACCAGCAGGAGCAAGACGGGAATGATCCAAAAGTCGGTGGCCGACACCTAACAAGCCCTCTCGTGTGACATGGCCTTGACCAGCTCGTGCGCAGCTCGACGCGCCTCCTCGTCGGCGGCCAGCACGTCCTCCAGCGTCGGGTGCGCGACGTTGCGATGGCGATCCAGCACAGATCGGACCAGATGCGAGATGCCCGACCAGGAAAGCCGGCCCTCCAGGAAGGCGGAAACGGCGACCTCGTCGCTCGCGCACAAAGCCGTCGGATACGTCCCGCCCTCCTTGCCCGCCCAACGGGCAAAGGCCAGGCAGGGAAAGCGCTCGACATCGGGGGCGAAGAAATGCAGCGATCCGGTGCGCAGCAGATCGAGCTCAGGCAGCGACGACTGCCAGCGCTGTGGCCAGGACAGCGCGTAGCGGATGGGGGTGCGCATGTCCGGCGTCCCGAGCTGGGCCTTGAGCGAGCCGTCCTGAAAGACGGCAAAGGAGTGGACGATGCCTTGCGGGTGGATGACCACCTCCAACTGATCGTAGGGCACGTTGAATAGCCAGTGCGCCTCGATGATCTCCAGGCCCTTGTTCATCAGGGTGGCTGAATCGATGGTGATCTTGCGACCCATCGCCCAGACCGGGTGACGCAGCGCCTGATCCGGGGTCGCTGCCTCCAACTGCTCGCGACTCCACTCGCGGAATGGCCCACCGGAGGCAGTGAGCACCAGCCGGCTGAGCGCCGCGCGTGGCTCCCCTTGCAGGCACTGCCAGAGGGCCGAGTGTTCGCTATCGACCGGACGCAATTGCACTCCGGCGGCGTCGGCCGCTTCGCGCACCAGCTCCCCGGCCATCACCAGCGCCTCTTTGTTGGCGAGGGCGATCTCCTTACCGGCCTGAATGGCGGCTAATAGGGGTCGAAAGCCCTTATTGCCGCTGGTAGCGACAACGACAAGGTCCACATCCGGAGCGGTGGCCAGGTCGATCAGCGCCTCATCGCCGCACAGGTAGTCGGTGTGCAGGCTGTCGGCCGACCAGCGAGACGCCGAGGTAAGGCAGGCCTGACGCGGCTGGAACTCCAAAACCTGCCGTTCCAGCAGGTCGGCGTTACTGCGAGCGGCGAGTGCGGCGATCGCCAGGTGTTCCGGCTGCTCGCGCACAACGTCCAGCACCTGGCGACCGACGGAGCCGGTGCTGCCCAGTATCGCAAGACGCAGACGTTTATCCACCTTGAATCAGGATAACACAGGCAGTTACCGCCGGAACCGCGAACAGCACGCTGTCGATCCGGTCCAGCACGCCGCCGTGCCCTTTCATGAGCGTGCCTGAATCTTTGACGCCAAGCTGACGCTTCACCAGCGACTCCCAGAGGTCGCCCAACACGGCGGCGCTGCCGCCCAGCAGTCCCACCGCCGCGCCCAGCCACGAGGGAAAAAGGAGAAACCAGAAAACTGCAGCCGATCCGACGAGGGAGGCGGCGACGAGGCCGCCGACCAGCCCCTCCACCGTCTTCTTCGGGCTGATCCGCGGGCAGAGCAAATGCTTGCCGAACGCACGGCCGGCAAAGAAGGCGCCCGTGTCGGCCGACCAGGTGATGGCCAGGGCAACCAACAGCCACGTCGTCCCGTCGGGGCGATCGCGCAGTACGATGGCGTAGCCGCCCAACCAGCCGATCCACATGACACCGAGAATGGTATAGGCGACGTCGGTCAGGACAGCGTCGTAATTCGAGCGGAGCAGAGCGGCGAGGCCGAGAGCGACCACGAGCGCAACGAGGGCGAGCTCTCGCCACGGTCCGGCGATGGCCGCGAGCGCGGAGAGGCCGACAGCGGCGACGCCACCGACGATGGCAAACGGACGAAGCTGCCCCGCCCGGCCCATGCCGACCCACTCCCACCAGCCGGCGCCCACCATGATGACGACGAGCAGCAAAAACCAGCGCGGGCCCAAGAGGATAGCGCCCACGGCAACGGGCAGGAGGACGGCAGCGGTAGCGACTCGCACCGCGAGATTGCTCCGCGAGCGATCAGCCATCAGCCATCAGCCATCAGCCATCAGCCACGGGGCTACCCATCAGATGCAGCTACACCCAAGTTGGTCACTTGCCATGGGTATTGCCATTACTGGGGCCGCGATTGCGATCGGCGGCCAAGCGACCGGGGCGACTGCGGTCGCTTTCATCCGGCGAAGGCCGCTCCGGGACGGGTACCGCGGTTTATCGCCAAGTTGCCAATGGCGTCGTGCATGCCACCTGACCCATTAGAGTGGCTGATACCTGATACCTGATCGCTCGTCTCACACCTCCGCAATCTCTTCGTGCTTGGCCAAACCGATCCGATCTACCTCCGCCACGTAGCGGTCGATCAGTTTGAGGAGCTGGTCTTCCATCCGTTTGGCGTCGTCCTCGGACATCTCGCCGGCCCGCTCGGCGCGGCGCACGGACTCGTGCGTGTCGCGCCGCTCGTTACGGAGCGCTACCTTGGCTTCCTCAAGGCGCTTCGACACCATGCGCACCAGCTCGCCGCGACGCTGCTGGGTCAGCGGTGGGATAACGATGCGCAGCACCGTGCCGTCGTTGGCGGGATTGAGGCCCAAATCTGCCTTCAGGATGGCGCGTTCGATGTCGGGGATCAGCTTGCGGTCCCACGGTTGGACCACGATCGAGCGGGGATCGGGGCTGCTCAACGCGGCGAGCTGTTGCAGCGGCGTGGCCGTACCGTAGTAGTCGACGTTCACGCGGTGGAGCAGCTCCGGTGAGGCGCGACCGGTCCGAATGCTCTGAAGATCGCGCCGCAAGACCTCCAGCGTCTTCTTCATCCGCTCTTCGGTTTGCGGTAATGTCGTCGCCGGCACGTCGATCGCTCCTTCCTGCCAGAGTGCGCCATCGCTCTTACACGCCCTATTTCGATAGTAGCGCTGCCCGGCCCGTTGTGGCAAGGCAGATGCTGCTGCCTACGCTCTCCGGTTCAGGCCGCGCGAACCCAGAGCTTGTCGGCGATGGCTTGGGCGATGGCCACCTCGCGGCCGCCCACCTCGACGACTAACCCCGCGGCGCCTTGTTTGCTCAGGACCGACAGTCGCGCGCCGGGCCGGACGTCGCGCTCGCCCAGATAGCGCAGCAAGGCAGACTCATCTTCCACTACCTCTGAGATGCAGACCACCGTCAGCGGCTCTTGGCTAGGAGCCGCACTCAAGCGCAGGGCCCCGAGATCGGCCAGGTAGCGTGTGGGGTCTCGGCCTGGCGCGGGGATAGGATTACCGTGGGGGCAGGTCTCCGGAAAGCCGAGCTCGCTCAGCATCCGCTCCTCCAGCATGGGCGAGAGGCCGTGCTCCAGCCGGTGCGCTTCCTCGTGGGCCTCGGTCCAATCGAGGTGAAACACGTCGACGAGCATGCGCTCCAGCAGGCGGTGGCGGCGCAGCCCGGACTCGGCCAAGGCGCGGCCGTCCTCGCTGAGGGTGATCTGCTTGCGCCGGTCCAGGGCGATGTAGCCGTGCTCGACCATACGGCGCAGCGTCTCGCTCACCGACGGCGGGGTGATGTGAAAGCGCTCGGCCAGGCGAGCCGCGATCACTACCTCGCCCTCCATGGTGAGGTTGTAGATCGTTTCGAGGTAGCTTTCCATCACCGGCGTGGGCACGCGTCACCCCCTGCCGGCCGTCACCGCGAACGCCGAGGGCTCGCCGACGTAGGTGCCGACACGCTCACCGCGGGCGACGCGGACCAGGTTGCCCGACCGGTTGGCGTCGAAGACCACGATGGGGAGCTTGTTCTCCATGCAGAGCGTCAGCGCCGTCCCATCCATCACCTGCAGCCGCTGGGTGAGCGCGTCCATATAGTCCAGCGAAACGAAGGGGCGCGCCAGAGGGTTCTTGCGCGGGTCGTCATTGTAGACCGCGTCCACGCCGTTCTTGCCCATTAGGAGCACCTGCCCGTTGATCTCCATGCAGCGTAGGACGGCGGCAGTATCCGTGCTGAAGTACGGGTTCCCGGTGCCGGCAGCGAAGATGACGATGCGGCCCTTCTCCAGGTGCCGGATGGCCCGGCGCCGGATGAACGGCTCGGCCACCTGGCGCATTTCTATGGCCGTTTGCAGGCGGGTGGGCACGCCCAGCTCTTCGATGGCGGTTTGCAAGGCCAGGGAGTTCATCACCGTGGCCAGCATGCCCATATGGTCGCCGGTCGTACGTTCCATTCCTTGCGAGGCCGCGGCCATCCCTCGAAAAATGTTTCCGCCGCCCATGACAACGGCGGTCTCGATGCCGAGCCGGTGGACTTCCGCCAACTGTTCGGCGCGCGCCCGGACGAGGGCGGGATCGATGCCGAATCCCTGTTCGCCGGCGATAGCCTCACCGGAGAGCTTGACGAGTACGCGCCGATAGGGGCTAGGGCTCTCCGACATTACTCGCCGCCGAGCACGAAGCGGGTGAAGCGTCCAATGCGAATATTCTCGCCGAGCGCGCTGACGGCCTCCGTGAGCAGATCGGCGATCGTCTGATTGGTTGCTTGGAAGCGCTGGGTCATCAAGACACGCTCCCTTACTGCCAGCTCTCGAGTGTCGGCGTCCAGTTCGGCGGGTACCTGCTCTTCGGTCAGGTACTCCGGTCCCGCCGCGACCACGTGCTGAGCGATGCGGTGCGCGAGCTTTTGGAACTGGTCGGTTCTGGCCACGAAGTCGGTCTCGCAGTTGATTTCCACCAGAGCGCCGACGCGGCCGATTCCGTTGTTGTGGTGGATGTAGGAAGCGATCGTGCCTTGCTTGGTTTCCCTGCCCGCCTTCTTCCCGGCGCTGGCGGCGCCCCACTGGCGCAGCAGCTCTTTGGCGCGGTCCATGTTGTTGTCGGCCTCGGTCAGCGCGCGCTTGCAGTCCATCACACCGGCGCTGGTCTCCTCGCGCAGTTGTTTGATCAGCTCCGTCGTTGTCGCCACATACTCTCCTCATCGTGACGCTGTGCCGGCTATCCCAGAGTAGTCCGTCCACACAGCGTTATACCAGCAACGGTGACGGTGGTCCCTCGGTCCGCCTAGGCCGAGGCCACCGCCTCTTCTTCCTCCGCGCGCTCGTCCGCGGCCGGAACGAACGATGGGCGGGATTCCGTTTCCATGCGGGCTTCGAGCACTGCGCTCGCCATGAGCTGGCAGAGCAGGCGAACCGAGCGGATGGCGTCGTCGTTGGCTGGGATAGGATAGTCGACCTGATCCGGATCGCAGTTGCTGTCGACGAGGCCGACGATAGGAATCTCTAGCCGTTGCGCTTCGGCCATGGCGAGGTGCTCTTTGCGCGTATCGACGACGAAGATCCCGCCCGGCAGGCGTTTCAGGTCGCGCATACCGCCGAGCGTACGCTCCATGCGTCGCAGGTCGTCCTGCAGCGTCAGCGCCTCCCGCTTGGGCAGCCGGTCGAGCTCGCCGGTACGCTGCATCTCCTCCAGCTCGTGCAGCCGGCGGATGCGCATTTCCACCGTGCGGAAGTTGGTCAACATCCCGCCCATCCAGCGGACGTTGACGTACGGCATGCTGCAGCGGGTAGCCTCCTCGGCGATCGCTTCCTGCGCCGACTTCCTGGTGCCGACCCACAGGAGCGTCTCATTGCCGCGGACGAGCTGCTGGGCAAAATTAAAGGCCAGTTGCAGCCGTTCTACTGTTTGGCGGAGATCGATGATGTGGCGCCCGTTCTTCTCTCGAAAGATGAAGGGCGCCATCTTCGGGTTCCACCGCCGCACCTCGTGGCCGAAATGGACCCCAGATTCCAGGAGCTCGCGCATGGTGACTTCGGGCATAAAGACACACGTCCTTCCAGGTGACTTCCTCCGCCTCAGGTTCCCACCGGGACGAACCGCGTACGCGGCAGGACAGCCCCGCCCTGAGGCGTGTGTTCTCGCGCGTCTGTTGCGCGCGGCGAATCAGTGTAACAGCTATCCAGCTATCAGCCGTCAGGTATCAGCTATTAAGGCGATTGCTCCTGAAATGCCGGCGATAGACCGGAAGGTACGTCGGGCTACCAGTACGTGGGCTGATAGCTGACGGCTGATACCTGATAGCTAAGGCGCGTAGCGCGCGTCAATGGCTTTGGCAAGGGAGGCCATTTCGGCCAGCGGCACGTCACCGGGGTTGCCATTGTGCGCGATATCCAGCAGCACGCCGCCACGACGCCAAGCGAGCTCGACAGCCCCGGTGTTTGGGCCGATACCGACACGAGCCACGGTTTCATCCCCCAAGGTGAGCGGCGGTATGACCGGATAGTCTTCGGGCGGATTCTGGACCTCTCCCGGCTGGTAGACGCGGGCCAGGTCGTCGTGGGCCCCGGCCGGCCCCGTGTAGGCGGCGATGGAGATGGTGTAGGTCGGCGAATCGGCGGGGCCGTAGCGATGCAGGATGGCGCCCTCGAAGCCGAGGCGGACGGCGCGCGCCTTGGCTTGCTCCAGGTTGGGACTCTCGGATGCATAGCCGTCAACCGTGTCGACCAGGATGTCGGCTCGCTTGCTCGCTCCCTGGGTCGGGACAGCGCTCTCGGGGAGTAGCAGCGGGCCAAACCTGCTACTGATGGCCTGGTCTGACAGGAGATTCGGGTCCGCTACGATCGGCGCCGGCGTTGCGACGGGCTTCTGCGCCGCGGTGATGACCGACTGCGCTGCCTTGTCGATCTGATTGTCGCTGCCAGCGGCCAACTGGGCTGCCGTTGGCTGCTGGGGGTTCACCGCAATGTCCGGCGTCACGCCGGTTCCGTCGAGCGGCGGTCCATTAGCGCCGCGCAACACCTGTTCGACGGCCACGCCGAGCTCGGCGCCCAACGGCAGCGGGATCAGCTCCGTTGCGTTCACGACCGCGGCGGAGTGGGCGCCGACGACGATACCGCGATGGAGGTCCTGCACCGCCGACGCCAGGATCTCGGAAGAGGAGGCGGAGCCGCCGTCGACCAGAACGGCCAATGGATGCTGGTCGGGAAAGAGCGGACCTTCGGGGGCCATCTGGTAGGTCGCGCCCAGGCGGTCCCGCGATGTCGACAACACCCCATCGCCGATGAACGGCGCGGCGAAGCGAGCGACGTCAGCGCCGCCCGGGTTGCCGCGCAAATCGAGCACCCATCCGACCACGTGGGCCTGCTCACACGCCTGTAGATCGGCGTCCAGCTCCTGGATGACGGTCTTGCCGTCGGGCAGGAGCTGATCGGCGAACGGGAAGTTGTGCAGACGCAGGTAGCAAACGCCTTGAGCCAGCATCCGACTCTCCAGTATCGGCTCGAGCACCTGCGCACGAGTGATCGTTACCTCGACGGTCGAGCCATTGGGGCGTTTTAGGCCCAGACGAACGGTGCTGCCGGCTTGCCCCCGTATCGTCGCGCTGAGCTTATCCTGCGTGGCGTTGGCCATGGCCGAGCCGTCGACGCTGAGGATTTCGTCGCCGAGCTGGACGCCGGCACGTTGCGCCGGGCCGCCCGGCACCACGTCGCTGATCAGGAACGGAGGACGGCTGGTGGCGATCGTGACGCCGATGCCTACCAGCCCGGTCTGGCCTGACGACTGCTCTGTGAACTGCTTGGCTTCTTGGGGATTCAGGAAATAGGTGTGCCGCTCGTGCAGGCTGGCGGTCATGGCCTGCGCCGCGGAGAAGGCGACCTGAGCATGGTCGCCGGACAGGCCGCCCACCAACTGCAGATATTGCCTGCTAAAGGCTGCCAGATCGTTGGCGGAGTCGCCTGTCAAGGCCGGCGCGGCCACATTCGCGTGGCTACCTTCCAGGCGCGCCTCGGCGGCCGCGGCGCTCCAGGCCGTGGTGAGGAGCTGCTTCGAGTTGAGGGGCCGGAAGAACGTTTGCGTCAGGAGGGTGAAGGTCTCTTGCACGAGGGCCAGCGAGGAATCTGCCACGGGTGTGGCCGTCGGAGGTAGCGGCGCAGGGGTTGGCGTCGTGGCCGCCGGAGAAGTCGAGGCGATCGAGGTTGTTAGCAGCGCGACGCTGGCCGACGTGGAGGATGCTGCGCTGACGGCGGCAGTTTCGCTGCCCGATGCCACGGTGGCAGCGAGGTCGCTCGATGCAGTGGTCGTGGTGGATGGGCTGGAGGAGACTGGGCCCCTGGCGCAGCCGGCTAACAGCAACAGCCCCAAGATAAGGATGAGCTGCCGCCCCGACATTCGTCTCCTCGTCCGCTCACCGGTGCTGGACTGTCGCTAGCGATGCCTCAGATAACAGTACCAGGAACGATGCTCAGGCGGCGGTGAGGACGTTCCAGAGGGCGCGTTGATCGCGGGCGAGCCCATCCGGCATTTGTGCGCATACGGTCTCGATCAGGTGAACGGACCGTGGGTTACGCCCAAGCTCGCGTGCTACCAGCCGCAGGTCCACGCCGCGTTCCAGGGGGACGTGCAGCGGGCGATCGGGCAGGGCGCCCGGCGCCGTGTTGTTCCAGTGGATCTCTGCCAGGCGGTCGTTGAAGCGCTCCAAGGAGCGCAGAAAGGAGGCGAACAGCTCCCGACTGTAGCCCACGGCCTGGTAGGCCAGCGCGGTATCGAAGACGAACTCCACGTCGCCATAGCCATCAAGGAGGTAGAGGAGGGCATCGGGAAACTCCAGCACCGTGCCGGGACGCCCATTCTCGATGGCGAGCCGCACGTCCGGATAGAGCGACCGGATCACGTCCAGGCTCTTCCAGAGCGCTTCCATGTGGCGGGACACTTCCACAATGCGGGCGCCACTGTGGATCACGTACATGTCCATCGGGCGATTGTGCTCGAAGTACTCGATCACCTGGATGAGCCGGCGCAGGAAGAGAGCGCGGGCCGGCGGATGGGTATCGCAGATGGCCACCTCATCCACGGAATGATGGCCGTAGAACATGTGCAGGTGGATGCGCAGGTCTTTGGTGGCCATCAACGTCTCCAGGAAGTCGCCGCCAAACACCGTGGCCAGGCCGAGGGCGTACATCGCCTCGTGGCAGGTGATCTCGATGGTGCTCAGGCCAAATTGGCGCGCCGTTTCCAGCGCGGTGCGTAGTTGGGCGACCATTGAGCGGCGGTTGATCGGAACGAGCCGGGGATTGAAGCCAAAGTTCATGCCAGGTCCTCCACAATTCCTCACGTGGCTGCCCCGCGGTCAGCGGGGCTCTCGGTCATTCTAAAGCACGAACGGGGCTGGAGGGTCTGCGGGTGTTTGATCCAGACCGCCCACAGCGTTCGATGACGGCGCTGTCGATTCGATCACAAAATCGGCGCTGAACAGCGTCCGGCTGGCCGGCACACCGGCGCTCAGCACGGCGCGAAACACGGGCAACGTGACCGTCTTCACCCCGCCGTCGCCGTCCAAGGTGATGGATTCCCACCGCCCTGCCGGAGAACGGTTGCCGAGCTCGATGGCCTGGAGCGTGCCGACATCGGTGTGGGGGTCCGCTGCCAGCGCGTTGCTGAGCTGGGCGACGGTGAACGGGCCGGCTTGCCAGGTGGCGCGCGGACAGCCGTTCGCGACCGTCGCGTAGGGAGCGCCGGAGGGAGCACGGTCGTCGATGCTGCGCAGAAACGGGAGAGGCGCGCCGGACCAGACGTTCTCGTTGTCCTCCGTGGCCCGCACGCTGCAGGCGTGGAAATAGGCAGGGATCACGGCGCCGTCGTGGGTCAGCGCCATCCCCTGCGTCGCGTCGACGGCCGCCACGGCGTCCGGACGCGGCGCCGCGCCGAACGCTTGTGTGCTGACAGTACTCGTGACATCGTACGGCTTGTTGGGATCGCGCAGCCACAAGGCGTAGGTGCGGCTGGCGATCGCCTGCGCCTCGACCGCGGACGTGGGGAAGTGCGGCGGCAGCTCCGAGGAGACGACCGACGCCAAATAGTCGGCCAGTGGCAGCGTCTTCACCTGTGACGGCCCGACGAGGACGCGGATGGCATCGCTATCGTCACCCATAACGCTGATGTCGGCGCCGGGGTAGTACGCGCTGAGTATCTCGACGGCGGTCTGCCCTCCTAGGGCCCGGCCCCGAGCGCCCCACTGACTCATGCCGACGCCATGCCCCGCCCCGTGGCCGACGAAGGTTACCAGCGCGCTGGGAGTAACGATCACGACGCGGTTTGCCGGGGCGTTCGCGCTGGGATCGACCAACGCTGCCCCCAGCAGCGAAACGAGGAGTGACAGGAACGCGCCTATGATCGGGAACCCCAATCGCCGAGCCCATAGAAACATACTCCGCGAGAGCGGCCATTTTCACAACCCCACTAGGAGTAAGGTCATTCTCGGTCCGGCCCAGCACGTCGCTGGTTGCACGTGGGTGTGCAGCCCATCCTAGCGCGTCGCTCACGCCTCCTTCGAACGCCGGCGCCGTATGATTCCCGATTGGGGAGGACGCCATGGCTTGGGTAACGGTCGTCGTGCAGTGGGCGCATGTAGCGCTGGCCATCCTCTGGGTTGGGATCGCGGTGACAGTCGGCGTGGTCCTCACGCCGGTCAGCGCGGCATTGTCGTTGCCGGAGCAGCGCGCCTTTGGCCTGCGCTTGGGCAAGCGAGTGGGGCCGCTCTTCGGCATCGCCGGCGGCGGGACGATGCTCCTAGGCATCCTGCGCGGCACGGTCTTCGGGCCGCTGCACAGCCTGGGAGCCTTTACCTCGATGTATGGCCTCACCTGGATTGTGGCGCTGTTGCTCACCGTGGCGGTCGCCATTCTGGGCGGCGGTCCGCTGGGCGCGGGAGCCGAGCGGCTCTACGCGGACGACGCGCTTTGGCAGGCTGCCCCCGATGGAGGCCTGTCCTCCGCACTCGCGGCGGCGCAGCAGCGCCTGCACGTGCTGGCCCGGTGGGAGCTCGGCGGCTTCGCCGCCATCCTGGCGCTGATGGTGCTGATGGCCGCCGGCTACTGAATCGGTTTCTGAAGCATTCCTCGCTGTCGCCTGCGAGCGCTCCTGGGCGAATCCCTCAAGGTGGAAGGCGATTGCTTCCGTAATGAGCCGCTCGACCTCTTCCTTGGTTTTGCCCGCGGCGACGCATCCGGGCAGCTCCGGCACGTAGGCTCCCCAGCTCGTCGCCCCTTGCTCGTATTCGACGCGGCAGATCCTTCTCATGTGCGCGGCCCCTTCGCAATGCCGGCTTGATACTACTGGCCAGCGTGCCGGGCGGGATGTCGATGCTCGGATGGCCGGCGATCGTGAGCGTACCTGGGGGTGCCGGATGCTTGAGCTGTCGGTGGCGGCCGCGCGTGCCCACGAAGTTCCAGCCGGCTTCCTCGATTACGGCTCAGAGAAGGGGAGCGATGGCGGGTGCGGGGATGGCGGGGCGGCGACTGCGGTCTGCCGCCAGAGCACCCGACTGCCGTCGGGACAGCGTGCCAGGTCGAGGCCGGATAAGGCAGAACTATTTTCTCTGGGGCCGTTCGACGCACCGCAGTGCGGGCCTGTGGCGGCGGGTACCCGTTACTTGCACGGAAGCGGTACGGAAGGTGGCTCTGCCATCGCAATAGATAGTACTGGTGACTCCTATGCGACGGGCTATACCCGTTCAACCGACTTTCCGACGGCCCCTGGCACCTTACAAACCAAACTGAAAAGGGTCTACCGATATCTTCGTGGTCAAGCTCTCCTTTAGCAAGGTCGGACTTATGCCCGCATCTCAGGTGGCCGCTCGGCCTGCGGCGCCTCGCGTTCCAGCGTCGAAGGTAGCCGCTCGCCCCGCCGCGATCCGCCAGCCCGCGCCGCAGGCGTTCCAGCCGGCAAGCGTGCAGCACGCGACCGCGGCAAGTCGGTGAGCGCGCGCAATTCGATGGTTATGGCAGCAGCCTCCCGCGGCGCAGCGCGTCCAGGTAGTCGTTACGGGTTCGCCTGCGTGCGAGTAAATCCTTGAGGAAGCGCGGCGGGATGCCGATCTCGCGGGTCCACTCTGCGAGAAGCCCGTCGCTGATGGTGCTGTGGCTGTATGGCGTTTTGGCGCGGGCAATCAGCTTTCCGTCGATCTCAAGACGGAACCTATCATGGTCGCCCTCTTCGCGACGGAAACGGAGGATACGCTCGAGCAGATATTCGACATCGCTACGGTGGGCCGGCATCTATGAGGCGGATTCAAGCCAGCGCTGAACCTCTGCCAATTCACGTTGGGGACCCGGCCCCAGATGGTCACGTTCTATCTCAAAGGTACGAACACGGTCGACGAAATCGTCGATGCAATCACGGAAGGCATCTCCTATCGTCTCTCCGTAACCAAATGCGAGGGTGACGCTCGGTCGCGCGATGAACGATGGCTCCCGCCGATCTCGGCGTACCGTGATCGTGATAGGTGGTGATACCACGGTCTGCTCCCCCCATTGCATTGGGAGTACAACGCTGAAGTTAGCGCGCTGAACCTCAGCGGGAATGTGGTCGTGCTTGCTGGCCAGTTGCGCGATGATCGAATCCAGCTCCTGCGATGTTGGCTCGGTCGCGCTAACCCGAAAGGGTTCCAATAGTCGAGCCGCTATTCCGACGCGCCAAGCATATCTGCATGAACCGGTTGCTTACGTCCGTCTAGCGTGCTCCCGCGGCGGCCCTTAGCCGCCGTCCGCGTCTCGTCGCCGAACCAACGATCCGTCGCCAATGAAAGGCATCGGGAGTCCTGCTGCATATCACTGTGGGTGGATTCCCGTACGCTGGCGTGCCGGACATGCCCGACGGGATCGCCGGCTGGAACGGGGCTAGAGGTGCGGGACGGGACGACTGGCTTGCATCGCGTTGTGGTCGTCGGGAACACCGGCTCGGGCAAGACCACGCTGGCGAAACACCTGGCGGCCATCCTGCGGGTCCCGCACGTGGAGCTGGACGCCTTGTTCTGGGAGCCGAACTGGACACCGGCGAGGGCCGAGGTGTTTCGGGAGCGGGTCGGCGCAGCCTTGGGCGGCCCCGGCTGGGTGGTCGACGGCAACTACAGCAAGGTCCGCGATCTGGTCTGGGGGCGGGCCGACACGCTGATCTGGCTGAACTACCCGCTCTGGGTCAATCTCTGGCGCCTGCTGCGCCGCTCAATCTGGCGCTCGTTATGGCAGCCGGACTTGTGGAACGGCAACCGCGAGCGCCTCCGCAACCAGTTCCTGAGTTGGGACTCGCTCTTCGTGTGGGCCGTGAAGACCAGTCGTCGCCGCCGTCGGGAGTACCGGCGACTCCTAAACGAAAGAGAATATGCCCAGCTCCGCGTGGTGCAACTGTTCTCGCCCAGTCAGACCAGACGGTGGCGAGCAGGTATGACCACCTTGGCCGCAAGCCATCGCAACTTAGGCCCGGCATCCCCGCTATATCCAGGCGAAGCGCTCGCACGAGAAGCGCCATTGCAGTGATCGAGGGAGAGCGTGCTGGCGCGCAGAACGGTTGGCGGCGTGATGCTGCTGGCGGTGCTCTGCTTCGACCTCGCGGACCGGAACGCCCACTCGGTAAGCGACACCCTGATCAGCTTCCTGCCGCTGCTCGGGCTGATCGTATCGGCGGCGTGGCGGATCTCTGCCCCATGGGTCGCGAGCGTCTAGCGTCCCCGAGGCCATTATAGACGCCATCGATGAAAGGCGCGGCGCACTCTGCTCGTGGCGAGCGGGCGCCCTGGCGGCCAATCTTTGCTAGCATAGCGTCGGGGGCGTACTCCGAAGGGAGAAGGGGAAACCGTGCGGCAGCGCATGGCGTTGGCGTGGCGCTCGTGTCGGTCGCGTGGCGCGGCTTGGTGGCGCCCGCGGGAGATGATGTAGGGAGGGAGCGATGCTCAGCAACGATCAGGCGCGACTCGTCCCGCGGACGGAGTTCGCCGGCCCGCTGCTCAGCTTCGATTTCCCCGGCTTGCAGATCGGCGTGGCCGAGTACGACGAGGGGCCGACGGGCTGCACGGTCTTCCACTTTCCCGCGGGCGCCGCCACGGCCATCGACGTGCGAGGCGGCAGCGTCGGCAAGACTGGCGACTACGAGTGGAACCACGCTGTCTGCCTGGCGGGGGGATCGCTCTACGGGCTGGCCGCGGCCGCGGGCGTCTCGGAGGAGCTGTTCGTCCGCCACGACCACTCCCTAAAGAACTTCGCCATGGTGTCGGGCGCCATCATCTTCGACTATGGACCGCGCGACAACCGGATCTATCCCGACCTGGCGCTCGGGCGCGCGGCCTTGCGCGCGGCCCGGCCCAACGTCTTCCCCCTCGGCCGGCGCGGGGCGGGACGCTCGGCCGGGGTCGGCGCCGTCTTCGACCGCGCCGCCGCCGAGCCGAGCGGGCAGGCGGGCGCCTATCGCGCCATCGGGCCGACGAAGGTGGCGGTGTTCTCGGTCGTGAACGCGCTGGGCGTCGTCGTGGACCGCCAGGGTCGGGTCGTGCGCGGCAACCGGGACGCGACGACCGGCGAGCGGCGCCCGCCATTGGACGAGGTGGAGCGCCGCCTGGCGCGCGGCGAGCCTACGTCGGTGCCGGTCGGCAACACGACCTTGTCCGTCGTCGTGACCAATCAGAAGCTGTCGTCGCGGGCGCTCAGCCAGCTCGCGCGGCAGGTACACTCCTCAATGGCGCGGATCATCCAGCCCTTCCACACCCTGATGGACGGCGATGTGCTCTATGCCGTGACAACCAACGAGGTCGAGGACGCGGCGTTGAGTCCCGTCGCACTCGGGATCGTGGCGTCGGAGTTGATGTGGGACGCGATCCTGACGATGGTCGCGCTCGTCTGAGGCGCGCGGGCTCGGGGTGGGGCCATAGCCGGCGAAAGGTGGACCAGCGGCGCTGCCTCGATGCAACGGCGTTAGTATCTTGTGGGGACAAGACAGAATAATGAAGGCACACCGACTGGGATCGCGACTCGAGTCTGTAGAATAGCAGGGGCCCAACGAAATGGTCCAGAGGTGTCGTGGCGTGTCGCACCTGTGCTAGGGGGCCAACGAACGGTGACCCACCCAACCCAGATCTGGCTCGGCGGAAATTCCTCAACGAGCATTGAGCGTGCGCATCGGTAGTCGGATCGCCACCTGAGTCGGGAAGGTAATGCCGGGATGTTTCGCCGTGTATTTGCACTCCTGGTAACGATGTTGCTGTCGACATCGCCCGTCATTGTCCACGCGGAGGGGCGGACGGCGGCCTCCCAGGTTTCCCCGCGTGCGGCGGTGTCCCAGGTATGCCCGCCCCTGTCGCCCTTGCCGCCCGGATCGGCGGCCCGGGGACATATCGGCCCTTGCCTCCTGCCGTTCGCCACGCCCGGGCCGCGACTCTCTGCCTCGCAGGTGGACTCGGCGCCGGTGGAAGCCCTGATCCGAATGCCGGCTTCGCAGGTGGACTGGCGACGGCCGGCCCCGCAAACGATGCCCCGGACGATACCCTCGCAGCCGCCGGGGTGGACATGTCGGTTCGACCCGAGCACGGAGTTGACCACGTGTACCTTCGTCGGCTCGTACAGCCCCGCCCCCTGGCTGCACGGGTGCGTCGGCCCGGTGATCTGGTGGCGCGTCTACGACGCCCAGGGAAAGCTGGTGGAAGCCGGGGTGGCGTCGCCCGGCTACGGGCCGTGCCCGCAGTAGTCGGCGTCGTCAGTTCCTCCGGCCTTCCTATCCAGCGGCGCCTGAGACTGGTCTGGAAATGCCCCTCCCCAACCCCTCCCCAGCAAGCTGGAGAGGGGCTTTTCAGCCGCGCGGGCGGCGGCGCGCCGCCATGGGGTCTGTTATGTGATCCGCCGGGCCGTCCGCCGCCCGTGCTCCGAAGCGACCACGAGGACCCGACACACGATGGTTACAAGCGGGCGTAACATGAGATCAGAAAGGAACTGACCGTGAGCGCACGAGCGCACGCGCTTGCCGACGCATTCCGTGCCGCCAATGACGACCTGATTAGGACCGTCACAGGCTACTCGGAGGAACAATGGCAAGCGTGCTGCCCGAACGAGAGCTGGACGGTCGCGGCGACGGTGCACCACATCGCTAATGGGCATCCGATCACCGCCGACATCGTCCACGCAATTGCGACGGATCAGCCTTTGCCACGAGGGGTCACAATGGCCCCGGAGGAGGGCGAACGGGTCAACCGCGAGCACGCCGCGCAGTACGCGACGTGCAGCAAGGAAGAAGCGCTCGAGCTCCTCCAACGCAATGGCGCTCTCGCTGCCTCTATGGTCGAAAGCTTGAGTGACGCGCAGTTGGACCGGATGCGCCCGGACTTTCCTCTTAGCGCGGCGCAAATGATCACACGTGCCTTGATCGGTCATCTGCGGGACCATTCTGCGAGTGTTCAGGCGGCCACGAGCGCGTGACGCTCAACTAGTCGGCCCGCCCCAGAGGCACCAGAGATCGGGATGATCGGAATCATTGCACGTCCGGCTCGGACGGGGCTAACGGGAAAGCGCCGACGCTGCCGTGAATGGCCAGTGGGGAGCGGGACAATGTGGCGGGCGACCTCTGTATGCTGCTTATGTCCGACCCTGACGCCCGTGTGCCGCCATTACACGGCTACAGCGATAGCCTCCAGTCCGTGCTCGCGGTTCCACTCGACGAAGTCGTCGGTGAAGTAGCGAACGCGCACCTTTTTATACTCCTTGCTGCTGAAAAGCAGTGCGTAGTCTGTGAGGCCCGTTTCGGCCTGGATGGCATCGACCGTCTCCTGGCAGTCGCGGGCGGAGTGGCCGTGGATCATTCCGAAGATGTTGTAGGGCCAGTCGGGATAGATGGGTCGCTGGTAGCAGTGGCTGACCGAGCGGAAACTGGCCATCTGCACGCCGCACTCCAGTACGCGGTCGTCCGGCGCTTTCCACACTGACATGGCGTTGGCCTTGTAGCCGGCTTCGCGGTGGTGGAGGATGGCAGCGAACCGGCGGAGCCGGGCGGACTCCTGCAGCGCGCGAGCCTCGGCGAACAGGCCGTCTTCGGTGGTCCCAAGGCGCTCGGCCATGGCCAGGAATGGGCGTGACACCAGCTCGATGTCGTCTTGCAGCTCGCGGATCACGGCGATTTCTCGCGGCGTGAGCGGCGGGTTCTCGCGCTCGCGCTTGGTGTGGTCGTACTCCGGCGTGCCTCGGGCCGTCATGCCGCGACCGCCGGCCATGTCCAAGTCGACGCCGATCTTGAAGAGGCGGATGGTCGGCATGAGCCGCGTGGAGGTTGCCTGAGCCTCATCGCCAAGCAGCTCCACCGTGCGAGCGATGTCGACCGAGGGGGGCACGGCGACGGTGAACCAGAGGTTGAAGGCGTGGTTGCGACGATAGTTGTGGCTCACGCCGGGGTGACGATTGATGACCTCGGCCGCTTGATCGATGCGTTCGTGGGGGATCTGCATGGCGACGAGGGAGCTCTTATAGCCGAGCTGCCGCGTGTCGAAGATCGCCGAGATCTGCCGGATCACGCCCCGCTGCTTCAGCCCGTCGATGCGCACGATCACGTCCTGCTCGTCGGTCTCCAGCCAGTTGGCCAGCTCCGCGAACGGGCGCGCCACTACGGGGAAATCGCCCTGGATGCGATTGAGGAGCTGCCCGTCGATAGGGTCGATGGTCTGCATTCGGCATCCTTGTCTCTCAGCGCCGACAACGGGCGCGCAGTCCGCAATACTGGTATCAGCGTACCAGAGATTGGCGCCGGATCAGGTCGCTCGACGCTGACCGGTGCGGAACGGGCTCCGCCCTACAACCTAATCCTTTCGAAACCGAGGCGCCCAGGACGCGTGACGCGCTACGTCCCCCCCTGAGCCGTTGTGGTGGACGAGCCTGCTTGATCCTGCAACAGCTTGCCGATCAATTCCGACATCCGCTCGACGAGCTGGGAGTTGGCGACGATGCGCGTCGCTCCGGCAGCGCGCGCTCGTTGCCAGCGGGCCTGGTCCATATGCGAGCCGAAGGCCAGGACCGGGCAGCCGGCCGCGTGGGCGGACTGGATCAGCGGCTCCCAACGCTCGGGTGGTGTGCTCAGATCCACCATCAGGAGGTCGAGCGGAGCGGGGGCGTGATCCGGCGTCGCCCGAGCCATAGAACAGGCGGCCAGGTTCAGCCGTTTCAGCGTCTCGGTCACGCGAACTTCGAAGAAGAGGTCGCGGACGAGATAGCCGACGGTGGCTTGCCGTGGCGTCGCCTCGGCGCTCGTGGCCTCTCGCGGGTCAGGAAACGGCGACACGCTGCACCGCCGCCAACACCGCTGAGCGCTCCACCTCGTAACGGGCGTCACCCAGAGCCGCGACCGCGCCGGCCGTGGCGACCGGTCGCTCCAGGGTCACCCACGAGCTGCAGCCGTTGTAGGACGGCACCAGGTCGAGCGTCACCTCATTGAGGAGCCGGTAGATCCGCAGCAAGAGCAACTGCAGCGGCTGGCGCGGACGCCAGCGGAAGCGTTGCTCGACGTAGGCGGGCGTCCAGATGACGTGCGGCGCCAGCCCGTCTAACCGCGTGGGCGCGTCGATCGGGACGACATCGGTAATCTCGGCAAAGTAGCGCAGGTGCAGCTTGCCGTCGATGGGCTGATGCTGCAGCACCTGCTCCAGCGCGGCGCGGTACCGCGGCTGGATGGTCTCCTCCGACTGGTGGAGGTAGGTGGGGAACAGGAAGCAAGCGCGGCTGGGGACGTCGAAGCGCTTCTCGTGGATGCCGCCCTTGCGCACCGCGCAGATCGTCTGTCCGGAGGCTAGCGCCATGACGGCGACGGCCCACTCCTTCAGGGCCATGTCATGCTCGCTGAGCAACGGCTTCCTCCTTCCCTGCTACCTGATCGGGCGGCAATGGCGGAACCTGCACCGTCCGCTCGCCCACGTAGTAGACCAGCCCCGGCTTGCCGCCCTGCTGGCGGCGCACGTTGGCGACGGCGGTGTAGTCGACGGCGGCGCGGTGCTCGCCGCGGGCGTCGCTGAGGTAGGCCGCCAGCCCGGCGGCGCCAACCAGCACCGCGTCGGGCACCGTCCGGCCGTTAGAGCGGATGACGACGTGGGAGCCGGGCACCCCCTTGGCGTGCAACCAGAGATCCTGCCGCGCCGCGATCTTGAAGGTGAGGGCGTCGTTAATCAGGCTGGTCTTGCCGTACATCACGTCGAAATCGCCCAGGCGCAGCGTGGCCGGCGTCGGGGTTGCCGATGCGGGCTGGCGCTCGCCCTTCTTGGCGAGCTTCCGCCTGCCGCTGGTCGCCGGACTCTTGTTGTTGCGACGCTCCAGGTAGCCCGTGGCATACAGGTCGGCTTCGAGACGAACGAGCTCGCCCGGCGTCTCGCAGAGTGCGAGCTCAGTCATGGCCTGCCGGCCGGCTGCGGCGTCCAGCTCCGCCTCCGCCAGTTGCGGCGTGAGCGCGTCCATGGCCCGCTTCGCCCGGGCGTAGCGGGTGAATAGCCGCTGGGCATTCTGAGCGGCGGTGAGCGTTGGATCAATAGGAATCGTCACCGGCTGGCTGGTGTTGTAATCGTCCAACTCCACTCCCCGCTGCCCCGGCCCGAGCTCCGGCTGGTAGGCCAGCAGCAGCTCGCCCTGCATGCGCAGGGCGAGCTGCTGTTCCGCCTCCGCCAATTGCTGTCGCACCAGGGTGACCCGCCGCTGCGATCGTTCCAGCGGCGCGCGCACCAGCCCGCGCAAGCGGGAACGCCGAGCGTCCAATCCCTCCGTGGCCTCGCGCGGGGCGAAGTAGCGCTCGACCGCCAGGCTGATCGAGTCGATCCCTTCGATGTGAGCGACCGCGGCCAGGCAGCGAAGCGGGTAGGCGGCAAAGGCGACGACGCTCTTGCTGTCGCGGGCGATGGTCGGCGACCAACTCGCTTGTCCGGTCAGCGGCGCGAACAGCTCGCGCAGCTCCTGGGCGAGCCGCGCGACATCCGCGTCAGCCGGCGCGGCATGGCCGAAGGCGCGGAAGACAGCCTCCCGCGCGGCCGTCGGGCTGATCGGCAGCACCTTCAGCAGTCGCTCCGCCATGGGCTGCCCGGTCTCCCCGATGAGTCGCGCGCGCAGCGACTCACCGGACACCGTCCTCGGATCGAGTCGGTCCGAGTTTGGGCCAACCGTGGGCGGCGGTGGGACGTAGGGCCGGTGCGGCAAGACGACGCGTGTCCGGCTCATCTCGGCGGTGACGTGGCGCAGGGCGCCGAGGACGATGCCGGCCTCATCCACGAGGATAGCGTTGCTCTGCCGGCCGAGCAGCTCTATAATGAGCCGTCGGGGCGGGGTGGAGGCGTGCGACGTCTGCAGCTCCAGCATGCGCTCCAGCGGTGTCTGGCCGATGGCGGTGATGCGGGCGCTTTCCAGGTGCTTGCGCAGCAGCATGACGAAGGCCGAGGGCTCATCGAAGCCGCTGCCGAGCTTGCGCTCGCGCACCAGGTGGGCGCGGGCGAAGCGAGGATTGCAGGAGAGGTAGACTTGCCAGTTCTGCCCATGACTTCGCACCAGCAGCGCCAGCGACCAGGCGTCGGGTTGGAACACCTTGTCGATGCGCCCGCCCACGAGCGCTTCGGTCCACTCGGCGGCGATAGCGGCCGCGGTGAGGGCGTCGTAATGCACGTTGGGTCTCCTGGGGGCCAGTCTACCACCACGCCGGATGCTGAACGGTGACGGCCCAACGCGGCATCCTGTTCATCCTCTCCGCGCCGTCGGGCGCCGGCAAGGACACCCTGCTGGAAGCGCTCCGCCCTGAGCAGTTCGGCATCGGGCGCACCGTCAGCTACACGACGCGCCCGCGGCGCGACTACGAGGTCGACGGAGTCCACTACCACTTCGTCGAAGTGCCGGCGATGCGGCGCATGGAAGCCGACGGGCAACTGATCGAGTGCTCCGAGTACATCCCCGGTCGCTTCTACGGGACGCCCCGCCAGGCGGTGGAAGACGCGCTGGCGAGCGGGCGCGACGTGCTGATCAAACCGGAGGTGCAGGGGGCGGCCAAGGTCAAGGAGCAGTTCCCCGACGCCGTCCTGATCTTCCTGGCTCCTCCCTCAGTTGAGGAAGCTACACGGCGAATGCAGGGGCGCGGCACGGAGACGGCCGCCGATGCGGAGGAGCGGATCGCCGCCATGCGCCGCGAGCTCGCCGCCGCTGCCAGCTATGACTACTGTGTGGTGAACGAGACCGGGCAGCTGGAGGAGGCGGTTGAACGAGTGGCTCGCATCATCGAGCAGGAGCGGGCGAAGCGGTCAAATGCCCAAGCTTGAGGGGCAGCGGATGCGCGTGTCAGGAGGAGCATGTCGCCCGCGGCGACCGGTTCGCTACACTGATTGATATTCATACGTGGTGCGCCGCCGGATGCACGAATGAGGACCAGAATGGACGACCAGAAGCTCATCGAGCGGTATATCGATCTCGACACTGACCGCTATCCCGGTGGCAAAGCCGATGCCCGCCTCCGGACTTATGGCGTGTCCGTGTGGGCGCTGATCGGATACCTGCACGTGGTCGACAATAGTGTGGCACGTGTGGCCGAGGATTACGGCCTCCCGGGAGAAGCAGTGGAGGCCGCGCTCGCCTACTACCGGCACCATCGGCAACCGATTGACGCGCGGCTGCTCTTGAACACCGCCTAGTCTGTTGGTGGCGAGCCTTTACTTTGACAACGACGTATCCCTATGCGCAGGTGTGGATCAAGGTACCAGGATCCCGAACGAGCGATCCCGGTTGGCGTCGCTATCGACATGCAGCCACGAATGCCGCTGATGTCGCGAGTCCCTGGTTACCCTGTGCGGCCGATCTCGTGATCGAGGAGGGTAGTCGCCGAGGCGCCTTAGGACTCCAGTTCCGCGTGGGCCTCCGCGATCGTGTTCGCCTGCTGCCCGACGCTGCGATGTCACCGAGCCGGCGGCACTCGGCCAGCACTCGGAAGTAGCGAAGGCGAGCTTCCCGTACCGGTCGAAGCGTAACGTTGCCTCGACCGGAAGAAGGAGGGCGATGTCGTCCGGCCGGCACGGCGGCGGCGAGTCCTCGATACGCGCAAGGGCGCGGGTCGTGCTGAATTACGTCACCGCCAATGGAGGCAACCCGCCGCCAGGGTATACTGGCGGAAGGGTATACCGGAATCGATCGGGATTGCTACCAAGCGGCGGGGACTATCGAGAGTACGACGTTGACCCAACGATGCCTGGAGGTGGGCGAAATGCGGAGCGCATCGTCGTTGACCTGACTACCGGGCGCGCCTGGTACACGTCAGACCACTATGCAAGCTTCGTTCGGCTTCGTTGAGTCGTCGCGCTCGGGATGGACGGTGCATTGTGCAGTCGCTCGATTGGGGCAGGTTGCTTGATCTTGACTCCCCCTGGGCCCACCTCCTGGTGTCGACCGAGCGGGTGGCCGATGACACTGCTTCCCGCGATGGGGCCATCGGGATCGCACCGGTCGTTCGCATTCTGCGAGGAGTTCGGTGCCAGGATGTTGACCACCTCTTTCAGGAGTGGGCCGCTGCCTTCCAGTTCCCTTATTACTTCGGGAACAACTGGGACGCGTTTGAGGAGTGCATCGGCGACCTGAGCTGGCTACCGGCGAAGGGATATGTCGCCGTCGTCACCCAGGCGCACCTGCTCCTTCGTCAGTCAGACCAAGCGCTTGCCACCCTGGCTGAAGTCTTCAATGGTGTGGCCAGGGAATGGAGGATGCCGTCATCGCCGGCGAATCGCCCTCTACGGCCTCCGACGCCGTTTCGGGTCGTGTTTCATGCCGAGCCTGACCACGCGGCTGCCGCGACAACGCGCTTGCAACTGGCGGGGGTCAGCATCAACCGGAGCGTGGCGGCACTCGATCCGCTGACCGTCTCACCGTCCGGTACACGGTGACGCGGCACGCGCTGGCGTGGCGCCGTTGGCCCGTGCCTGGCTGATAGGACCCGGCAAACGATCCAGCATCGCGCTACTCCGTGTTCGGTCATCTCTGGCACGAGCCGGTCTCTCGCTCCAATCGACCGGTCGCTGCTCCGCGTCGTCGCGTCGCCGGACCTCGTGGCGGGTCGCCACGATGGAGCCCTGCCGTGGCTCGACGATCGGCCCCGGCGGCGGCATGTCCAGTCCCTGAGCGCGCTGGCGCCGCCACTCCTCGTCGCGCCAGGGCGTCGGATGCCGTCACCAATGGTTTTCCCTATTGCTCAGGACGGTGCAATCTCGACGTTCCCGTCTCGGTCTACCGGCGCGACCCACACTTCTTTGTTCTCGGCGACGACCAGGTCAGGATTGCCAGCAGGGAGCGCGATTGGCGGCGCCAACTGCCTATCATCGGTGGAATCCAAGGCGGTCAGGCGCGCGGTGGGACGGGCGCCCCCATCGTCGAACAGTGCCCAGAGTTGACCACCGGCCGTTGTGAGGGCGCGGGCAGGCTCCGTCGTGATCGCCCGGGTCAACGTTAGGCTCCTGCCGTCGAGGCGGTAGATGTCGCCAGCCCGGACGTTGTGGACGGTGGCAGAGACGGTGCCTTCGCCGTAGGCAGGCGGAGCCACGCCAACGGGGGTAGCGTCTGCTGCGCGGTGACCCCGCCCGTATGGGCGTCGAACCGATAGACGATGTCGCTGGCGGGGTTCCCGGGTTCGGACACCAGGGCCACGACATCAGGGGCGGCGATGTTCTGAGTTGTCTGGCCTCCACGCGCAGCAGATGCCCGACTACCGGCCGCCGCGACGTCTCCCCATCCTTCGTCACCTAGACCTGCCCGCCCGAGCCGACGGCCATGGCTAATAGGGCCTTATACTAGTTGACACGTGACGGGGGTGCGCCTCCGGTGTACGCTGGTGGTTCTGACAACGCCAACCAGGCACACCGGAGGTTCGCCCGAATGATAGACGACTTCGACGATTTCTGCTTTTGGACGTACGTGGTCGTGGACGAGGTGTGGCAGCGGCTCGCTCCGCTGTTCCGCCGACCCGGCCCGGCGCCGGCCTGCTCGGACAGCGAGTTGCTGACGCTGGCGCTGGTGGGGGAGTGCCGGGGCTGGGATATGGAGACGGAACTCTTGAGCCAGTGGCGGGAGCACCGCGATCTCTTCCCCAGCCTGCCCTCGCAGAGCCGCTTCAACCGCCGTCGCCGCCAACTGGCGGGCGCCTTCAACCGCGTGCGACGCGCGATCCTGGGCCTGCTGGACGCGGCCGCCGACCGCCAGGGCGTGATCGACAGCCTGCCGGTACCGGTCATGGCCTTCCATCTGGTACCGGGCTCGGCGGCGAGAGCCGATTGGCAGGCGGCCGGCGCGGCCTTCGGCAAGGTGACCACCAAGCAGCAGACCATCTTCGGCTACCAGCTGCAGCTGTTGATCACCATGGGGGGCACGATCCTGGACTTCGCCCTGGCCCCGGCCAACGCCGCCGACCTGACCGTCGGCGAGGACCTGCTGTGGGAGCACGCCGACCTCGATGTCATCGGCGACAAGGCCTACATCAGCGCCGCGGTCGCCGCCGCCCTCTGGGAACAGCGCCATATCGCCCTCCTCACCGTCCCCCGCCGCAACCAGGAACGGCAACTCCCCCCGGCCGTCTGCCGGATGCTCAACGGCGCGCGCCAGATCATCGAGACCGTCAACGACCAACTCACGGAGCAGTTCCACCTCGAGGTCAATCACGCCCACACCTTCCCCGGCCTCGCCGCCCGCCTGTATACCAAGCTGACCGCCCGCACCCTCTGCCTCTACCTCAACCGCCTGCTTGGCAACGACGATATCCTCCAAATCAAGTCGCTTGCTTTCCCGAACTAGCATAAGGCCCTAATAGGTCGCGTCCACCAGTCATACTGAAAGTACCAACGATTCGCGGCGAGAAAAGGATGCTCCCGGCACTCCCGGTGGAGCTCGCACCGTTGTTCGCACAATGGGACGTCGACATCGGTGTCGCCGCGGTAATGGGGGCGAGAGTCGGTGACAGCGGCGCAGATGCTGATGTGGAGTTCGTAGCGGGCATCGTAGCAGTAGCTGATGGGCTACAACCACCAAGCATGGTGGCGCCAGCTAGCATGCACAGTCTGTGCAGAAGAGCGGCCAAGCCAGACCTCCAGAAATCACCACAAAGAGATTACGCCACAATTGCGGCAGCGAACCCTGAACGGGTGACCGCGTTTCGGCTGCGAGGATGGTTGCGCGGCACCTCGTGACTCATCGAAGCAGGGGCAACGGACAGCGAGCGGGCCATCGGTGCCCGGCGGAGCAGGACGCGTGCGATGTGTCCTGCTCCGCCGGTCGAAGGCTCGGTGCCGACCTGCGGCACCCCTACTGATACTGGCGCGTCTGTAGGTTGAAGGAGAGGACTCCTCCGCCCTCCGTACGCAACTGGAGCACATCCCCATTTGCCGCCGTAACCGTCAGAGCACCATCACCGTTCGGGGCAAGGTAGGTGCCGACAGGGACGAGGTGGTAAACTCCGTCCGCGTCCGTCGGCTCATTGTAAAGCCGGAGCGCCCCTTGAGCGGTGTCGTTCGCCGCTTCCCGCTTGGCCCCGGCGTAGACAAGAACCCAGTCTAGGCCAACAGGCCCCTGCCAGAAATTCCGTACGGTGAAGGCCGTCGCGGAGAACGGTCCCTGGTGCATGTCGTTATCGATGCCGGCGTGCCGCGCGGAGTCTGGCTGGTGCGACGGCGCCTGTGGCGCCGGCTTGGGCCGGGCATGAGCGCGCGCCGCGGCCATTTCCTGCTGCAGTCGCTGCCACTCCTGTGCCTTGGCCGCTGGCCAGCCCGCTAAAGACCCCTGCATAGGGAGCGGTCCCTGCGTGGCAAGCGCAGTCCCCGCGCCTATAACCAGCGCGGCTACCGCTGCCGCGACCAGCCACACCAGCTTGCTCCCGATACGGCGACTCGGCGGCCGTCTCATCGTGACCTCCTTGCCAAATGTGATCAGGCTGCTACGGGAATCGCGACACGACCTAGGTTTCATTGTGTATCTCCGCGGAAAAGCTCATGTTCGACGGCACGCCAGCGTTGGTTAGGTCGCCCGTGAACTGGTTCCACGCCTGCGTGGATGTGTACGTAGTGCCATCCAGGTCGTTCTCGTCGAGCGGCCCCTCAAAATAGATCGCGCTGCTTTGGTTGTTGGCGCCGTACTGGCTGATCATTGACCATTGCTGCGACTGCGCCTGGTTGTAGATCTCCGGCAGGGCCTGAGCGGGCGAGGGACTCCAACTCACGTACCAGACATCGTACTGCTTCCAGCCATTGTTGCAGGTCCCATTCGTCGAACTGTTCGTCGGGCAGCCATCGGCCGACCCGAAGTCGACGTAGAAGGCCGGGTTGACCCCAGCATAACCGTTGGCCCACGCTTCAGTGGCGGAAGCGGTGTTGTACCCGGGCTCCATGTCGTTGGCCCCGCCCGCGCTGACCTGCGAGTCGTATCCCTGAGTGTGGTTATAGGTTCTCACTGTCGAGACCACCTGGGCCCACGTGTTCCCCCCGGCCGAGTTCACGTCGTAGAATGAGTTGTTGGTGCCGATGCCCAGAAGCAGAAACGATGTCGTGTCACCTCCCGTGCAGACCCAATACCCATTCGAGAAGCTTTCGGCAACCGTTTCGATCTGCGCATTGGTGACAAGCGTCCCATTTATCAACTTGGTACCACTGCCATCGGCTTGCTGACCGCCGAAGTCGAGCACCACCAAGCTGTTGACGGGCGGAGAGAAGCTGGCATCGAAGTTGCCCTGGTTGCAGCCAAGGTTGTACGCCGTGCTGGAGTCAGCCGTGGTCACGTAGAAGCTCCAGTCGGTCAGCGGCATCGCCGAGGCAAATGCCGGACGCGTTGCGCCAATGCCAGCAATCATGCACGCCAGGGCGACGATGACTAGCCGTGAGATCCCGTAAACAGCGGCTGACGATGGGCGCGAATGCCCGGGTGCGGACTGCATTACCTTCACCTCCCTAGATTTTCAAACGGTGCCGGAGCGCTGCTTGGCAGCACCACCTGTTCCATCACCGCTCTCAGAGTTGAGCTCGACTTTGGCCATGTGGGTCGCTGAGCACGAACAGCATACCAGTGTTGAAGGTTTGGCCCCGTCGGATATTTGAATGTCGGCTTTCGACCGCCATATGAAGAAACCCGGAGCAAGACTGAGGCTCATCTGGCGGTCGTCCGATCACACAATGCCCAAATGGCCAATGTCGAGTTGAGAACGTTTTACAAATTCGCGCGGTACGAATTTGGACGGCAAATTCGCACCCGTTCAGATGGCGCGCTGCCGGTTACGCTGCACAAAATTTGATACGTCTATCATAGATGTGGCGTCGGCGGGCCTGACACCGACTTCAGCCTAGGTATTTTTTGCGGGCTATGGCGGCCGTGCCATTTGGCACAACTCCTTTCCCTCCGGGGACGCTAGGGAGCAGCTAGATGGGTGCCTTCCCGTTGAGCTGGGGCGAGCTCCCGCAGGGTTGCTGAGAGTCATGGGTTCGGCGCCGTCCCCTGCAGCGTGCCGCTAGCCTACCACCGCGCCAGCGCGCCGTCTGTCAACCAGGCCCGTCAACCCGGTGTCAACTCTGTGTCCCCGGCGAGCGCCTTGGTTGACAGGAAAGCGGCGCTCGGGCCGAATTCATGTCAACCGCGTGTCCACCCCTGTCAACTCTTGGCCCGTAGTCGGCAGACGCGGACCAGATCGGCGGTGGTCGGCAGGTCCCACTTCCTCCGGAGGCGGGACAGATAGGTCTTCACGGTGCCGGGCGCGATCCCCAGGTCCTGCCCGATCTCTGCGTCCGTCTTGCCCTCTGCCGCCAGGCGCAGCACCGCCGCTTCCTGCGCGCTGGGCTCCGGGCGCCTGGCGGGCGCCGGCCCGACGTAGGGCCGTCGTTGTAGGCTGCGCAGCTTTGCCAGGAGCGGCAGCAGCCCGATGTCGGCCGGCAGTGCCGTCAGCGGCCCGCGTGCCGCCGCGCGCAAGATTCGCAGATCCTCCTCGTGACGGTAGAGGACGAAGGTGGCGACATCGGTCGCGGCCAGTATGCGGGAGCACCGCTCCAGCTCCTCCGCCGTGCCGGAGGAGCAGTCGAGGAGCAGGAAGTCGCGCGGGTGCAGGCCGGCGGCGGCCACGAGCAGCTCCTCCTCGGTGACTACCCGTTTCCGGGTGATCCCCGCCCGCGCGAAGATCGCGGGCAGGAGTGCCGCCAGGTCGTCGTTGTTCTCGAGGAGGATCGCGCGCACTGACCGGCTCTGTTCCTTGTGGCGGAGCCATCGGCAGATGGCAGATGGCTGACTGAGCTATGCTACCGCGACCGCCGCCGCCGAACATTAAGGACCGGTTTGCGGGGTCGACCAGATAGCCAGTGTCGAACGCGGGATGCTGTCACGATCGTGACAACACGCGGCGGAGCCGGCTCGCCGCAGATGGCGTTCCGCCGACCACCGCGAGGGAGCCCGCTGCCGCCGCGGGAGGATGTCTGGGATGTAGCAGCCGCCGGTCCGCCCGACGCTGAACCGTCGGGCTAACAGGACCAACCCTGCTAAAGCAGGCTAAGGACGATGTCAGTTGCGGTCGGTGATCCTAGCCGGCTTATGGAAGTTGTCATTTAGATCCTGGGGTTTGGCCTGGCGAATGCGACGCGTCCGGGCGCAGCGGAAAGGGGACGGCGATGCGGCGGGTGGTCTTGGACGAGGCACAGCGGGTGCAGCTCGAAGGGGTGCGGGATCACGCGACCAGGCCCTACCTGCGGGAGCGGGCGGCGGGGATCCTGAAAGTGGCGGCCGGGCAGTCGGCCGCGGCGGTGGCGCGGAGCGGGCTGTTGCGCGCGCATAACCCCGACACGGTGCGGGACTGGTTGAACCGCTACCGCGACGGGGCGATCGCGGGGCTGCGGATCCGGGGCGGGCGCGGGCGCAGGCCCGCGTTTTCCCCAGCGGCGGTAGAAACGGCATCAGCGGCCCTCGGCGGCGGCGAGC
>CALBSQ010000323.1 GCA_937967325.1 uncultured Chloroflexota bacterium
ACGGTGCTCAGGCCGCGAGCCTCAGCGCCATGGCGGCGACCACCGGCGCCACGAACACCAACGGGTACGGGATGTGCGAGTACCAGCGCGCCCGGACCACGGTGACGACGGCCCCGGCGAAGTACAGCACCAGGCCGATCTCGGCCAAGGTGCCGATACCCGGCACGAACAGGCCGACCAGCAGGCCCGCCGCCCCCGCGGTCTTGGCCGTACGGAGCCAGGACCACCACGAGCGGGGGACGCCGTAGTCGGTCAAGGCCTGGACCACCCACCTCGTGCGCAAGAAGACGGCGAGGGCCGAGTAGCCCACCAAGGCGGCAGCCAGGATAGTGACGACGATGTACGCGATAGACATCAGAAGCCTCCTTATCACGACGCCGTGGTCGTCCACGACTTGACCCGCCCCGAACCGAGCATGTGACAAGCGCGGCGCGGGCGACGCCGTCCAGGGGTGAGGTTGTCCGTCCGAACATCCTCCTCGTCACATTGACCGGGTCCTACGGGTCACACTGGTACTGACACGCCACAACGGGAGGATGTGACCGATGGACGAGCGCGAGTGGCTGGCGGAACGCTTCGAGGCGCACCGGGCGCATCTGCGGGCGGTGGCCTACCGGATGCTGGGCTCGCTCGCCGAGGCCGACGACGCCGTCCAGGACGCCTGGCTACGCGTCGGCCGCTCGGGGGCGGACGAGGTCGAGAACCTCGGCGGCTGGTTGACGACGATCGTCGCCCGCGTCTGCCTGAACATGCTGCGCTCGCGCCGCGTCCGGCGCGAGGAACCCCTCGGCATGCACCTGCCCGACCCCATCGTCAGCCCAGACGGAGAGCTCCAGCCGGAGGAGGAGGCGGTGCTGGCCGACTCGGTCGGCCTGGCCCTCCTGATCGTGCTCGACACCCTGTCCCCGGCCGAGCGGCTGGCCTTCGTGCTCCACGACACGTTCGAGCTACCGTTCGAGGAGATCGCTGCCGTGCTTGGCCGGACCCCCGCGGCGGCGCGGCAACTGGCCAGCCGGGCGCGTCGGCGGGTGCGGGGCGCCGCGCTACCAGCGCCCGATCCGGACCTCGCCCGCCAGCGGGCCGTGGTCGACGCCTTTTTCCGGGCCGCACGCGGAGGCGACTTCGACGCCCTCGTCGCGGTGCTCGACCCCGACGTCGTGCTGCGCGAAGACTTCGGCGCCAAGCACCCCGCGGTCCCCGGGGTGATCCATGGCGCGGCAGCCGTGGCCCGGCAGGCTCGCCTGGGCGCCGTGCTCCCGGCGGCTCAGCTGCACCCCGCGCTGGTGAACGGGGCGGCAGGGATGGTCGTGACGGTGCGTGGACGGCCCTTCGCCGTGATGGGATTCACCGTCGCCGCAGGCAAGATCGTCGCGATCGACGCCATCGCCGACCCCGAACGCGTCCGAATGATCGCCGCGACCGTCCTCAATCCACATAAGGGTGGAGCGAGAGGTCAAGTCCGGTGACTTGGCATACGACGGTGATCCGTCGTCGTGGTGGGTCTGGCGGTGCAGGTCTGGAGCGCCGCGGTTCGCATCGAGCTCGCCAAGCAGTGTCGGCAGGAACGCCAGCCGTCGACTGTTGCCTGATCCCCGATGGGTCCCGCGTCGAGCGCCCAGATCGGGCGCGCTGCTCGCGGTCAGGAGCGGACGACGACCGCTCACCGGTCCTGGACACCGTTGGCGCCTCGCCCTCGAGCCGCCAACGATCCTCTCCCCACAGTCTTCCCACCCACTGTCACGGACGGCCGGGCTGTCTCGTCTCTACTCTGAGCGACAACGCTGAAAGCAGGAAGGTGATGGGTATGCGGGTGTTCGTGGCAGGCGGGACCGGGGTTATCGGGCGGCGGCTGGCTGCCCTATCTGGCGGCGTGCGCGGGCGCCAGGCCACCGATGCGGGTCCCCAAGTGGCTGGCCCGGCTGCTAGCCGGGGACGTGGCGGTGACGATAATGACCGCGGGGCGCGGCTTCTCCAACGCCAAGGCCAAGCGGGAGCTCGGCTGGCAGCTGCGCTACCCCTCCTGGCGCCAGGGCTTCAAGGAGGGGCTGGCGTGACCCAGGACGTGACGACTGCGCTGCAGAAGGAGGACAGTTGCTGATGCAGACAAACGCCAATGCAGATGATCGCACGGTGGCGACCGCGCTGGATAGCGTGCTCGTGCGCGGCGAGCACAACATGCTGGCCAATACCGCCGTGCCCGGCATCGAGGGAGCGCGCGCGGCGCTCGAGACGTTCTACCACGCCTTCAACACCCGGTCGCCGGACCTCTACCAGCAGATCTGGGCCGACGATCCCCTCGTCCAGCTCTACAGCCCGATCGGGGGCATGGTCCGCGGCAGCGCAAGCATCGCCGCGCTCTCCAAGCGCATGCTCTCCGGATCGGTGCGGGTACAGACCGTCTTCGAGGACATCGTGGCCTATGCAACGCCTGACCTGGTCGTCTTCACCGGGCGGGAGCGCGGAACCTACACGCACGACAGCGAGCACGAGGCGATGTCCGAACTCTCCGAGGGCCACTCCATTTGCATCTTTCGCTTCATTTCCGAACAGGGCGGCTGGCGTCAGGTCTATCATCACGTGTCGCTTGATGATCCGGATCAGCTCGCGCGCTATCAGCGCGCGGTGCGCAGCGCATAGGCGGGCGAACTGGCAAAAGTTAGACGGTGTCGCAGCGGAGCGTTTTAGCACCGGCCCATGCGAAGGCATGCCACGACGCATCCGGCCCGAACCCCACCTCATCGCTCAGGACGAACCGGAAGTGGCTCACGTCGGGAGCGACACGCTCATCGGGGATCCGTACACTACGCTGCTGGACTCCACTGAGCGAGGTGGCCGGGGGCGATTTGTGGCCAATCCCAGCGGAACTCGCTATCGCAGCATGACCGCTTGCCAGCCTTTCCGTGATGGCGCCACGCCTCATTGGCCGCGGCCGGTCCCCTCGGAGTGGCGGGAGACGAAGGCGGTGTAGTCGCGCCAGTCCTCCTGATGCGGGCGGGTGGTGAGGATCGCCTCGAGTGTGCGCAGGATCGTGCCGAACTCGCTGTGGTCGATGCCAACGAGGATGGCGCATCCGGCATGGTGTCGCCCCGCCTCCGCCCACGTTTGGGCGAGGCGCGGGAAATCGCGAACGTTGAAAGTGATCATGATGCGGCCCTCCTGAGCGGCGAGCTCGAGGAGATCGGCATCACTCCAACCGTCCAAGGCACGCTCGTCATGGCCGGTCCGACGGAGCGCTGCGCCGATGCGGTGCGCCGTAAATTGCGCATCGAGGAAGAGGCGCACCTAGGTGACGAGGACATCGATGGTTGGGAAGGAGCGGCGGAGTTCGACGAGCGAGCGACGATCTTCGGCGATCGCCTCGTCGATCTCTTCAGGGAAACGCTCATAGTAGGCGAGGGCAAGACGGATCTGCCGCTCGGTAACATCGGTCTCGGCCACCACGCGCCCGACCGAGCCGAAGTCTTGATACGCACGCATGACTTCCCAGACATCAAGTGCGGTACCAATGAGCCAGGGTCGGCGTTCCCAATCTGTGCCGCGGAAGGCGATCCCTGGGAAGAGCCGGGCGCGGAGCGCCTCCGCGGCGAGGGCCTCAATGACGGCTCCTTTGGAGCGGCGCGTTCGACGAGCCTCCTCGGTCACAAAGGCGTCCATCGCATGCGTGAGGCGCAGGGTAAAGGGATCGGACTTCGAAACCATAGGAGAAGTGTAGCACAAGAATTACTGTGTAATCCTCGGACAACTGTCGCCCGGGCCGAACCCCGAGTGAACGGGGACCGTGAACAGTATGATAGGCGACGCGACGTGACGCTGGACACGCCGGCTGGCCTCTTCGCGTAAGGATCGCCACATGGACCATCGACAGCGTTTTGTCTTCGCCGGACCCGGCTCCTGGCCGCTGGAACAGGCGATGCAGTGGGCAGCAGACCACGGATTCACCCGCGTCGACTTCAACGCGGATGCGCCACCGAACTACCCGGGGACGTTCACTACCGAGCGCGTAGCTGCCATCCGCGACCTGGCGGCGCGGCACACGATCCGGCTTGGCGTGCATAGCCTTTCCGCCGTCAACATGGCGGAGATCACGCCGGTGATGCACGCCGCGGCGGACGAGTACGTGCGGCAGAACTTTGCGCTGGCGTCCAGCCTCGGTTGCGGCTACGTCATATGCCACGGCGGCTACCACTTCTCCACCGATCGCCGCGAGCGGCTGGCCACGGCCATCGACCGCATGCGGCGCGCCGTCGACTGGGCTGGGCAACAGGGAGTCGACATCTACTTCGAGAACCACAACAAGGAGCCGGATAACGCCGAGATCCACTACATGCCCCGCGACGTGGCGGAAACTCGTCAGTTCTTCGCCACCGTACAGTCGCCACGGTTCAAATGGGCCTTCAACGTCGGCCATGCCCACCTGGTACCGGATGGCTTCGACGGCTTCTTGGATGCCTTTGGCGTCCAGAACATCGGCCAGGTGCGGCTGAATGACACACACGGCCGCTACGAGGAGCATCTCATCCCGGGCCAGGGCATCGTCGACTTCCGCCACGTCTTCCGTCGCTTCGGGGAGCTGGGCTACACCGGCCCCTTCACGCTGGACTTCGGCGGTCCGGAGGAGCGGGCGCAGTGGCGCGACACCTTCGCCGGCTGGCTGGCGGAGCTGGAGCCGAGCGCCGGGGCCAGCCGCTTCCGGGAAGGGAACACTGATGGTTGAGTCCAAACTGGATGTGCGCTTCGTCAAGAACTTCCTCGTCCCGGTGCGCGACGGCGCCCGGCTGGCTGCCGACATGCACATGCCGGCCGGCGACGGGCCGCATCCGGTGATCCTGGAGTACCTGCCCTACCGCAAGGACGACGTGGCGCCCTATACCGGCCACCACCACTACTTCGCCCGGCACGGCTACGTCGGCTGCCGCGTCGACATCCGCGGGACGGGCGCTTCGGAGGGCGTGAACCTCGACGAGTACACCCTCCAGGAGCAGCAGGACGGCTACGACGTGATCGAGTGGCTGGCCGAGCAGCCCTGGTGCGACGGCCAGGTGGCGCTCTTCGGCTACTCCTATGGTGGCTTCGTCTGCTTCCAGATTGCCACGCACCAGCCGCCGCACCTCAAGGCGATCATCCCCTGCTACGCCACCGACGATCGCTACACCGACGACTGCCACTATCGCGGGGGCCTCCTCCGCCACTACTACGACTTCGCCGCCTACGCCACGGGGATGATCGCCCGCAACGCGCTGCCGCCCTACCCCGAATATTCCGGCGCCGACTGGTCGGCCATCTGGGAGCAGCATCTGGAGCACAACGCGCCCTACATGCTCAACTGGATTGAGCATCAGGTCGACGGCCCCTACTGGCGGCCCGGCTCGCTGCGCGGGCAGTACGAGAAGATCCGCTGCCCCACCTTCATCATCGGCGGCTGGCGCGACGGCTACCCCAATCCGCCCCTGCGCACCTTTGCCCAACTGCGCGAGCGCGTTCCGGCCAGGGTGCTGATCGGGCCTTGGAACCACACGCCACCAGACAGCGCGGTACCCGGCCCCTGCATCGACCACCTGCACGAGGTGGTGCGCTGGCTGGACCACCACTTCAAGGGCCGCGACACCGGCGTGCAGCGCGAGCCACCGGTACAGGTCTTCATGCAACGCTACGACACGCCGCGTCCCGACCGGCTGCAGACCAGCGGCTCCTGGCGCGGCGAGGCGAGCTGGCCGCCAGCGGGCGCTCGCGAGCGCGCCTACACGTTGGGCGCCGGAGGGGCGCTGCTCGACGGCGCGACTACCGCCGAGGACGGCTACGACGAGTACGCGTACCACCCCGCGGTCGGCCTGACCGGCGGGCTCTGGTCGGGCGGCGTCCCCTTCGGGCTGCCCGCCGACCAGCGGCCGGACGAAGCCTATTCCCTGGTCTACACCTCGGCGCCGCTGACGGAGGAGCTGGCCATCCTGGGCTGGCCGCGCGCCGTGCTCCACGTTTCCTCGACCGCGCCGGTGATGGCCTTCAACGCCAGCCTCTGCGACGTCGCGCCCGACGGAACCTCCGCACTGATCGCCAAGGGCATCCTCAACGCCACGCGGCGCGAGTCGCTCACCGATCCCACGCCAATAGTCACCGGACAGGTCTACGCCCTCGACATCGAGCTCGACTGCGCAAGCTGGGTGTTCGAGCCGGGCCACCGCGTCCGCCTGGATGTGGCTAGCGCGGATTACCCCAACGTCTGGCCGACACCGCTGGCGGGGACTAATCGCCTCCATCACGGCGCCGCCCACCCGAGCCGGCTCATCCTGCCGGCCGTCCCCGTGGAGAACCCGCTGCCGGCGCCCGCCTACCAGCCCTCGACGGCGTCCCAGCGCATCCACGGCCCGCGCACGGAGACGCCGCCCTGGCGAGTGACCTGGGACGTCATGGCCAACCGCGTGCAGGTAGAGATCGAGACAACGGCACGCCAGCAGCTCACGCCGGGCCTGGAGACCGACCAGCACAACCGCATGCGCAGCTCCCTCTCCCTGCTCGACCCCGCCGCCGTGGGGATCACAGGCGACCAGCGCTGGCGGCGTATCATGCCGGACATGACCATCGAAGCCTGGGCCCGCATGCAGATGCGCAGCACCGCCGACGCCTTCCATCTGGTCGTCGAACTCGACGTGAAAGTAGACGGCGTCCCGCACTTCCAGCGCCGCTGGCTCAAGTCGGTACCTCGACTGCTGCTGTGACGCCGGCCAAGGTGGCTATCCCCACTACCAACGGCATTCAGGTCCCGTTAGAGTCATCGGTGGCATCCTTACTCACCGCCACGGCAACTGCTCAGCCGTGCCAAGATTGAGAAGGACTTTCGGGGTACTTTGACAGGCAAGGCAAGAGGGGGAGATAATTGGGGGTATGAAGCCCAGTCTGTTACCCACGCCTGATGAAATACGGAGTACATTATGACACATACCTTACGAGGATTAACAACAGTCAACTATTTCGCAACAGATCACGCTGCAGCAAAGGCGTGGTATACAGAATTCCTGGGGATTGTACCTTACTTTGAGCGGCCTGGCTATGTCGAGTTTCGGCTTGGCGACTATCAACATGAACTCGGTATTATTGACAGCAAATACGTTCCTGGTACAGAGAGCGCAAACGGCAGAGCCGGGGTCGTGGTGTACTGGCATGTTGACGATGTTGATGCAGTCTTAGAAAAGGCAGTATCGATGGGAGCAAAACAACTGGAGGCACCGCAAGACCGCGGCCATGGTTTCATCACCGCTACGGTAGTTGATCCGTTCGGCAACATTCTGGGCATTATGTACAATCCTCACTATCTGGAGATGCTCGCTGCAAGAAGACATGACGATGCGCATGCAAACACCTGATAGGACAGAGACTATTGACTGCGCGACTGCCGCCCATTGGGAAGCATGGTTGGCTCGCCATTATGCGCCTCCTCTTTTGCCTGTTCGCCCAGGACATCGGCCTGCTGCCGTTGGGGCTGTTCACCCGGATCGTCGAAGGCACGCGCCGCCGCCGCGCCCTGCGCCGCGCGGCCAAGCGGGAAGGGCGCGCCGCCAGCCGGGCCAGCCTGACCCTGGCCGGCTGGGACGCCTTCCTCACCACCGCCCGCCGACCAACTGGCCCCAGAGGAGGCCCTGGCCCTGGCCGGCGCGCGCTGGCAGATCGAGCTGCTGTTCAAGCGATTGATGCCTATTGGGCGCCCTGGTCCCCGCCCCAGCCTAATCTGTCCGATAGGCGGCAGCGTTGCAGCGGCGATGCGTCTCACCTCATGCGCCGGCAGGCGAGGGACCGGGCGAGGCCCCACCCCAGTCCAATCGCGTGCCTCACTCACAGAGCTCGGCTCAGGATCAGCCTGTGCGGATAGGAATAGCAAGAATACGATCGAGAATAGAGCGTAATCGTTGACTTTGTTCAATCGAGGCCATAGACTGTACCGCGCGATGGAGCCCGGGCGCCGTCCAGAGGGACAGCGGCAGCCGCGAAGACGATGGGTGCCGGCCAGCCCGCCGAGCTACAGTAAGGGACCTGATAGGGACGGACATGACCGCGCAGCACGCAGCTACCGGCTGGCGAAGCGTCCTGCCTTGGCGGCGGCCTCTCTCGCCTGCCGTCGCCGGCGTCTTCGCCTTGCTGCGGCTCTTCCCCACGGTGAGCCGCTCACGCACGCTGCTCCTCGCGGCCAGCATCATCGTCAGCACGATAGTGCCGCTGGCGATCACCGTCGTCACGGGCCTGCTCGTCGGCTCCATTCCGGCGGCGGTGGAGGACGGATTGAGCTCCGCCGCCGGCAACCGCGCGATCACGCTGGTGGCAGCCGCGGCCGTGCTCATCGTGGCGGTGCGCGTCGTCGGCCCGTTCCAATCCGCGCTGGCTAGCGCCTTCGCCCGGCAGGTGGATCGGCGCTTGCAGGAGCGGGTCATGGCGGCGGTCAGCGGGCCGAGCGGCATCGGGCACCTGGAAGACCCGGCCATCCTCGACCTGATGAAGAACGCGCAGGAAGTCGGGACGGGCGGGCTGCGCCCGAGCGACGCCGTGCGGGCCCTTGCCAGCCTGCTGCCGAACTGGCTCCAGGCGCTGGGGTCGGCGCTCATCCTGCTGGGGTTCCACTGGTGGCTCGGCCTGCTCTGGGTCGCCCTCTGGCCGGTTGGGTTGTACGTCCTCCAGCGCGAGTTCCTCCGCATCGGCAACGTCGCCATGGGCCAGGCCGCCGCCGTGCGGCGCTCCGACTACTACCGCGAGCTGGCGATACGCCCGGGCGCGGCCAAGGAGCT
This sequence comes from uncultured Chloroflexota bacterium, assembly GCA_937967325.1. Classification (GTDB taxonomy): domain Bacteria; phylum Chloroflexota; class UBA4733; order UBA4733; family UBA4733; genus UBA4733. The sequence goes on from CALBSQ010000323.1 coordinate 8,769, forward strand.
GCGCCTCTGGGGCCTGCTCGACTGGCTGATCGTCCGCTTCGACGCGGCCTGGCAGCAGGCGATGCTCCCGGTGTGGCAGGCTCGGCGGCCGGGTAGACCCATCCTTTGGGTTGTCAGCGGCGCCGTCACCCTGGTGAATCTCGGCGCCTTCGGCCTGCTGGCCTGGGCTGCCATCCACGGCGAGATCGGCCTCGCCGCCCTGGCCGTCTTCACCAATGCCCTGCTCAACGCCAACAGTTTCCGCGCCTTCGACGATGCCAACAGCCAGCTGGCCTATGCTGCCGTCGCCTTGCCCAGCCTGCTCGACCTGGAGCAGCGCCTGGCGGCTCCAGATCAGCTTGAGCGCCGCCACGCACCCACGCACACCCTCTCCGCGGACAGCCCCCGCCGGGAAATCGGCCTGGAGCATGTGACCTTCCGCTATCCGGGCCGGACAGCGGACGTGCTGTCAGACCTCGACCTTGTGATCGCGGCGGGGCGATCCCTGGCCATCGTCGGGAGCAACGGCGCCGGTAAGACGACGCTCGTCAAGCTGCTGGGCCGTCTGTACACGGTCACCAGCGGGCGTATCCTGGCGGACGGGATCGATCTGCGCGACGTCGACACCGGCAACTGGCAGCGCCGGGTTGCCGCCGTGTATCAGGACTTCGCCCAGTATCATCTCTCAGCACGCGACAACGTCGGCCTCGGCGCCCCGGCCCTGGCAGGCGACCACGACCGGCTGTGCATCGCGGCGCGCAAGGCCGGGGCGCTGGAGCTGATCGAGTCGTTGCCGCGCGGCTGGGACACCGTGCTGTCGCGGCAGTACACGGGCGGCGTCGACCTATCTGGTGGCCAGTGGCAGCGCATCGCCCTGGCGCGCGCCCTCTTCGCCGTGGAGGGTGGCGCCCGCGTCCTGATCCTGGACGAGCCGACGGCCAGCCTGGACGTGCGGGCGGAGGCCGAGCTCTACGACCGCTTCCTGGAGATCACCGCCGGGCTGACGACCATCCTCATCAGCCACCGCTTCTCCACAGTCCGGCGGGCCCACCGCATCTGCGTCCTGGAGGGCGGGCGGGTCGTCGAGCAAGGCGCCCACGACGAGCTCGTCGCGGAGGGTGGTCGTTACGCCACCATGTTCGCGCTCCAGGCGGCACGCTTCGCAGATGAGGCGAGGGGGCGATGAGGCGACCGGGGATTGCGAGGGCGGAGGCGAGACGGCATGATCTCCCCGTCCGGCATGCCGAGGTTTCCCTCCCCGGTTCGCCCTTGCGCCCCCTCGCCCCCTCGCCTCATCGCCTCATCGCCCCGGCGTAAGGGACAGAAATGCGTGAGAACCTGCGGGCCTACCGTGTGCTGATCGCCTTCGGCTTCCGCTCCGCGCCGCGGGAGGCCGTGCTGTTCCTGATCTGCGGCGCGGCGTTCTCCCTGATCGTGCCGGCGACGGCGCTGGGCTCTAAGCTGCTCGTCGACGCCGCCCTGGCCCACCGGCCTTCCTCGGCGTTGGTCGCGACGGTGCTGCTGGCGCTGACCATTGGGCTGGGCTTGCTCGGAATCATGTACTATCTCGACTTCCTCTTCACGGTCGCGGAGAAGGCCAGCGCGGCCGTCAACAAGGCCATTATGGCGCTCATGGGTGGCATTGCCGGGCTCGCTCACCACGAGCTTCCCGACTACCTGAAGGAGCTGGAGCTGTTACAGGAGCGTCGCGGCTCCCTCGCCTACATGACCAATGCCACGGCGGGCATCATTCGCGTGGCCGTGCAACTGGCTGCTAGCGCCGTCCTCCTGGCGCGGCTGCACCCGGTCTTGCTCCTGCTCCCGCTGGTTGGGTTCGGCTCCTTCCTGGCGAGCCGGCGGTCGCAGGAGCTGCAGCAGCGGGCCGCCGAGGCCACCGCCGAGCCGGAGCGGCTGCGCCAGCACCTCTTCGGGCTGGCCACCTCCGCCGCGGTTGGCAAGGAGGTGCGCGTCTTCGGCTTGCGCGACGAGCTGCTCGCTCGCCACCACGCCGCGGCGGAAACGGTGATCCGCGCCCGCGACCGCGCCGAATGGCAGAGCGCTGCGCTGCAGGCGGCGGGCTCCTTGCTGTTCGGCCTGGCCTACGCCGGCTCGATCGCCCTGGTGCTGTTCCGCGCCATCCGCGGGCTGGCCAGCCCCGGCGACGTCGTGCTGGCTGCCGGCCTGGCCGCCAGCATGAACGGCGTCGTCGCCACCGCCGTGGCCTACGGCGCCCATTTCCTGGACGTGCTGCGCGTGGCCAGGCGCTACCTCTGGCTACAGGATTATGCGGAGGGGGCGCGGCAGATTGTCGATGATCCGCTGCCGGCGCCGAGCCGCCTGGCCAGCGGCATCGAGCTCCAGCACGTCTCCTTCCGCTACCCGGGGACGGAGCGCCCGGTGCTGGCGGACGTCTCGTTGCGGCTGCCCGCCGGCATTGTCGTGGCGCTGGTGGGCGACAATGGCGCCGGCAAGACCACGCTGGCGAAGCTGCTCTGCCGCTTCTACGAGCCTGACGAGGGCCGAATCCTGGTAGACGGCAACGACCTGCGCCGCTTCCGCGTCGAAGATTGGCGGGAACGGCTGAGCGCCGCCTTCCAGGACTTCGCCCGCTTCGAGCTGCTCGCCCGCGAGACGGTTGGGATCGGGCTCCTGCCGTGGATCGACGACCTGCCCGCGGTGCAAACAGCCCTGGTCCGCGCCGGGGCCGCCGATGTCCCGGCCGGCCTCCCGGCTGGTTTGGAGACGCAGCTCGGCAAAGCCTGGGCGGGTGGCGTCGACCTCTCCGGCGGGCAGTGGCAGAAGCTGGCCCTGGCGAGGGCCATGATGCGGCCGGTGCCCCTGCTCGTGATCTTCGACGAGCCGACCGCCGCGCTCGACGCCCAGACCGAGCACGCCCTTTTCGAGCGCTTCGCGGCCGCGGCCCGCGCGGGCGAGAGCGCCGGGACCGTCACGCTGCTGGTCTCTCACCGCTTCTCCACCGTGCGCATGGCCGACCTGATCCTCGTGCTGGACGGCGGCCGCATCGTGGAGCAAGGCAGCCACCAGGAGCTGATGCAGCGCGACGGCCTGTACGCCGAGCTGTATACGCTGCAGTCAAGGGCATATCGGTGACAGGGGACAGCTCTACCACCAAGAATGTCCAGGCACTTATCGCAGCATGCTCTCGTTGGGCTTAACCTGCACGCCGAGTACGCTCCGCAGGTGCTCGCGCGTCGCCTTCTCGAACTCCTCGGGATATGCCAGCCCGTTTGTTGCCATGAGCCGCCGCGCCCGCGGCAAGAAGAGGCTCGCATAGGCCACGCGGCCATCGATCACCGACTGCATCGTCGGCGCCAGCGCGGGCACACTCGCCAGCACGGCGCGCTGCTCGTCGGTCAGCAGCGAGGCGACGTGGCGTTTGCCGGTGGCCACTCGGTCGATCCCGTTCTCCATCAACAGCAGGCTGATGAGCAGGCTGTGGCAAGCGAGCTGGCCTTCCATCCCCATTGGCACGTCGTCGCGCCCGACGACGATGGTCAGCATCCCGACGAGGCGGATGAACTCCTCGACCACAAAGGCAAGTCGCGCCAGAGGATCGTGCCGCGCCGGGGCGGTGAGCGTGATCCGGCCCGCCACGCCGTCCTTGTCCACCAGTACCTGCGCCGCCTCGAGGGTGCGGGGCTTGGAATCGGCGTCGGATTGGATCACCAGGTCGAAGCGCAGGTAGTCCCGCGTGATCGCGCTGACGATGGCCTCGTCGGGCGGGCCGGGCCAGCGCCGTTTCCACACGGCTGGGCCGGCCCGCCCGACCAGCTCCGGCCACACGGCGTCGATGCGCGGGAAATCCTCGGCGCGGACGGCGACACGGAGGTCGACGTCGCTCTGCGCGTCCGCCGTGCCGGTCGCCAGGCTTCCCGTCAGCCAGACCGCTCGGACTCGCTCATCCTCCCGCAGCGCGGCCGCGGCGCGTCGCGCGAACTCGACCAGGGACAAAGCGCGAGGCTCGAAACCCGCGTGCCGCTGCTCCATCGGTCCTCACCCATCAAGCCCGGATGGCGAGTGGCTGTGCGCCTGGGATGGCGTGCCCGGCGGCCTACCATCACTCGCCGTGATCTTTGGCGTCAGCGTACCGTACACTCAGTTGGGGCAAGGGCCGTGAGCGCGACTCTAGGAGAGAATCGTGATGAGCCGAGTGGTGACGATTGGAATCTCGGACGCCGCGGCGCGCCAAGCGCAAGCGACGGCGAGTGTTAGCGCCCGACGCGTCGAGGACGTGCTATCGGAGTGGATCGATCGTCTCGCCGCCGATCCACCGGTCGAGACGCTCCCGAACGATCAGGTTTTGGCCCTCGCCCGTTCCCAGATAATTGAGCGTCGGCAAGAGGAGTTGAGCACCCTATTGGCCAGAAAGGCAGAGGGCCTGCTGAATGCTGCCGACCGCGTCAATCTCGATGAGCTCATGAACATCTTCCGATACGGGCTGGTGCGTAAGGCGCAGGCACTCCACGTGGCTGTAGCGCGCGAGCTGATCTCTCCCCTCGACTGAGATCCGGTGCCACGCCGGAACGTCTCTGCGACGATCGAACGGCGCGTCCGCGAGGAGGTCGAGCACCGGTGCGGGTACTGGCTCGACTGGAGATCGAGCACATCATCTCTATAGCCAGAGGGGGAGCAACGAGCAGTCCAACCTTTGGCTGGCCTGCCCACTGTGCAACGCGCACAAGGCCGACAAGGTCACTGCCACGGATCCCATCACGGGCGAAGTTGCACCGTTGTTCGACCCGAGGCGCCAAAGATGGGCAGAGCATTTCCGCTGGACCGACGGCGGCCTGCGAATCGCCGGGGTCACCCCGGTTGGTCGTGGCACGGTCGAGGCGCTTCGTTTGAGCGCCGACCCCGACGCACTGATCGTCCGAGCCTTCTGGATCGCCGCGGGTTGGCATCCACCGCGAGATTAGGGACTGTCCGATGAATCCTGAGCGCTGGGAACAGGCCTCGTGCGCAACGTGCGCACCGACGAGTATGCAATCCCGACCTTCGGGTCCGCCAACAGGAGTAATCTGCTAGTATGGCTGCTTGACAGCGACCGAGGCAGATACAGGAGGGCCACCATGCTGGCAGACCATCTCCGCGCGACGATTCAGCAGGGACGCGTCTACGACCTCGGACAGCCGCTGTTCCGCGGAATGCCTGGTCACCCCGCGCACCCACCCTTTCTCTTCACGCTGATGATTCGCCACGGCGACATCGAGCTGGCGGGCGACTGCAGCGGGGCGAACGAGCTGGTGGTGCTGGGCGGACATACGGGCACCCACGTGGACGCGCTGAGCCATATCTCCGAGCACGGACGGCTGCACGGGGACATCGACGCGCAGGACGCGCAACAAGGGCTCCGCGGGCTGAAACATCTGGGCGTCGAGAGCGTGCCCCCGATCGTCGCCCGCGGTGTCCTCCTCGACGTGGCGACAGGGCGCGGCGACAGGGCGCGGCGTCGACGCGCTGCCTGGCGGCACTGCGATCTCGGCGGAGGAGCTGGAGCGAACCGCCGTGGCGGCTGGTGTCGAGATCCAGGCGGGCGATGTCGTCCTGGTGCGCACGGGCTGGATGCGGTATTGGGACGATCGGGCAGCCTATCAAGGCGCGGAGAGCGGGTTACCCGGACCAGACACGAGCGCCGCGGAGTGGTTGGTCGAACGGAGGATTCGCGCGACGGGATCGGACACCGATATCTACGAGGTGCAGACCACGCACGCGGGCCCGATCGCTGTTCCCGCGCACACGATCCTGCTCACCCGTGGCGGGATTCACATCATGGAAATGGTCAATCTCGAGGAGCTCGCGCGCGAGCGGGTCTACGAATTCCTGTTCGTTACCGCACCATTGAAGATCGTCGGGGGGACGGGATCGCCGATCCGCCCGCTGGCGATCGCCTGATC
>CALBSQ010000324.1 GCA_937967325.1 uncultured Chloroflexota bacterium
TCTACACGCGTAAGATCGTCGGCAGCGTCAGATGTGTATAAGAGACAGCCTCGTTACGCCGGCGCCCCCTGCTCGATCCATGACCGCAGCGTGGTGATCTCGTCGCTTGTGAGCGGCGGACCCTCCCGGGGCATGCGGGCGCCAACCAGTGGCTTGGCCTGGGTTACTTTCTGGAAGAGGTAGCTGTTGGCCGGGTCGCCCGGCTTCACTCGCATGAGGCTGGGAGCCTCGCGACTGGGGACGTCGACGACGCTGGCATAGGCGTGGCCGGTCGTGAGATCCAGACCCTGGTTGGGCGGATGGCAGCCGGCGCAATTGCCGGTCAGGATCTGCTGCACGGCCGCGAAGGTGACACGCGCGCCGGCCGGCGTGGCCGTGGGCACGGTCGTGGCCGTCGGCGACGGGTGCGGCGTGAGCGAGAATCGTGCCCCCGCGGTACCGGCCGCGGCGGGTGGCACGTACGGTACGCCGACGGCGGTGGCCGTGGGCCGGACGGGCAGGGCGGTGGCCGCTGGACCTCCGCTGCTGGAGGTCGTGCTGGCGCCGCAGGCCACGAGCATGACCGTAGCAACGACTCCCGCCAGGACGTAAAGTGGCTGTTCCGTCGACAACTGGCTCCCTGCACTTGCCCATCGCTAGTTTAGGCATGCTGGGTTAGGGTTTGGTTACCGACGCCGTTATATCGAGCGGTCGTTCCGGCTGGCGTCTTGGATCATTCTTGGGAGATGGCGGCGCCGGGGCGGCGACTGCGGTCTGCCGCCAGAGTACGCGACTGCGGTCGGGCCAAAGTGCGAGGCTGCTGCCAGGCAAGGCAGCAGCGATCTCCCCAGGAGCCGATCGCCGCACCGCAGTGCCGTGCTCTGGCGGCAGACCGCAGTCGCCGCCCCGGCGCCTCATCACCAACCGTCGCTTGCCCCAACTGGATCGTTGTGCCGCTCGACCCGCGCGCACAGCCAGCCGCAGACGTCCTTGGCGTGATAGCTGATGATCACGTCGGCCCCGGCGCGCTTGATGCCGGTGAGCAGCTCCAGGGTCAGGCGTCGTTCGTCGATCCAACCGTTGGCCGCCGCCGCTTTGACCATGGCATACTCGCCGCTGACGTTATACGCTGCCAGGGGTACCGTCGTCGCCGCCCGCACGCGGGCGATGATGTCCAGGTAGGCCAGGGCCGGCTTGACCATGATCATATCCGCCCCCTCGGCCAAATCCTGTTCGACCTCGCGCAGCGCCTCGCGCGCGTTGCCGGGGTCCATCTGGTAGCTGCGCCGGTCACCGAACTGGGGCGCCGACTGCGCCGCCTCGCGGAAGGGACCGTAGAAGGCGGAGGCGTACTTGGCGGCGTAGGAGAGTATCGGCACCGCCGACAGGCCGGCAGCATCGAGCGCGCCGCGGATGGCGCCGACCCGCCCGTCCATCATGTCGGAGGGCGCGATGATGTCCGCTCCTGCCTCGGCCTGGCTTACGGCAGTCTGGGCGAGCAGCGGCAGCGTCTCGTCGTTGGCGACCTGACCGTCGCGCAGCACACCGCAGTGACCGTGACTGGTGTATTCGCAGAGGCAAAGGTCGGCGATGACCAACAGCTCCGGTACCGCGCGCTTGATCGCGCGGGTGGCCTGCTGAATTATGCCTTCACTGGCCCAGGCGCCGCTGCCCACCGCGTCCTTCTCGGCCGGCAGGCCGAACAGGATCACGCCGGGGATACCCAGCGCGGCGATCGACTCCACCTCGGCAGGCAGCGATCGCAGCGTCCATTGGGTGACGCCCGGCATAGCGCCGACGGGCCGATCAGTAGCCGCGCCTTCCGCGACGAAGAGCGGATAGATGAAATCTCCGGCGTCCAGTGTGGTCTCGCGCACCAGTTGCCGCATCGGCTCGCTCGAACGCAGTCGGCGTGGGCGCACCGTCGGGAAGCGCCCGACCCCGACCGGGGTCGCGGGTGGCGGGGCCGCCGAGCGCGGCGCGGCGATCGATGGGCTAGCAGTCATGACATTCCTCCTGGCTCCGGGTGGCGGCCGAGGATGCGGCCGCGCGATAGGTCGTAGGGCGAAAGGCGGACGCGTACGCCATCGCCGGGGATCAGCCGGATGAGCCGGCGTCGCGCTTCGACATCGAGGCCGGCCAGCACGCTGTGCCCGCCCGAGAGGGTGACTCGATAGAGCGCGCTGGGCAGAACCTCGGCGATGACACCTGTCACTTCGACCGGCGGCTCTCCGCTCACGCCCGCCCCCGATCTTCCCGGTTATGATGATACCAGCGCCGGGATTGGCCCGAGGGGGCGAGCGGGTGAGGGGCGATGAGGCGAGGGGCGATTGGGGGTTGAGCCGACGGGAGCGAGACGGGATCAGCTCTCCGTTCTGCATGCCGATAGTCCCCTCCCCCGGTTCGCCCTTGCGCCTCATCGCCCCGGCGCCCCCTCGCCAGTTGGAGGTACAGGCGCCGGTGATCGGGCGCGTGCTCGGGCCGTATCGCGTGGAGGCCCTGCTCGGTCGCGGCGGCATGTCCATCGTGTACCGAGCGCGGCAGACCACGCTCGATCGCCCGGTTGCGCTCAAGTTGCTTCCCCCAGAGTTTGCGGGCGATCCGACCCTGGTGGCGCGCTTCCTGCAGGAAGCGCGGTCGGCAGCGGTGTTGCAGCACCCGCACATCATCCCCATCTACGATTCAGGGCAGGCCGGCGGCTACTACTACATCGCGATGCGCTACATCGAGGGCCTGCCGCTGTCGCGCGCCATCCCCGAAGGGGGCTTTCCCATCGAGCGGGCGGTCCGGATCGTGGAGCAACTAGCCTCTGCCCTGGACTACGCGCATGCTCGGGGGGTGGTCCATCGCGACGTCAGCGCCGGCAACGTGATGCTCGAGCCGGGCGACCGGGTCACGCTGATGGATTTCGGCATCGCCCAGGCCAGGGCCAGCAGCCGCCTGACCCGGGCCGGGGTTGCCGTCGGGACGTTGGAGTATCTCTCTCCCGAGCAAGCGAGAGGCGATCCCGCCACGCCGCGATCGGACGTCTATAGCCTGGCCGTGCTTACCTTCGAGCTGCTCAGTGGACGGCTGCCGTTCAGCGCGGCGGACGACCGCGGGCTGCTGCTCCAGCACTTGAATGCTGCGCCACCGCCGATCCGGCGGCTGCGCCAGGATGTGCCGGCGGCGATGGAAGCCGCGCTCCTGTGCTGCCTTGCCAAGGACCCAGGAGAGCGGTACGGCAGCGCGGGGGCCCTTGCCGGCGCGCTCGCCGCGTCGCTCGGCGGTGAGCGCCAGCGCGTGGACAGCGCGGCGAGGACGACCCGGCCAGTGCCGCCACCAGATGCGAAGGCGACCAGGCAACCATCTCGCGCCGTCGCCCCGCCGCAGCAGGCGGCGCCGAAGCGCTACCGGCGGCGTAGGCTGCCCTGGTGGGCGCTGGGGGGAGCGGCCGCGCTCGTCCTCGCACTGGCGGGTGGGCGCTACGCGCAGCAGTTCAGCGCCCTCACCTTGCCGACCGGCGCGGCCGTGCCGGCGGCCGGCGCGACACCCGTCGCCGGGACGCCGGGGGCCACGTCCGGTAGAACGGCCGTGACCACCACCAGGACCAGGAGCAGCGTCTCCGCCCAGCCGACGGCGCCGGCGTTGGTAAGCGTGCACCCGACTGTCCCGTCGGACGCCGTGCAGGGTTTCTACCAGGCAATCTATGATGCGCTGCGCACGAAGGATCAGGCCCAGTTCGCGCTCGCCTATAGCTACTTGAGCGCCACTGCCCGCCAGCAGATCAGCTTTGACGATCTGGTTCGGCAATATCAGGGAGATTCCGGCATTGTCTGGCAATGGTCCCAACCCTCCGTCGCTCCGACCGGGACGACCGCCACGGTGCCGGTCCTGCTGACCGAATACCGCGGGGGCAGCCGATTGGTAGGGAGCCTGACCTGGACGGTGACCAACACCGCCTCCGGCTGGCGGCTGGAGCACAGCGCGGCGGCCCTCTCCGCGGCCGTGCAGCCGGTGTCGCTCGACACGACCGCGCCAGCGGGCAACGGCAAAGGGATCGGGAAAGGACACGACAAACACCAGGCCAAAGGCGATTGATCGTCGCCGCGAGCGCGGGCGTCCGCCCGATGCCATCGGGTCTTGAGCCCACGGCAAGTTGGACGGCATACCTTCAGGACGAGACTGCCGGACGGGCGGGATGGAACGGAGCGGAGAGGGGTGCCCCCGGCTTTATGCAATTGGCCTATTGCGCTCAATCCAACGGCAGGACGTTCGAAAACGCCTTCGGGAACAGCGCCTTCAGCAGCGGCTCGGCGTCGTCGCTGCAATGCACATCGGGGTACATGTCGCGCAGCTCGTCCAGGCTTCGGTAGCCAAACAGAAGCGGTAGGAACACTAGTGGTGGGAAACCAGCCTGATCTTCCTCCCACATGCCGCGTTCCCAGTGCTCGGCCCGGCGGAGCTGCCCGTGCTCGAAGGTGAGCCGCAGGCCGCCGCGATGGAAGTCCAGGCTGAGTGCGCCGCTATGGCCAGCAGCGACCGATCCCGCTAGCCGCTCGTTCAACACCGGAGCCAGCTGTATCAGGAAGCCGGGTAGGTCAGGCACCCGCACGTACCAGGCGTAGGGACGATGCACCATCGGCAAGATCGCCTCTCCCAGCGCCTCAAAGAGGGGATGCGCAGTCCCCAGAATGAAGGTGACGCCTATTGCCGGCTCTATCGGCTTAGGTGTCTGGATGGATGGCGCGAGGTCGCGTAAGGCACGCAGCAGCGGAACAGCGACGGTGCGCAGTCCCAGTCCAGAGATCGTTTCCACCTGATGCACCGACAGCCGAGGACCGAAGCGGAACGCCTCGACGCTGACGTAGCCCTTCGGTACACCGTTGGAATCCACAATTATGTAGATGCCCCAGTCCTCGTCTGATGTCGGGGCCGTGGATAGCTTGTGCTGCCAATGCTCCGGTCTGATCTCCGCGAAAACAAGCGAGCGTGTACACGCTCGCTCGTAGAGCGTTGACAGGAACGGCACGTCGGCGGCCTCCGCCGGGCGGAGGCGGTAGGGATCGGGCGCGTCCGGCTTGGCGTCGGGCACGACGGCGAAGTAGCTCACGCGGCCGCCGCCCAGCTCCAGCGCATACTCGTAGCCGAACTGCCGGTAGAAGTACTCGATGCCGGTGATGGCCTGCGCCAGGTCGCCGCGCGCGCTGCTTCGGGCATGCAACGCTGCGAAGATCGCCCGGATGAGGCCGCGCCGCCGGTAGTCGGGATGGGTCGCCACCAGCTCCGGCCTGCCGACCTTGAACACGACACTGCCGTAGCGCCAGGTCTGGGCGAGCAGGCAGGCGCAGGCGACGATCCGACCCGCGCCGGTGATCTCCTCCACGACGGTGAAGTCGTCCGGAGCCATGACCGGAGACCGGCCGCTCAGCAGGGCACGGGCATAGGCGGACGTCAGCGGGTTCGGCCCATCCTCCGGTCCGTCGCGAAAGACGTGACCGACGAGCTCGGCGATCGCCTCGGTGTCGTCCGCCGTTGACCAGCGCAAGGCCAGTCCATCACCCAGGATGCGCGGCGGCGTTGTGTGCTCTTCCATGACCTTCCTCACTGGTGACCCATTTCAGGCGTATCATGCAGCCCAAAGCGGACCGTTGCTTCGCCAACCGGTGAGGATGTCACCTTGCGCGCGATCAAGCCACCGCCGCACGGCACGCGGGCGCTCCTCTGGCCTCAGCGTAGCACGGATGTTGTGCGTGACAACATCCTCTTCCTCTATCACGACGTGCTCTGGTCGAGCCTGCTCACCGGCATCATCAATACCTTCCTCTCGGTGTTTCTGTTGCGGTTGGGTGGCACGGCTCTGCAGGTCGGGTTGCTGGTCTCCTTGCCATCCGTGGCTGGGACGTTCCTGTCGTTTCGCGCGGCGGCCTACGTCAACCGACACCGGCACAGCCTCAAGACCGTCATCGTCCCGTCGCTGATCTTCCGCGCCGGCTACCCTCTGCTGGCCATCGTCCCGCTGCTCCAGCCGGCGCCGCGGACCTGGGTCTTCGTCGCCATCGTCGCCATCACGTCGGCGCCGACGGTGATTAGCAACATTGCCATCACGTCGCAGATTGGCGACGTGCTGCCGGTGGACCGCCGCGCCCACGTGCTGAGCGTGCGCAATATGCTGAGCGGCATCGGCAGCACACTGGCCGCGCTGGCGGGCGGCTGGGCGCTTGCCTTCTTGCCGTTCCCGGGCAATTACCAGGCGGTCTTTATTTTCTCCTTCGCGCTCTCGCTGATCGGCCTCTACCATCGCGGCCGGCTGGTATTGCCGGCGGCATCGCGAGCCGGTAGCGCCACGGTGCCGGCGCGCCAGGCGTCCACACGAGTTGTCCTGAGCCGGCCGGCCTTCCGCCACTTCAGCGCCGGCGTGGGCGTCTATCTGGCGGGGCTGTATCTGCCGACCGCCCTGTTCTCTATCTACCTTGTCAAGACGCTGCACGCCAGCGACATCTGGGTCGGCATCGTCGGCACCGGCGGCAGCCTGGCCGCGACGGTCGCCTATCCGTTGTGGGGCCGGCTGCTTGGTCGCGGCCGGCTGCGCCGCATGCTGCCGGTCGCCTCTATCGGTCTCGGTCTCTTCCCGGCCCTCGTGGCGCTGGCGCCCAACGTCGTTTTCTACGGAATCGCCAACGTCTACGGCAACCTCTTCGGCGCCGGGGTGACGACGGGCTGGACCCAGGCACTGATCGAGATGGGGCCGCCGGAGGAGCGTCCGACGCGCATCGCCGTCTACAACACCCTGGCCGGGGCCACCGCCGTCGCCATGCCGCTGCTGGGGACGCTGCTCTACCAGCAGATCGGCATCCAAGGGGCGCTCTTCGTTGCCGCTGCCTTGCGCCTGCTCGGCGCCGCCTTTTATGTCACGATGCCGGCTTGGGAGGCAGACCAGGGGTGAAGGTCTCCGTCAAACGACGCGCCAGACCTGCCCCTTTAGGACGCTGTTGGCGACTGCCGGGACGGACCCTCACTCCGGCTTCGCCACCTCTCCCCCGCAAGCGGGGGAGAGGCCCTGACTGGGATGCCCGGCTCCCCTCGCCCGCCGAGCGGGCGAGGGGCCGGGGGTGAGGGTCCGTCCCGGCAGTCGCCAACAGCGTCCTAAAGGGGCAGGCGCGCTGCCGGCATAGTTGCCGCTTGGGGGCCGTCCTGCTACGCTCCTGGGTCGGAGCAATGCACAGCGAAAAGGAGTGGGCGCCCTGTGGAACCGGAGCTGCTGGCCGACTATCAGTGTGTGACCGGCGAGGGGCCGTTGTGGCACCCGGGCGAACGGAGGGTGTACTGGGTTGACATCCCCAAGGGCAGACTGTTTCGCTACGACCCCGGCACCGGCGCGCACGAGCAAGTGTATGAGGGGGACGTGATCGGCGGCTTCACCATCCAGGCCGACGGGGCCTTGCTGCTCTTCATGGCCAAAGGGGCTATCAAGACCTGGCGCGGCGGCCAGCTCTCCACGGTGATCGAGGCCATCCCGGGTGAGGAACAGACTCGCTTCAACGACGTGATTGCCGATCCGGAGGGACGCGTGTTCTGCGGCACCATGGCGATACCCGAGCGCGCGGGCCGCCTGTACCGAATGGACCGCGACGGCACGCTCACCGAGGTGATCAATGAGGTGGGGGTATCGAACGGCATGGGCTTCACACCGGACCGCAAGACGATGTACTACACCGACACGCGCCGCCGGGACATCTCGCTCTTCGACTATGACCGGCGCAGCGGCGCTATCTCCAACCGGCGACCGTTTGTTACCGTCCCTCAGCGGGAAGGCGAGGGCAGCCCGGACGGCATGACAGTCGATGCGCAGGGATACGTCTGGTCCGCGCGCTGGGATGGCGGCTGCCTGGTGCGCTACGCACCGGACGGGCAGGAAGAGCGGCGCGTGTACTTTCGGGCCAAGAAGGTGTCCTCGGTCGTCTTTGGCGGCGAAGACTACCAGGATATGTATGTCACCACCGCCGGCGGCCAGAACAAGGCGACGGAAGGAACGGGCGCCGGCGCGCTGTTCCGCCTGCGGCTGGGTATCCAGGGCGTGCCGGAGTTCCCCTCACGCGTTGGGCTCTGATGCCGGTAGGCAGCGTAGGAGAAGCGAGAAGGAGTGACGGGCGTGGCGACCGAGCCGACAGAGCGCGTGGGCACCGAGCTGATGTTCGAGAACGAGCGGGTGCGGGTGTGGGACCTGGCGCTGGGGCCGGGGGAATCGCTGGAGAAGCACATCCACCGGACCGACTATTTCTTCATCGTGGAGTCGGGCGGCCTGATCCGCTTCGCCAATCCCGACAACCCGGCGGAATACCACGACGTGCAGTTCCAGGACGATCAGGTGACCTTTGTTCCCGTCACCGATGGCAAAGTGGATAACCGACTGACGAATATCGGGGCCAAGCGCCACCGCAACTTCGTGATCGAACTGAAGCGCGGCTGAGCGACCCGCGGCTCGCCATCCGAGGGCGCCGGCGGGGAGGTGTCGTGCAGCTAGGCGTGGGATTGCTGGCGTTCGGCCTGATCATCACCTGCGTGGCGGGGTATCGGGCGTTGCTGTACCTCGTCGACCTGCTCACTGGCAACCGCCACCGGCCCACGACCCGCCCCGCCGATCTGATCCTCTATGCCATAGCGGTCGTGGGTGTGCTGTTTCTCCTCGCCGGGCTCTGGCTGGTTCACCACGCCGGGTGAGGCGAGTCCGCCACGGGGTCAAGCCGGTTGCTCGGATAGCAGCAGGGCGTGCCCTTCCGGATCTCGACACACGGCAAGGGGCCGGTTCCCCAATAACGAGCGCTCGGTCCGACCGGTGTTAGATCCGGCGGGGCTCCCGGTGGCCGCGAGGCGTTGGGTCACCGCTGCGAGGTTGCGAACTCGCAGCACCGGCAGCGTTTCCTGGACAGCCAGGCCGAGTATGGGGTCGGCGTCCCTGGCGACGAGATCGAACGTGGCGCCGCCGTTGGTGAAGGTGGCACGGTAGGGAAGTCGCTCGCGCAGGGTGAGGCCAAGCGCCTCCTGGTAGAAGCGGATCGCCGCCGGCAGGTCGCGCACCACGATGATCAGATGACCCAGCTCAGGCGCGGCGGACGATGCTGAGTCACCGAAGAAGGACACGATAGTCGCGCTGTCGGACTCCGACGCCGGCGCAAAGCCGTGGTTATCCATCTGGTGAAACATCTGTCGCGCGGCGGACAAGTCCAGAGTTCGTGAGCTCTCGGTGCCGAGTGCGCGCACCACGACGCGCTCGTCATCGCGGATAAAGCGGATGCGCCGGCCATCCATGTTGACGAGGTCGAACGACACGGTTGCCATGGCCACGGCCCCCTTCCCACGAATGTGCCCGGACGATGGGCAGCGAATTAGACGGGGACAACGGAGCATCGCTCGGCTCGGTGATATCGGGTGCTATGGTAGCACTTCGCCGCGAGGCGGGTGAGTGGCGGACGTCGCGTTCCGAGTGTTGTGACACGCTGACCGCTCGGCGCGCTCATAGTGTCCCCAGAAGTCACAAACTTGACAGGCCGCTGTCGTATGTTGGAACATAAGTTCTTACTCGCCCGAATCCGCGGCGCGGTGCAGGAGGAACGGCGCCGGCACATCCGGTCAGTAACAGACGAGGGCCGATGCCATGCGCGTGCTCATTGCAGCGTCCTCCCCCGCGGTCGTCGGCGCGCTAGCGTCGCGACTGCGCCAGGAGGGCCACGAGGTACTCCTGTGTCCCAGGGACCGCGATCTGGCTGGCCTGCTGCACGCCGCAGGGGTCGATCTGCTGCTCCTCGACGCCGACCAGCACTCGCTGCCGCTTATCCTCGCGCTCTGCCGCAAGATCCGTCGCTCGCACGGGACGCGGCTACTGCTCGTCGGCCAGCGAGCTACCTGCGCTGAGCGCGCGCAAGCTCTCGAGGCGGGAGCAGATGATTACATCGACCCGACCGATCCTGAAGAGTTGGTGGCGCGGGTCCACGTCGCCATGCGCCACCAGAGGGTGAATCAGGTGGGTGATGATGTCTCTCAGGTGACTGAGCAATGGTGGCTGGACACCGCCGGCCAGCAATTGTTGGGTGAGCGCAGTGTGCGGCCGCTGTCCAGCCAGGAGTTCCGGCTGCTGCGCTACTTCCTTCGTCACGAGGGCGCCGTGCTGAGCCGCAAGCAACTGCTCGACGCGGTCTGGGGCCCCGACTACGTCGGTACGGATCGCGGGGTCGATCACTTCGTGTACTTCCTGCGGCGCAAGATCGAACCGGAACCCAGACGACCGCGCTACCTACTTGCGAAGCGCGGCGGTGGCTATTGCTACCAGCGCCTCCCCAGCAGCCAGGTCTAACCTCTCGCGCGGCCCACGCTAACGCATTCTCTCGCGTTGGTTTGTTCAAGGATTTGAACATTAGTTCGATACTGGTTGAACACGAGCGCCGTATGCTGCCAGGAGTGGAACAACAGTTCCATTTCGGCGGGCCGGCGGCTCCCGGCCCGGAGTGCGAAGGAGGTCCCAGCGATGGAGGACGGCGCCCCGACGGGGGCGATCGCGACGGGGGAGGTCGGGGGCGTCGGCCCGCCCGGCCCGGCGATGGGCGCGGCCATCCCGCCGCTCGCGGTGAGCGGGCTGCTGGTGGCCAAGGCCGCGCTCGTCAGGGTCCTGCAGTGGCACGTCCCGCAGGCGGCCGACATCGAGCCCCTGGACGGCGGGCGGTTCCTGCTGGTGTTAGCGGGCGCCGACCAGGGACAGCAAGTAGGCGAGGAAGAGAAAGGACAAGGAGACTCCCATGACCGATTGCAGTTGCACCAACTTCCCGACGAGCCTGGGCAACGTGACCTTCGGGGCGAGTGTCGGCATCGGGACGACCGCGCCCACCCAGCTCCTGCACATCGCCAGCAACGGCGCCTTCCCCGGCGTGCTGATCCAGGGGACGGACCCCGCCTCCGGCGTGAACGGCTGCATGCTGGCCTCGGACGGCCGCCAGTACAACCTCGGCGTCGGCGGCTATCCGGGCATCACCGTCCAGGGGAGCGACCCCGCCTCGGGGGTGAACGGGCTGATGGTCAAGGCCGACGGCCGCCAGTACAACGTGGGGGTGGGCGGCAGCCAGAACATCACGGTGGCCAACAAGTTCACCGTCTTCGACGCCACCGCCGGGCTGTTCCGGTTGGTGGTCGACCAGAGCGGGAACGTGGGCGTGGGGACGGTGAGCCCCCAGCAGGCGCTGGACGTGGCGGGGACGATCCGCAGCGGGACGGGGATCATCTCGGGCGGGACGATCATCCTGCCGCTGGCCGCGGTCGGCGGCCTCAAGGACTCCTCCGGCACCAAGCTGATCGCCGACGAGAACGGCTGCTAATACGCGAGCTGAGCGCCGGTTCCGGGGAGGCCGGGGAGCGGCAGGTATCGCTCTCCGGCCGGCCCCCCTCAGGGTTCGACATGCGACGAAAAGAAGAAAGAAGGATCAACCATGGCTAACTGGACCGACAATCCCGCGACGAGCAGCACGCACATCCGCGCCGTGCACCTCAACGAGATCCGGTGGACGGTCGACCGCAACCGGCAGGTCGCCGGCATGGCTGCCTTCGGCTGGCACGACACCCCGATCACCAACGTCGTCCACATCCGGGCGATCCATTTCACCGAGATCCGCGCCGCCATCCTGCAGCACATGTCGCTCCCCAACTGGAGCTACGGCAGCGACCCCATTCCCGGCGGCGGGCGCCCCATCAGCGCGCGCGACATCAACGACCTGCGCGCCTGGACCGACCAGTTCTCCACGGCGCTGGGCTTGCCCACCGGGCCGGACCCCGCGCCGCGCGGCATGGAGGTGCTGGGCGACGTGGACCCCAACGACGCCTACACCTTCGGCCTCACCACCGTCAAGGTCCGCTACTACGCCGATATCGACCGGATCGCCTCGACCCTGCAGAACAACCCGGCGGTGCGCGTGGTGACGCGCTTCTGGGGGCCCAACCTGGGCCAGGGCGAGCCGGACGGCTGCGACTTCAACAACGCCTACATCACCGACGACGCCTTCAACTGGTACAACAAGCTGAGCCTGTACAACGCACTGGGCAAGTGGTCGGCGCACATCCCGGTCAACGAGCCCAACGTCTGCACCAGCCCGGGCGTGAGCAGCGCCCAGTTCCAGGCGGCGATGCAGAGTCTGACGAGCGCGATCGACACCTTCAAGCAGCAGCAGGGGATCGTGGTCCCCTGGGCCACGCCGCCGCTGGGCGCTGGGGCCACCAGCCCGAGCCACGAGTCCGAGGGCGACTACATCACCGCGCTGATGAACTCGGGCGCGCTGTCGGCGAACTACTCGGTCGGCTCGGGCGCCATCTGGAAGTACGTCGGGGCGCACAACTACTGGAACAGCTGTAGCGACATCATGGGCTCGCAGGGCCGGTACACCTGCTTCACCTACTGGTACGTGCAGCAGATGGCACAAGCCCATGGAAAGCAGGTAGTTATGGATGAGGTGAACAGCAACGCGCCCTGCGCTGGCGGGCAATACAGTGGCGGGTACGGCGACGATGGGCGCCTGACCGACCTGCTGCGCTTCTTGGGCCAGGTCGAGGCGAACTTTCTGCCCGGCCTCCTCGTTAGCGTCGTGTTCACGCACAGCGGGGACACCAGCGCATGCGGCGGGCAGGGGTGGCGGCAGTTCGACTACACGCAGACACAGTGGAACCAGATCGCCAGCGGCAAGGTCTGCCCCTTCGACTGCTCCCAGCCTTGTCCTTAGTGAGGACGAGGCGAGCCGGGTATCCGATGGTGCCGGCCTGTAGGCTCATGTGGATTCGCCAGGTAACCCGATGGGGGAGCCGCGACTTCGCGGCTCCCCTTGCCCGCCATGTCCCTTTATCTGCGCAAGGCGGCTTGTGCTCCATCGGGTCAGGTGCAGGCGGGCGGCGCCTGCGGGGTCGGATTGATGGTTCGCGCGTCCGCGGCGTGCGTCCAGATGCTGGAGTACTCGGAGTGGTAGGCAAACCGCCCGCCGATCTCGGCCATGAAGTGGTAGGGCGTCCCTGGCTCGACAGGCACGTCGTTGAAGACCCAGCGCGGGTACGCTTGCCCGTTGGCCTCGTACGTCACCTTCTGCGCGGGGACGCCGCTCCCCCGGAGCGGGCCGTTGTCCCGCGCCACGCCGAGCGTGGGCGGGTTGACGAGATCGGGCGGCGGGAAGTCGGGCCGGACGGATTCGAGCGTGCCGTGCTCGAAGAGGTCTACGGCAACGTTGACGAACGTCGCGCGTCCAACCGGGGCATAGTTGCCCTCGCCGTCGTGCGGCCAGACGATCTGGATGCGCAGGTCCACGGTCGTGAGCTGCCCGTCAACGTAGCCGACCGGTACGACCGGCCGCGGGTAGATGGTGCGCGCATCGGCCGCGTGGACCCAGACGTTACCGGTTTCGCCCGACCCGCCGACCAGGAGCCCGCCGACGACGGCGAAGGAGTATCTGGCCGTCGGGTCCGCCGCCAATTCTGCCGGGACATTGTCGTACTTCACCGATGGGAAGGTCGCGCCGTTCGTCGTCCGGAGGATCCACTGCGGCGCGATCGTCACAGGACGCGCAGGCTCGTTGTCCTTCGCCACCGCAAGGGTAACCAGTCCCGACAGCGCAAGACCGGGCGGCGGGCTGCAATTGACCTGGTTGGCCGGCCATAGGGCCACGTTGACGGCGCGGGACTGGGCCACGCTGGCCTGGCGGCCCTGGCCGTCCTGGGGCCAGACGATGGCGACGCGCGGGTCCCACATCGCGGTCGCCGCTGTCGCCTCGGATGCGCCCGACAGCGCCATCAGAAGGCCGAGCACAGCAGCGGCCCATGACCATCCGGTGGCCGATCGCATCACGCAGATCCCTCCCCGACCGCGGGTACACGGTCTGGAACCTACAACGACCCAGCGGTCAGTTCGTAACGCGACGACGTGCCGACCGAGGCTTCACTAGCTCTGTCGGGAGAGGCCTCGCGCCACGATCATCACCGCCATCACGCGGCCTCCGGATGCATGGCTTACGCGGCGTTGCAGTGTCCGATCCTCGAAGATCGTGCTGGCGCGGACGCAGGTGTATTATCACGACGGGACGCCGTACATCGCCGGCGAATGGGGAGCAACTGACAATGCCTAGGATTTCGCGTCCGCCCAGGACGCCTACCAGGCCCTGCGGGCGACCTTCCCGACGATGTGCTTCCACGTCCATCCGCTGGCCGCGGGGGACAGGGTATGTGGCGTCGGGCCGGACCGCTTCCACTGGCAAGCTCACCGCGACCGGCCCGGAGGTCTGGTACGCTGGCCTGCAGATCCTGTACCAGAACCCCTAGCACATGGGGGCGCGCGCCCCTGCCGCCCGCAGGGGCGCCCCGGTGAGCCCGGCATACCGTGCGACTGCTGCCACCTCGGTCTTCACGTACGGCATGCTGCTGCTCGTGGCCCTGGTCGGCCAAGCCACCTTCGCCGCTGGGGCGGGCAAAGCGCCTGCCCCGGCGGCCACCGCTCCAGTGAGTCGCCAACTGGTCGCGGTGGCGACCATCCCGGTCGGCGCCGATCCGACCGGAGTGGCCGTGGACCCTGGTACCCACGCCGTCTACGTAACGAACCGTGGCGACGACACCGTCTCGGTCGTCGAGGCAGCCAGCAAACGCGTCATCGCCACCATCCCCGTGGGTCGCCGGCCGAATGGCCTGGCCATCCATACCCGGCGGCACCGCCTCTTCGTGGCGGATGAGGGCAGCGACGACCTATCTGTGATCGACACCGCGACGAATCGTGTGACGGGCACCGTCGCGATCGGCGCCGGTCCGATGGGCGTCGCCGTCGATCCTACTGCCGGACGTGTCTACATCACGGAGCAGGACCCGATCCCCTTCGGCCCGCCGAGCGGTGCCGTACGTGCGGTGGACATCGCCACGGGCTGCGCGCTGGCACCGGCATCGATGGGGGTTGTGGGGAGCGACGTCGGCGGCATCGCGGTCGACCCGGCCCGCCACGCCGTCTACGTCCCGGTCGCGGCGAGGAGCACCCCCACGTTCATCGCGCTGCTGGACAGCCCTGCCCTGCGGACGGTATCCGGGAACAGCGGCTTCGCCGGCTCGTTCGGCGTGGCGGTGGATGTCGCCACCCAGACCGCGTACGTCACGGCCACCGACTTCTTCTTTCCCGGCAGCCCGCGCCGCGACGGCGTCGCGGCCGTGGACGAGGCAACGGGCCGGGTGGTCGCGACGGTGCCCACGGGCGACCGGCCGTGGGGCGTCGCTGTGGACCCCGGCACCCATCTCGTCTACGTTGCCAACCAGCTCGGCCACAGCCTCACGGTCATTGCTGGTGTAACCCGACCCGCCGAGGCCGCGCCCGGCACCCGCTAATTCCACCCACGGGCCAGGCCCAAGGACAACGCCTCTTCTATGCCTCTGATCGCCCGATGGCACGCTGCGCATCTTCACCTCCGCCGTCCGTGACCTGGTGACGGTCACCGCGTCGGGCCAGATGGGCATCGGGACGACGGCGCCGGGGGCGCAGCTGGAGGTAGTGGGCGCCGCCGGGCCGCGTGTGGTCGACTCCACCGCCCCGAGCACCGCGACGGGGAGCCTGATCTTCGGCAACCTGCCCGACCCGAAGTTCCTCTACGCCCCCATCGACGGCACTCCAGTGGAAGACGCACGCCGCCGACGACGGTCACAGCCTGGAGGTCTACGACAAGGCCAGCTCGACCGTGAAGGTGCACCTGGATGTGGCCGGGGCGAGCTACCTCGTCGGCGGCAACGTCGGGATCGGGACGTCCAGCCCCCAGCGCGCTGGACGTGGCGGGTACCGTGCGCACGACGGGCGTGCTGCTGGGCGGCGACATGCTGCTGTGGGGCGCCATCACCGACTCCACCGGGCAGTACACCCGCGTGGACTAGCAGAGCTGCCATTGCCTCAAGCCCGACAATGTTGCGGCACTCCGGTGCCCGTTGCATGATGATGGCACCGCCAGCAGAGACGGCTCCCCCTGGCGAGCGCGCGTTGATGCTCTGGGCGCCCGGCGGGCGGAGCATAGCGCCGAACACCCTCCGCCCACCGGACGCCCACCGCTCAGGAAGCGACGCGGCCGAAAAGCACACACACCGGCGTCGGGTTCGAGGTGACCTGGCCGGTGGGCGTCAGCTTGCCGGTCGATTGATCGACGGCGAAGGCGACGATGTTGTCCGTGCCCTGGTTGGCGGCGAAGAGGAAGGTGCCCGACGGGTCCAGATTGAAGCTGCGCGGCGTCTTGCCACCTGACGAGACATGGGCGACATAGGTCATCTTGCCGCTCAGTTGGTCGATGGAGAAGATGACGATGCTGTCGTGCCCGCGATTGGACCCGTAGACAAACTTGCCGGATGGGTGTGCCCAGACTTCGGCGCAGGTGCTCGAGCCGTTGAAGCTGGCGGGCAGCGTCGACTCGGTCTGGATGAAGTCGAAGGCCGCTCGCGTCGCGTCGTAGGCAAAGGCGTTCAGGATCGAGCCCATCTCACAAATGACGTAGGCGAAGTTGCCATTGGGATGGAAGGCGATGTGGCGTGAGCCCGAGCCGGAAGCCACTTGCGCGTAGGGCAGGTCGTTCGGCGCCAGCTTGCCCGTAGCAGTGTCCAGGTGAAAGGCGAAGACGCGGTCCAGGCCCAGGTCGACGCCGACGACGTTCTTGCCGGCCAGGTCGGTCATGATCATATGGGCGTGCGGCCCCTCCTGGCGGCCCGGGTTGGGGCCTTTGCCGGCTGACCAGTACGGCTGATCCTGGACCAGGTCGGTGGGGTCGCCCAGCTTCCCGTCGGACTGGATCGGCAGCACCTCAAAGTTGCCGGAGCTATAGTTCGCGACCAGGACGTACTTGCCGGTCGGATCGACGCTCAAGTGGGCCGGGGAGGTACCGTTGGATGGCTGCTCGTTGAGGAAGGTAAGCTGCCCCGTTGTCGGGTCGATGGAAAAAGCGCTCACCCCACCGCTCTTCTTGCCTTGATAATTGCTCAGCTCGTTGACGCAGTAGAGGTAGCGCTGCTGGGGATCGATCGCTAGGAACGAGGGATTGACCACGCCGGAGACGGTCTGCACGGGCGCTAAGGCGCCCGAACCGTCCATCTTGTAGACGTAGATGCCTTCGGCCTTCCCCGAAGGCGGGGTGTAGGTGCCGATGTAGACGTAGCGCGGCTTGACCGCGGCAGAGGTGACGGTTGCAGCGGGCGCCAGCGATGTGGTGAGGGTGAAGGTGATCGTGCCGGCGCTGTAGTTGTACACCTGCACGAGCACCGGCCCGCCTGACACACTGGGCGTGATGGTCGCGCTCGGAAAGGTGTTGTTGGCGCTGTCGCCCAGGCCGGTGCTCTTCCCGTGGACACCGACCAGCGAGCTGCCGCTCTGGTAGACGTTGAAGCCGATCTGATGCGTCAGCGCGGGGTCCGCCGGCGCGTAGGAGAGGGTCAGCGTCAATGAGGAACCGTTGGGATTGGAGATCTGGTAGAAGGCATAGGCGCCGCCGGTGCTGCCGGCCAGCGTCCCGCTCTGCGTGGTCTGCAGCTCGGCCGGCTGCGACGCCGACGTGCCCTGGGCAAACGCCGGGGTCTCCGCGGCGAGCGCCGCCACCGCCGCCGAGCCAACCAGAGGGAACAACTGACGTCGGGTGGGACGGAACCAGGGAACTGAAGAATCTTGATGCGCGGAGTCTACTGAGGCCACGGACGGTATCCTTCCACAAGCGGGCGCGCGCACAGTTCGGCGCGCCCTACCCAGTCAGAAGGTCGTTCCCGAGGTGGACGATATCCTCCTGACTCCCAGCGGGGACTCTAGCACGATGGTCGCTCGCTGTAAAGATACTCCGAGGTGTAAAGATTCGGTCTACTGGCGCCGGACCCGCTAGCGTGTGTCCGCTGGGGCCGGGGAAACGACGAACTGGGGCCTGCCGTCTAGGAAGGCGAGGATATTGTCGACCGGGTGCTGTGCCATGCGGGCGATCCCGGCGTCGGTCACCCAGGCGACGTGGGGGGTGACGAGCACATTGTCCAGAGTCAGGAGTGGCGAGGTAGCGGGGAGCGGCTCCTGCTGGAAGACGTCGATCGCCGCCCCGGCAATCCGGCCGGCGGCCAGCGTCTCGTAGAGCGCCGTCTCGTCCACGATGGCGCCGCGTGCCGTGTTGATGAGATAGGCGGTCGGCTTCATCAGCGCCAGCTCGCGCTGTCCGATCAGTCTGGCGGTGCGGGGAGAGGCGCGCAGGTGGAGCGAGACAATGTCGGACTGGCGTAGCACGTCGTCCATCTCGACCAGCTCCACGCCCAGCCGCTCGGCCCGCTGCGCATCGTGGCGCAGGCTCCAGCCTAGCAGCCGCATGCCAAGCACCCGCATGACCGGCGCCACCTCCGCCGCGATCAGCCCGAGGCCGACGAAGCCGAAGGTCTTGTCACGCAGCTCGATCCCCGGCAGGTGCTGCCATTGCCCGCTGCGCAGGGCGTTATGCATCGGCACGAGATTCTTGGTGAGCGCCAGCGTCATGGCCACGGCGTGCTCGGCCACGGAAACGGTCGGCGCCGTCGGCGTGTTGCTGACTACCACGCCGTGTTGGGCGGCCGCGACCAGGTCGATGTTGTCGGTGCCGGTGCCCATCACGGTGAGGAACTTGAGGTCGGGTAGCGCCGCGAACACGGCCTCGTCGAACTTGGAATAGGCGCGGACGTTGATGGCGGCGATCGCCCCCCGCAGCCGGTCGATGAGTTCCTCTCTCGACTGCTGACGGGCGGAGTGCAGCGCCACCTCGCCGCGCTCGTAGAGCGGACGCAGCGCCGGGTCGTGCTCGGTGTAGACCACAGGGAAGTTGTCTGGAATTGCGAACTTCATCGTCCTGCCCCTCTCGGGTTCCTCACTCCTTGCGGACCCATGGCCTGTAGTATATAGAGGCTGCTTTGACGTGCGTTGGTGCTGGTTGGAGACGGTGCTGGGATGGATGCGCCGGCGCTGTTCGACCTCCACGGAAAGGTTGCGCTCGTCACCGGCGGCTCGCGCGGCCTGGGCAAGAGCGTGGCTGAGGGGCTGGCCGAGGCCGGCGCGCGCATCGTTATCAGCGCTCGCCGGCAGGAATGGCTGGGTCCTGCCAGGGAAGAGCTTGCCGGCCGTGGCTTCGATTGCTTGGCAGTCCAGGCTGACGTCACGCAGCCCGATCAGGTAGCGGCGCTTCTGCACCAGAGCCTCGGGCATTTTGGGCAGGTTGACATCCTGGTCAACAATGCCGGCGTGAGCTGGGGCGCGCCGGCCGAGGAGATGCCGCTGGACCGCTGGCGCTACGTGCTGGAAGTCAACGCCACCGGCACCTTCCTGATGAGCCAGGCCGTCGGCCGCCACATGATCGCCCGCGGCGCCGGCAAGATCATCAACGTGGCGTCGCTGGCCGGCTTAGCCGGGACAGCCCCTGAGGTGCTGTCGGCCGTCGGCTATAGCGCCAGCAAAGGGGCGGTGATCGCGCTTACGCGGGACCTGGCCGTCAAGTGGGCCCGCCATGGCATCACCGTCAATGCCATCGCGCCCGGCTTCTTCCCGACCAGGATGTCCGACGCGGTGATCCGCCGGAGCGAGGCCGCTATCCTGGACGGCATCCCGCTGCGGCGGCTGGGTCAGGCGGACGATGTGAAGGGTCTCGTCGTGTTCCTGGCCGCCGCCGCCTCGGACTACCTCACCGGCCAGGTGATCGCGCTCGACGGCGGCGCGACAGCCTGGTGATCGGGCGCCACCGGCCGCCTCCCGCCGAGGAGCGGCTCAGGAATAGTAGCAGCCGCTGCCGTCGGCCACCTTGCGGCCGCTCGCCCGCACGCTCCCGCTGGCGTTGATGTCCCCGCTCACGTCCAAAGGGTAGGCCGGGCTGGCGGTCCCGACGCCGACGGCGGCGTTGGCCGCGACCACGAGCGCCGGGCTGCCGGCCGAGGCGTAGAGGGCGAGCGTGCCGCTGCCGCGCCCGTAGCCCGCGTACAGGTAGCTGTTGGCGCCGTCGTCCCACAGCCGGATGCCCTGGTTGGCGGCCGCCCCCTCGATCAGGTCGCCCGCCACCACCAGCGCGGCGCTGGGGCTGACAGCGCCCACGCCCACGCGGCCGGCGGCGAGGTCGACCGTCAGCTTCGGGGCGCCCGCCGTGTCGACGAAGGTGATGTCCTGCCCGCCGCCGGTGTTGGTCCCGTGGAGGTAGGGCACGCTGCCGTTGGGGTTCTCGATGAGCAGCCGTCCGCTGCCGGAGCTGGCGACGCGCAGGTCGGTCGCGACGGTCACGCTCGACCCGAAGCTAACGTTGCCCAGGGTCGCCGGGAAGTTGTTGCAGCCACAGTCCATCGTGTGAGCACCTTACCTTTCCATCCCCTGTCCGGATGCCGCCTTGGGGTACCGCGGCCGCCGCGGCGCTAGGCGTAGTGGCAGCCGCCGGAGTCCACGTAGGTGTGCTGCCCGGTGGAGTCCTTGAGCCCGCCCGACATCAGCATGTCCCCGCCCAGCAGGATGCCCTGCGCGCGCACCGTGCCCGCCACGTCCAGCGCCGCTGCCGGGCTGGTGGTGCCGATGCCCACGGAGTTCCCCAGCGGATTGAGGACCAGGGGCCGCGACTCGAAGGTCTGGATGCGCCCCCCGTAGGCCTCGAAGCTCAGCCCCAGCCCGGCGTCGCCCATTGCGTTGGTGGCCGGGGCAGTCAGGTCCAGCCCGCCGGCCACGACCAGGCGCTCGGTGAAGGGCGTGGTGCTGCCGATCCCGACGTTGTTGCCGAGGGGATTGAGCACTAAGGGCTTACCCTCGAAGGTCTGGAGGCGCCCGCCGTAGCTCTCGAAGCTCAGGCCCAGGCCGGCGTCGCCCGCCGGGTTCAGGGCGGGCGCGATCAAGTCCACCCCGCCGCCCGCCACCACCAGGCGTTCCGTGCCCGGATTCATCGCCGCCTGGATGCCGACGCTGGCCTGGAAGGTGACGTTGCCCAAGCTCGCCGGGAAGTTGTTGCAATTACAATCGGCCATGGCAGCGCCTTTCTCTCTTACCTTGTCCACGTCCTCGCCAGATCGCCGCCCGCCCCCTGAGCGGGTCGGCCGATCCCACACGCTCGCTTCCTTCCATTGCTCGCGGCCGTCCGCCCGCTCAGGGGGCGGGCGGGCCGCTGGGGCCGACCGCCGCCGCGTCCACCCAGGCGTAGTCCTTGGTGCTGGGGTCCCACACCTCCAGCCGCGGGCCTCGCTGCTCGGCCACGACCAGGAAATAGCTCCATTGGGGCCGCGCGCCGAAGGCCACCGCCTTGCTGTCCGATCCCGACCAGAGGGTGGCTCCCGGGACGAAGCTCTCCACCCAGAAGGGCACGAACGCTGGGGCGAGCGTGAAGTCCGCCTCCGCGCCCTGCCCGGCGACCACCGTGACCGTCTGGCTGGCCGAGCCGGCCGCGACGAAGCCAGCCGGGGGCGTGACGGCCACGGTGTAGGCGGGGCCGCCGCCAGCTCCGTCGGTAGTGCTGATGGCGGGGAACTGGTAGTGCCCGTCGGGGCCGGTCGTGGTGCTGACGGGCGTGTTGGCGAGCTGGACCGTGACGCCAGGGACCGGGGCACCGCTGCCTGCTGCTCTGACCGTGCCGAAGACCCAGCCGCGCGGTGAGACCGCCGGGGCCGCCGGAGCGCCGGTCCCGGTAGGCAAAATAATCGTGAGCGGCACCGTGATGGTCGCGTCGGCCGCGGGGTTGAGGAGACCCGAGCAGGCGTCATAGGAATAGTTGCCGATGGAGGCGCTTGCGCATATGCCGTACGGCTGGATGCTGGTGTTGGCCGGGCCCGATAGTGTCAGGACCCCCTGGGCATTGGCCTTGAAGTGCGAAATGAGGTTGCCGTGCGAAGCGGAGATTGTTATGTCCGCGAACGGGATGGGCGATCCGTTCTGGTCCGTCACCACCACTTTGATCGTCTGCACCGGGCTGTCGCCGAGCGCCGGGGCAGCGATCGGGAGGAGGAGGGCCATGGCGCAAAATGCCGCCAGGAGCATCTTCATTCGGCTCAACTTCCCATCTGGTCGTCTACGTGGTCGGTTTGCTGTAGCCAGAGAACGTCGAGTAGGCTGGGTATGGCAGGAGCGGGGTGGGTGGTGGCGAATTTTGCAGGAGGCCCATATCGGACGCACTACTGCCCGGACCCAACATATCTACTGCGATCTGGAAGGTGGCGGTGGTGATGTAGTTCTGAGACTCCTGGCTGAGCCAGTCCAGCGCACCCTGCAGGTTGCTTGCCTGCTGGGTCTGGGCGTCGGGCGGCGGGACGAAGCTGTTGCGGTGGTAGCCGTACTCGGTCAGCCATAGCGGCTTGCCGTAGTCGAGATAGGGCGAGCAGGTCATCAGCTGGCGCAGCCCCAGGATGCCCGTGCCCTGCAGCAGGGCCGTCGGCGGGTTCTGCGGCAGGGGACAGTTGGCTGGGGTCCCGCTGCCCTCGTCGATGGGCTGGGGCGGCGGGTAGGATTGCGGGTAGGGGTGGCAGGCCACCGCATCGAAGGGGTAGGGCGACGTGTAGCCGTTGGCGTAGCACCAGGCGTAGAGGCCCCAGACGAAATTTACCGGCCCCTGCAGGCTGTCCACCCCGCCGCTCGCCACCCAGGCGCCGGAGTCCACCGCCTTGATGGCGTCGTGGAAATACTTCAGGTAAGGGGCGTAGGTGCGGCCGCGATCGTAGTCGTTGTTTACGTTTTGCGGGTAGTTCCAGTCGCCGAACCCATTCGGCTCGTTCACACATTCGTAGTGGCGCACGCGTCCCAGGAAGTGCTGGGCGAGCGCGGTGACGAAGGCCTGATAGTCGGCCGTGTGTGCGCTGGTTGGGGGCATACGCTTCTGGCTGTCGTTGTTGTTGGCCCAGGTGGGGCAGCCCTGAACGTCCATGATGTAGGTCAGGCCGTACTGGAGCGCCTTGTTCACCTCGTAGTCGTAGTTCTCCCCGCCCTGCTCTCCCGCAAAGTAGTAGTGGTGGCCGCCCGAGTCGGGCGGGTTGGGCTCGACCGCGTCCCATCCGACGCCCCAGCGCACGCAGGTGGCGCCGGCCGCCTTGATCGCCGAGAGCATCTGGTCGTCCGTGTAGTACTGCTGCCCCGCCGGCTGCTGCGACTGCCAGGAGGGGACGATCCCGAAGAGCAGGGGCCGGACCTTGGGGAACTGGTAGCCGGCCAGGCCCTGCTGGCTGGTGTCGTACCAACGCCGCAGGTCGTCCAGGTGGGTAGCGCGGATCGGGCCGCCGAGGGAACCGCTGCCTGGGACCGTCTGGGTCCAGAGCA
>CALBSQ010000325.1 GCA_937967325.1 uncultured Chloroflexota bacterium
AGATTTCTGCCTGTCTCGTGGGCTCGGAGATGTGTATAAGAGACAGCCTCTCCTCTGCTCCCCGGCCCCCCGGCACCCCCGGCGGCGTCTGAAAGGGGTGTGACGTGTGGAGCACGCTGACCTGGCGTGACCTGGAGACGCCCGAGATCGCCGGCGAGGTGGCAGGCTTTCGAGAGGGAATGTTGCGCCTCATCCTGGCCATCGCCGCACTGGCCTATTTGACTTGGCACTTCACCATCACGAGCATCGTGCCTCCGGACGGCGATCTACCCTTCTGGCGGTTCTTTCCCGTTCCGATTGCCGCGCTCGGTGGGACGTACCTGCTGGTGCAGGTCCGCTCCCGTGTCGCGGTGGGGTTTTTCGTGGTATCGTCTGCGGTCGCCATAACCATTGCTATCTGGTTGTTACGTGCGCCGAACGGCTCCAAGGGCGATCGCAGTCGCCAGACAGTGGAACTGCCGCACATCTTGACCCGACGGCAGTCGCGTGCTCTGGCGGCGGGTACCCACTTGTGGGTGCGCAGTCGCCGCCCCCGGCATCCCAGCTCCCATGTGCTCGCCCTAACCGAACCGTATGGACCCCTGTCGTTGCCTAGCGATACCCGTCCAGGGTCGCCGTCAACTGCTGCTGGTCGACGGGCTTCTGCAGGCACGCCGCTGCGCCTAACGATAGTGCCACGTCGGTCTCCTCGAGCACCGAGCAGACGACCACGGGGATGTCGCGCGTCCGGCCGCTCGCTTTCAACGCGAGGAGCAGATCCCAGCCGTCGCGATCGGGCAGCATGATGTCGAGGAGGATCGCGCGCGGATGGCGTTGCTCGGCCAGTGTCAAGGCCTGGCCCACGTCCGCTGCCCCCAGCACGTCCCAGTCGGCGCCGCCAAGGTAGCGTTCCACCAGTCGGACAAACTCCTGGTTGTTGTCGACGACCAGCAAGAGACGGCGAGTGATCGCCGGGAACTGCACGTCCACTCTCCATCGCGGGGACGCCCCGGCCGGTGGATGAAAGGTCAACCGGCCCTTGAGAACCTCGACGAACGAGCGCCCCTCCGCGACACCGAGCTGGACAGGGTCCAATGGTCCCGGCGCCGGCCCGCTGATCTGCATGCTCACCAGACCGGCCGTCTGCTGGAGGCTTACCTCGATGGTGTTGTACTCGGTCAGATTGATCGCGTGGGTCAGGATTGCCAGCAACGCGTGGCGCAGTACCACACGATCCCCCCACATGGGAGCGGCCTCGGCGGGGATGTCCAGACGCAGCGTGACGTTCCGCCGCGCGCTGAGCGGCTCGAGCAGTCGGGCGACTTCCCGAACCACTGCTGGAGCGTCGATCTGACCACCGCCCACGCCCGAGACGAGCCGCTCGGCCTCCCGGCGGGGAGTCAGGTCAAGCTGAACTACTGGTTCTGGGGGGCGCCGCAGGAGAAGGCCTCCAACGAGAAGGTCGTGGCGGCCTACAACTCGGCGCACACCGATGTGGCGGTGACGCCCGTCCACGTACCGGCCGACTTCGTGACCAAGTTCGAGACCGCGGTTGCCGGTAACCAGGGTCCGGACATCTTCTACATCGACGAGCCCTCCTTCTACCGCTGGAGCTGCCACAAGCTGCCGCTGGACCAGAAGCCCTACCTCGACCGTGCCAAGGTGGATCCGTCGGCCAAATGGCGCCCGGAAGCGCAGTGGTGGTTCCAGGGCAAGTACATGGGAACGGGCATCGCCACGGAGCCGATCCTGCTCTACTACAATAATGACCTCTTCAAGCAGGCGGGTGTTCCGGAGCCGCCGCACACGCCCGCGACCGCCTGGAAGTGGGATGAGTTCGTGGCCGCTGCCCAGAAGCTCACCAAGGGCGAGGGTCCCGGCAAGACCTGGGGCGTCATGGTCTTCAGCAACTGGCAGGCCCTCCTGGTGGACGGTACGGCGGCGCGAGGCCGGCGTGGGCATCCTGTTCGCGCTGCCGGCCATCCTGGGGTTCGTCATCTGGGTCGTCGGGCCGATGCTGGCCTCTCTCGGCATCGCCTTTACCGACTGGAGCCTGATCTCGGCCCCATCGTGGGTGGGCGCGGCCAATTTCCAGCGCCTGCGCGACGACCCCCTGTTCTGGCAGTCGCTGCGCGTGACGGCCTACTACACCGTCGTCGCCGTGCCGCTAAATCTGGTGGCCAGCTTCGTGCTGGCGCTGTTCCTCAACCAGCGCATTCGCGGCGTGCGCGTCTTCCGCACCATCTTCTATCTGCCAGTGATCCTGCCGGCGGTGGCGACCTCGATCGTCTGGCTATGGCTGTTCAATCCCAACTTTGGCATCCTCAATCTCGGCCTGGCGGTGCTGCACCTGCCGGGGCAGAGCTGGATCTTCGACGAGCAGCTCGCTATCCCCTCGCTGCTGATGCTGGTGCCGTTTTTCTGGATGCTCAGCAGCTCGCGCAAGCCCATGAACGCGATCTTCCTCTTCCCGCCGCGCTGGATACCGAATCCGCCGCGCTGGGGCAACTACGTCCAGGCCATGACCGTGCTGCCATTCTATCGCTACTTCATCAACACCTTCCGCGTCGAAGCCGGCGTCATTGCCGGCTGGACCATCACCAGCGCGCTCCCCGCCGACAGTTTCGCCCGGCTGCGCTGGCCGGGTCGCGACACCGTCTTCTACCTGCTGCTCAGCGTGCTGATGCTGCCCGGCTTCGTCACCCTGGCGCCGACCTTTATTTTGTGGTCGCATCTGCACGGGGTGAACACCTACTGGCCGCTGGTGCTGCCGACCTGGTTCGGCAATTCCTTCTTCATCTTCTTGTTGCGGCAGTTCTTCCTCACCATCCCGTTAGAGCTGGAGGACGCCGTGCTCATCGACGGCGCCGGCTTCTTGCGCATCTTCTGGGAGATAATCGTGCCGCTGGTCAAACCGGCGCTGGCCGTAGTGGTCATCTTCTCCTTCATGCACGTCTGGAATGAGTTTCTCGCGCCGCTGATCTATCTCAACAGCCCGCAGAAGTTCACCATCGCGCTGGGCCTGGCGTCCTTCATCAGCTCCTACAGCTCGCGCTGGGACCTGCTGATGGCCGCCTCCACCGTGACCGTCCTGCCGATGGTGCTGGTCTTCTTCCTATTCCAGCGCTACTTCGTGGAGGGAATCGCGCTGACGGGGATCAAGGGGTAGGCTTCGCGCCCGGTGGAGACTATCATTGACCGATACATCAAGGAGGACACCATGCCGGTAATCCGTCGTGACACGCCCGAGCAGCGAGCCAACTGGCAATCGACCAAGCCCGACTGGCTCCAGGCCAGCGCCTACGGGCTGTTCCGTGTGCCGAAGGGTAACCCAGCGAAATTTGACCTGCACTACCACGACGCCGACGAGATCTGGTTCATCGTGGAAGGACGCGCCCGCATCTTGACCGAAGGTGTGGAATGCGAGGTGAAGCCAGGCGATATGGTCTGCACGGGGATGGGCGACGAGCACCACGTGCTGGAGGTGTATGAGGATCTGCTCGGCTTCTTCCTGGAAGGACAACTGGAGGGGCAAAAGCGGCGGGGGCACCTGCACCGCGATACCGACGGCGTCCCTGTCCCACGACGCCGGCCGGTCGCGGCGGGGAGCAACGCCTGATGGCCAAGAAGCGTTGTCTCATGCTTGGCGGCAGCAACATGGCCGGAGGCTGGATCCGCCGCATCTGGCCAAACTTCAGCGACCGTATGGAGATCGTGGGCCTGGTCGACGTCAAACCGGAGGTGCTGGCCGACGCGGGCGATTTCCTAGGTCTGCCAAGGGAGCGCCGGTTTACCGATATGGCCACGGCGTTCGATCAAGTCGAGGCCGACTTCTGCAACATCGTGATCCCCCCGGCGTTTCACAAAGCAGCGGTGTTGCACGCGGTACGCCGCGGCTTGCCCATCCTCAGCGAGAAGCCGATCGCCGACACCTGGCAAGCGTCGCTCGACATTTTTCGCGCTGTGAAGGCATCAGGTCTGAAGATGCAGGTGGTCCAGAACTACCGCTACAATGCCAATATGCTGACCATGCGGCAGGTGCTGCGAGGCGGCGATCTCGGCCGGATCAACTATATCGTGGGGCGCTTTGGCGCCGACTACCGCGAGTACGGGTCGTGGGGCGCGCCGTTTCGCCACGAGATCCCGCACGCGCTGCTGGTGGAGGGCGGCGTGCATCACTTCGACATGCTTCGTAACCTGAGCGGCAGCGATTGCCTGAGCATGGCGGGCTGGGAGTGGAATCCGTCCTGGAGCAGCTCCAAAGGGGAGTACGGTAACCTGTACGTCATGTCCATGACCAACGACGTGCGGGCCAGCTACGAGGGATCCGGCACGGCGGCCGGCGCGCAGCACAGTTGGCGCAAAGAGTACTATCGCGCCGAGTGCGAGCGCGGAGCCGTCACCGTGGGCAACGATTCCATGGTGCGCATCCAGCGGCTGAAGCCAGGCGGCGGGTTGGTGGTGGAGGAGGTACCGCCTATCCGGCCTCGGCACGAGGGCCACCCCTGGATTGCCAAGGAATTTCTGGATTGGCTGGATGGCGGCCCCACCCCGGCGACGGTGATCGACGACAACCTCAAGACCAATGCCATGGTGTTCGCCGCGATCGAAGCATCACAGAGCAACCAAGTCGTCGACGTGGCGGCGATGGTGCGGGCGGCGGAGCAGGGGTGAGGGTCTGTGCCCGGAATTTGACAGGGAGAGCGCAATTATGAGCAAGACCGTCGTGATCGTTGCCGCCCTCGACACCAAGGGCCAGGAAGCGAAGCTCATCCGCGACTTCGTTGCCGCGCATGGCGTGACCCCGCTGGTGTTGGATGTCGGCGTCCTCGACCAGCCGTCGATCCCAGCGGATGTCTCCCGAGCGGAGGTGGCGCGGGCTGGTGGCGACGATTTGGCCGCGCTCGCGGCGGTACGGGACAAGGCGCGCGCCATGGAGGTGATGCCGCGCGGCGCGGCGGCCGTGGCGGCGCGGCTGCACGCGGAAGGCCGGCTCGACGGTATCATCGGCATCGGCGGCTCGGCGGGCACCGCTATCGCCAGCAGCGCGATGCGCGCCTTGCCCGTCGGCGTACCCAAGCTGCTGGTCTCGACCGTGGCCGCGGGCGATACCCGGCCCTACGTCGGTACCAAAGACGTGACCATGATGTACTCGGTAGTGGACATCGCCGGCATCAACAGTCTCTCCGCGCGTATCCTCACCAACGCTGCCGCGGCCATCGTGGGGATGGCCAATGCGGAGCCGCCCAGGGTGGCGCGGCGCCCCCTGCTAGCAGCCTCGATGTTCGGCAACACGACGGCCTGTGTGGACCGGGCGCGGGGGAAGCTGGAGCAGGCCGGCTACGAGGTGCTCGTCTTCCACGCCACCGGCGCCGGCGGGCAGACCATGGAGAGCCTCATCGCCGACGGCTACATCGACGGCGTGCTGGACATCACCACCACGGAGTGGGCCGACCAGCTCTGCGGAGGCGTCTTCGCGGCTGGCCCAACCCGCCTGGACGCGGCCGGACATGCCGGCGTGCCCCAGGTGATCGCCCCCGGTTGCCTGGACATGGTCAACTTCGGCGCGCCGGACACGGTACCGGCCAAGTACGCCGGCCGGAAGCTCTACCGCTGGAATCCCAACGTGACGCTGATGCGCACCACGCCGGAGGAGAACGCCGAGCTGGGCAAGATCATCGCCGAGAAGGCCAACGCGGCCAAGGGGCCGACGGCAATCCTGATCCCCTTGCGCGGCGTCAGCCAGCTCGACAGCGCCGGCGGCGACTTCTGGTGGCCGGAAGCGGACGCGGCGCTCTACTCCGCCATCAAGGCGAATGTCCTCACGGGCGTTCCGGTGATCGAGCTGGACCACAACATCAACGATCCCGAGTTCGCCGACCGCGCGGCCGGGCTGTTGCTGGAGCTGGTGCGGTCGCGGGCGACCGCGACGGGCGCCGGGGCGTAAGCGGCGCAGCCGGTGAGGCCGGGCGCGTCCGTGGCCACGGACGCGCCCGACCTCACCGTGGGCAGGGAGCGTGGCGCCCGCTCCATCTCAGGTCAGCCCGGCCATTCTTGGCGCCAACTACATGACGTTGAAGGTCTCAGCGACCTCGATACTGCCGCCTCCCTGCAGGACTGGGCAGCCCTTCGCCATCTCGACCGCGGCGTCCATGCTGTCGGCCTTGATGATGCTGTAGCCGCTCACCGGGTTCGCGCCGCCACCTTTGGTCACCATGCCGCCGCTCGTGATGGTGCTGGCCTGACCGATCGGGTTGCCGCCGTCGACGACGGCGGCGCCCAGGTCGCCGTACCATTTCCCCCATGCGGCCATGACCTGGCCGCGCGCCTCTTCCGTCTGGGGCATGCTGCCACCGTGGTAGGCGAGAAGATAGCTGCTCACGGTATTTCTCCTTCTTATTCACGTATACACGTCAACTACATCCAGGGGGCATCCGCCACCCTGGCGGGGGCCGGCGCCACGTCTTACATCCTCATCCTTTCTCGTTGGCTGCGCCCGCTTGGGCGCAGGCAGCAATGTAGTGCGGGAGCATGCCGTCCCATCCGGCGCGGTTGGCGTCCCGCCAGCTCGGGCCACGCGCGCCGAGCCGTTCCCAACCGCGGTGTTCGATGTCAACTCGAGTCGTCGCGCTGCCGAGATCGGCAAACCTGACCTCAACCTCGGTGGCGTCGGCGCGATTTGTCATAATGTGCCAGAGGTAGGCGAGCCGATTGGGAGGATCCCACACGGTGATCTCGCCCCAATCGACCTCGACGCCGGCCGGCGTGCGCTCGAAGATGCGGCCGCCCGGCCGTGGCTCGAACACCACCGCTAGCCCCCGCTCGCCGGTCATGGTGTGGGAGACCGGCCACCAGCGCGACGTCTGCGCGGTCCAGACCGCGAAGGCGTGATCGACCGGGCAGTTGACCTCGAACGACAGCCGCAACGGCTCAATCATGGCTCCCCCTCCGCTGGCTTGGTGTTCTCGGCCAGGAGCCGAAAGCGGGCGGCCGCCTCGCCCCACACCTCGGTGAGGTAGGCTTGCAGCGCCTCGACGCCAACATCGTCCAGCTCGTAGATGCGCCGTGTCCCGCGCGGCTCGTCGGTGACGAGCCCGGCATCCTTGAGCAGGCGCAGATGCCGCGACACGGCGGGCCGGCTGATCGGCAAGGCGTCGGCGATCTCGCGGACGGACCGGCCGCCCGTGCCGAGCAGCTCCACGATGGTGCGGCGGTGGGAGTCGCCCAGGGCATCGAACGGGTCGCCGCGTTGTCGTGCTGCTCGCATGTCCGAATGGTAACATGAATGCTACCATTGCGCAAGTGCTACGGACGGATTCAGAGCTCCCCGCCGTGCTCTGCTAGCCACTGCTTGCGCGCGGCATGATCCGGCATCGCCCGCTCCAGGCGGCGCCAGAATTCGGGCTTGTGGTGCGGCTCGCACAGGTGGACCAGCTCGTGGACCACGACGTAGTCGATGATGCGGGGCGGCAGCGCCATGACGCGCCAGTGAAAGTGCAGCCGGCCGCTCCGACTGCAAGAACCCCAGCGGTAGCCGAGCTCCTTCACGACGATGGCGCGGAGGACCACACCGACACGGTCGGCGTAGACGGCGACGCGCCGCGCCAGCCAGGATTGACCATGCTGGGTATGCCAACGCACAAAATGCTCCTGGCCACGACTACTTTCCTCACGCTGGAGCATGAAGCGGCCCTGGTGCAAGCGCAACGGCTGGGCCGGCCGTTCTCGCGGCGTGTCCACGAGCAGAAGCCGGTAGCTCCGCCCCAGGTAAGAGAAGCCCTCTCCGTTCACGAACTCTTTTGGCGTGCTCGGGCGGCGGAGCAGCTCGCGTTCCGCCAGCTTCGTGTACACCCAGAGCAGCTTCTTGCTGGCTGCCTCCTCGACGCGGTCCAGGCAGCAGTCGGCCGGGACCGAGACGGTCAGTGATCCATCGCGGTCAATGGTCAGGCTGACTGTTTTCCGGCGGGGGCTGCGGCGCAGCGCGAAGGTGAGGTCGCCGATGTTGAGCGCGTCGGTCACGGGACCAGCCTGG
The DNA here is from genome assembly GCA_937967325.1 of uncultured Chloroflexota bacterium. Classification (GTDB taxonomy): domain Bacteria; phylum Chloroflexota; class UBA4733; order UBA4733; family UBA4733; genus UBA4733. Next base: position 8,012 of record CALBSQ010000325.1, read on the forward strand.
TGTGCAGCGCCTTGGCCAGGTCGACCAGCTCGTCCGCGATGGCTTGCTGACGCTGGAACGGCGCCAGATCGTGCTCGTCGAGAAACTGCAAGACCCAGCCGCGCAACACGTTCTGGCCGTACGTGTTGCGCCAGAAGTCGACGAGGCGGATCTCCTGGCGGATGTGCTCGACCAGCTCCACGGTGAGTCTGGCAAGCTCGGCCAACCGCTCCGACGACAGCGGTCTGCGACCGACCGCGGCGTCGACCAGGATGCCGAGAAAGGGCGCCTGAGTCCGGGGATCCAGCCCGGTCTGGTCCGCTGGCCGCCCCTCGCGGACCTCCTGTGTAAAGTCACGCAGCGCCGCGACAAGCTCCTCCCAGTTTTGCTCGAACTGCTGCAGGATCGCTTCCAGCCGCTCGCTCAGCTTCCGGTAATAGATCGGGTCCTCGTGCAGGTGCGCGCTGATGTGATGCCTGGCGGCGAACTCCATCTCCGACGCCTTGGCCCGAGTGGAGGCGTGGGAGTCGACGGCACGGTTGAAGTCGGCAGCCATGATCGACACGGGCGGGATCTTCGGGTCGATCCCGCGCGCCAGGACGTACTCGTCGATGAGGCGGCGCACCTTCGGCTCCGCGCCGGCCAGGTTGAGCTGGGAGTCGCGGTAGAGATTGGCGGCGGCCTTATTGATGTAACCAAGCAGCTTGGCGTGGCGCAGGTAGGGCAACGCCTCCGGCCGCGGCAGCACCACGTCCAGGCTCTCCAGGAACTGCTTCAGCTTGACGACGAAATCGGCGCGGACCTTCACGTCGCGGAGCAAATCCACGCAAGCGTCCACGGCGGCGATGTCGGGGATCCCGCGGATCTGGAAGACTGCCAGCGCACGCCGGTGGCGCAGCTCCAGGGTGGGCAGCTCGTCATCCAGGCGTAGCATCGCCCCTTGCAGGTCTGCCGCGCTGTACGCTGCCAGCGCTTCCTTGAGATGCCGGGCGACGCCGTAGTAATCCACCACCAGGCCGTGCGACTTGTTGGCGTGCGGGCGGTTGACGCGGGCGATCGCTTGCAGCAGCTCGTGCCCTTGCATGAAGCGGTCCAGGTAGAGCGCCTGCTCGGCGGGCGCATCGAAGCCGGTGAGCAGCATGCTCTTCACGCAGAGGAAGGCGAGCGGATCGCCGGCGCCGCCATCCGGCGTCGAGAGCGGCTTCTTGAAGCGCTCGATCCGCGCCTCGGTTGTCCCCGGATCGCTCCACGTTCGCCAAGCCGGGTCGTCGTTGTGATTGCCGGAGATCACCGCCGCGAACTCCAGCCGGCGGATCGTCTCCAGGTGAGGATGCGCACGCACGAGGAAGCCAACCTCGCGACCGCGGCGTTGCAGCTCGTCGTCGCTGAGGGTCAAGAGTGCGGCGTCCATCGCCTCCAGTTGCCGTGTAATTTCGTCGCGGGACTCAACCAGCGCCCGCTGATAGCGTACGGCGGCCAGCCGGCTGACCGCGACGACCTGCGCCTTGAGGCCGTTGGGCAGCACCGTCTCGACGTAGTGCCGCAGCATGTCGCGCGCCTTGGCGGCGATGAGCCTGGGCGCCTCCAGCACGTCGCCTTCGGTGGCGTACTTGCGCTTGATGACCTCCAGCTCCTCCGGCGTCCGCTCCTGGAACATATCCTCGAAGAGATGGTCGAGGCTCCGCCCGTCGGCCACGACGCCCTCGGTCGTGCGGCCCTCGTAGAGGATGGGCACGGTAGCGCCGTCGTCTTCCGATTGCTGGATCGTGTAGCGGTCGATGAAGTCGCCGAAGATCTCCTGCGTGCGCTTGCGGTCGCCCATCAAAATGGGCGTGCCGGTGAAGCCAATGCGGGCGCAGTTGGGCAGTGCCTTCAGCAGGTTGGCGTGCATGGTGTTGGTGTGCGAGCGATGCGCCTCGTCCACCAGCACGAGGATCTCTTCCGATTCGTTGAGGACCGGGAAGGTGGATTCGGCATCGGCCAGCCGAAGGACATCCCCGCCGGAGCGATAGTCGCCTGCCGGCTCGGCGACGCGCTGAGCAGACGCCGTGGAAGCGGTTCGCGGCGACAGCTCGATCACCTCGGCGTCGTCGTCCGGCGCGTGATACTTCTGGATCAGCGCGAAGACCAGCGCCGGACCATCTTCCCGCAGCCGCTCCTGGAGGTCCGCGGCGCTGCGCGCTCGATGCACCGTCTCGCCGGTCAGCAGTGCCGTGTCGCCGAGCTGCTTCTCCAGGTCGGTGCGATCAGTAATCACCACGATCTTGAAGCGGCGCAGCACCGGCAGCGTACGCAGCTTGCGCACCAGGAAGACCATGGTGAGGCTCTTGCCGGATCCCTGGGTGTGCCAGATGATGCCGCCGCGCTGATCGGTGAATCCGTGCTGGAGGCGGGTCTGCCCCTTTTGCAGCCGCCGAATGGCCTCGTGGACCGCCCGGAACTGCTGATAGCGGCCGACGATCTTCGTGTTCTTGCCCTCGGCGCGCGTGAAGAGCGTGAAGTTGCGCACCAGATCCAGCAGGTGGTCTGGGCGGAGCATGCCGGCGACGAGGATCTGCTGGCTGCTCAACGTCTCGACGCCCAGCTCCGCCCAGACCCGCGTCAGCAGTACCGGACTGGTGTCCTTCCACTCCAGGTAGTGCTCGTAGGAGGCGCCGACGACGCCGACACGCGACTCGTAGAAGTAGGTCGACACCAGGAGCTGGTTGTAGTGGAAGAGCGGCTCCGCGCCCTCGTCGCCCTCGACCCACTCGCGCTGATTGCTGTAGCGCAGCAACTGGGTGATGCCCGCCTCCATCGGATCGGTGGCGGCGGGACTCTTGCACTCGATCACCACGAGCGGGATGCCGTTCACGAACAGGACCACGTCCGGCACGATGGTGCGCTGACCGGCGGGGCCATCGACGCGGAACTGGTCGATCACCAGGAAGTCACTGCGCTCGGTGTGCTGGAAATCGACAAAGCGGACGGGCTGCTCCTTGCCGCCGTGCCGGTCCGGGTCGCCTTCAACCTCGGTCCCTTGCAGGAGGAGGCCGGTGGCGACCTGATTGGCCTCCAGAAGCTGATAGGCGCCCAGCCGCTCCAGCGCTCCCACCGCTTGATGGACGCGGCTGTCGTCGAGCCAGGGCAGGCCGTCCGCGTCGACATTGATGCGCCGGATCGCCGCGCGCAGCCGCTCAAACAGGAGCACCTCGCGAAAGCTGCGCCGCTCGGTCAGCTCGGGAACATCGACGTCGCCTTCGATGCGCTGCCAGCCCATCGCCTCGAGCTGCTCGATGAGCGGCAGCTCGACCTTGGTGCGCTCGTCAGGGATGGGCGCCACGTCAGATCCTCAGCTCGCGGTGGTCGAGCCAAGAGCACATCCGATCTTCGGCTGCGGCCGGATCGCCGCCTACCGGTGTCGGATACACCTCGGCCGACCGATTGCCGACAATGACTATACAGAAGCCAACGTGAAGCCACAACCGAACCGCGCACTGATGGCATTGCAGTGCGCATTCCGGAATTTCCGTCGCGGCGGTGTAGGGGCTGGCCTTGTGCCCGCCCTGGTAACCCCACCCGGCCACGCTCCAGGTTGGGTACGGTGTTCCCGAAGCCTTCCGTCGTGGTACAGTGTTGATGTCACATTGACACATCGACACATGGGGGAAAGCCATGCGAGTACGGCTATCCGTGGATGTCGAGCCGGCGCTGAAGCGGCGACTGAAAGTGGCGGCCGCGCTACGGAACGTGACGGTGAAGGACCTCATCGAGCAGGCGCTTGAACGCGAGCTTGGCGATAGCGTCCCCGACCGCGCGGCACGTGACCTGCGCTGGCTGGAGGGTGACGTGTCCCAGCTCGGCTTGCATGATCCATATCAATGGGAGGAAGAGGAGCTTGATGAGGGCGAGCCACTAACGCCGGAGTATCCGCGTGCCTGATCAACTGAGGATCGGTAGTCTCATCACCGCGCTGTTCCCAGAGCACCGTCCGGGTGGTCATGAGCAGGAGGGCTACCGACCGGCCGTAGTGGTGGGTCTCCCGCGGTTGGCTGGCGCGCCTCGCTTCGAGACGGCAATCGTCGCACCGCTTACCAGCGATCGCGGTCAGGCCTGGGCGGCCAATAGCCGGCGGCTCTACCCGCGCTTTCCGGCGGGCCTCGCCGGCCTCCGATCCCCCTCCATCTGCCTATTGGATCAGGTGCGAGCACTGTCCGTGGAGCGAGTGCACCGAGTCCGCGCGCAACTCAGCGATGTCGAGTACGCACCCATCCGCGAAGCACTGCAAATCGTTCTCGACGAGCGGGGACAAGTAGTCCATCCCCGACCGCATTAGCCTGGCCCAGGGCGTGAGCTCGATGTGCTACGAGCTGTAGCCGGCGAGTCAGCGTGCTTACTGTCCACGCCGAAAAGGACGACTCGCGTGTCGGGAAGGCGAGCGAACGCCATCTCAACGCGCGGCCTCACCACGGACCACTGGAGCCCGCCGTTGCCGCAACCGAGCGCGGGAATCGCGATGGAGTGGATAGCTCGTTGCCGAACCGCCTCGATCAGCACGTGAAGCCCGGCTTCAATGTCTTCCAGGCGCGACCGATCCCTCCAATGCCGCTTCGTCGGGAAGTTCATGATGTACTTTGGGTTGGCTGCGGACCCGGTCTCGACAACGAGCATTCGGCCCGGTTGCACGTCGCCCGCTCGGCATGCCTGCTCGTAGCGGCGAAAGTTCTCGGGGAACGCCAGTTTGAATTGCAGCGCGATGCCTTTGCCCATAACGCCGACGCAGTTGACCGCGTTGACCAGCGCCTCGGCGTCGGCTTTCAGAAGATCGCCTTGTCCACGCTCGATCATATGATGTCTCCAAGCAACCGGCCCGATGGGGGCACCGCCAGGCTTGACCACCTACGGTGTACGTTCTACCATTGCCGGGTGGCGGGCAGCAACTCCGCCAGGAATGCCCAGCGGGAGCGCGTGGGAGGAGGTCCAGCGATGCATCGGGCGCTGACTCGACGGGGGATGTTACAGGCGGCCGGCACGGTGGCCGGCCTGGCCGGGGCGACGCTCCTGGCCGCCTGCGGGGGGGCGGCCGGGACGTCGACGGCGTCCACCGCTGCCGTGTCCAGCGCCGCTCCATCGAGTGCCGCGACTTCCAGTGCGCTCTCCGTGAGCGCCGCTTCCTCGTCTTCGACGTCGACCAGCGCTGCGCCGGCCAGCAGCGTCAGCGGCGCCGCTGCGCCGACGGCAGTCGCCACGGCCGCGACGACCGCCGCCAAGCAAGGCGGCCAGACCTTGACACTCTCCGGCTACGATACCGTGGAGAAAGGCGACCTCGACGCCGTCGCGGCCAAGTTCAACGCGCAGTTCGCCGGCCGCTACAAGCTGGAGCCCTCCATCATCCCCTACGACACCTACATCGACAAGACCATCGCCATGCTCTCCAGCGGCACGCCGCCGGACGTGCTGAATCTCTGGGCGCAATACAAGCCGGAGTGGGTAGACAAGGGGCTGATGCTGGACCTGAGCGGCCACATCCAGGCGAGCAAGGACGCTGCGCCCGATCTCTACCTCAAGCCAATGGTCGACGCCATGCAATACCAGGGCAAGTTCTGGGGCACGGCCCAGGACTTCAACGGGGTGCTCCTCTACCTGAACACCGACCTCTTCAAGGCCAAGGGCATCGACCTGCCCAAGGATGACTGGAGCTACGACGACTGGCGACAGATCGCCAAGCAGCTCACCGACCCGGCCAAGCACCAGTTCGGCGGCACCAACGACGCCAATCAGGCCGGCTCGCAACACTTCTGCATCATCCACAACTACGCCAACCATTACTGGGTCGACGCCAACGCCAAGAAGGCGCTCCTCAACGACCAGCCCACGATGGATGCGCTGACCCTGTTCCAGCAGGCGGCCTACAACGACCAGAGTCTGCCCTCCGCGGCCGATCCGTTGCCCGCCAACACCGGGTTCACCAGTGGGAACGTGGCCATGGTGAAAAACTGGGGCAACTACCCCTACAGCATCCACTTGGACACCTCCAAGCCGGGGGCGTCGGCGTTCAACTGGACGTGGCACACGTTGCCGAAGGGACCGGACGGTCAGCAGCACTTCAGCCAGGGACACCTGTGGTCGATTGCCAAGAGCAACAGCCACCCGGACGACGCTTGGGCGCTGGCCGAATGGGCCGGTGGGCTGCAAGGCTGGAAGGCCTGGACGGCCGTAGGCAAGGGCCAGCCGCTGCCGATGAAAGACCCGGCCTTGTGGGCGGAGTATCTGAGCTTCCTGCCGGCGGATCAGGCCACCAAGTTCCGCGACTTCATGATCAACACGCTCTACCAGCAGCTCGCGGTCAACTTCGAGTACTGGCCGACCTACGGGCAGTGCTCCAAGGTGATGGGCGCCGCGCTGGGGGAGATGTACGGCAAGGCGCCGGGCTCCGTGCAGAGCGCGCTCACCAATGCCAACCAGCAGATGAACGCCATCCTCGCCAGTGCTTGACGCGCCAGCGGGGACGACGACATGCACTGTGGTCGTCTACGACCACATCCCGAGCACGTCCGTGGAGGCCTGCACGACGAGGAGACCAGCATGGCGCTGAAGGTTGGCATTATTGGGGGCGGAGGCATGGGCAAGCGCCACACCGATGCCTACCGCAAGCTGCCCGACGTCGAGGTGGTCGCCATCGCCGAGGTCGACCCGCAGCGCGGCGCCGCCTTCGCCGCCGAGTACGGTGTGGGCCACGTGGCCAACTATCTCGACATCCTGGATCGAGTGGATGCCGTCAGCGTCTGTCTGCCCCACACCCTGCATCGCGCCGCCTGCGAAGCGGCGGCCGCGGCGGGCAAGCATATCCTGTGTGAGAAGCCCCTGGCGACCACCCTCACCGACTGTGACGCCATCATCGGCGCGGCGCGGCGGAGCGGCGTGCTGCTCATGACCGGCCAGACACACCGCTTCCTGCCGGAAAACCGCACGGTGAAGAAGCTGCTCGAGGCCGGGGAGATCGGCGAGAACGTGATGGCGCAGGACACCATCCTGGGCACGCCCGGTGAGCTCGGCTGGCGGGGGAAAGTGGCGCTATCCGGCGGCGGCGTCTTCCTCGACAATGGGGTGCATGCCGTGGACCGCCTGCGCTGGTGGCTGGGCGCGGAGGTGAGCTGGTTGGCCGCCCGCATCGGCAACTGGCTGCAGACCAACGAGGGTGAGGACACCGGGCAGGCGCTGCTCGGCTACAGCAACGGGGTCCACGCCACGGTGACGCAGAGCCGTGCCGTGGCGCGGCCGGCCGCGACCAGCGTGACGGAGATCGTCGGCACCCGCGGAGCCATCCGGGTCCACTCCTGGGGCGACGTCCACCTGGCGCGGCAGGGCGCGACGACCTGGGAGCGGGTGGAGTTCCCGCGGCCGGCAAGCGGGCACGAGGCAGAGCTGGCGGAGTTCGTCGCGGCGGTCAGGGAAGGGCGGCCGCCCGCGGTGACGGGCGAGGACGGCGCCATCGCCGTGGAGACGGTGCTCGCCATCTACCAGGCGTCCGAGCAAGGGCAGGTCGTCCGCCTGCCGTTGGCCCGCCGTTAGGCGCCACCGCCCGGGCTGTCGTGGCGGCGATGGCGGGAACGGACAGCGTGGCGGGACTGTGGCGCCCTCCGGGGCGCGGATGAGCAGGCCCGCCCATACCAGAAAGGTCGACCGACAGGATCCTATAACCGTCTGTTTCCGAGAAGCGCCGTTATCGGAACCGGGCGCTTCGCGCGGGACTACCAAGGCCGCCCGCTGCGCCGGGTGCGCTGGGCGCGCGGTCGGGTGCCGGTGGCCGCCCGCGGCGGGCGGCCTGGCGGCCCTCACGCTGTGTTGGCGAGGGCTTGCAGCGGTGGCTTCAACCCGCTGAGCATGGCCTGCGGCGTGACGGCGTTCTTCCAGAGCGCGTCCAGCTTCGGGTTGATCAGGTTGTACATCTGGTCCTGATTTGTCTCCCGACCCAAGAGGGTCTGCGGCACGAAGTCGCGGCAGATCGCCACGACCAACTTCGTGTCGATGGCCGGGGTCGCCGCGATGGTGTCCTTGATGTAGGCGTCCAGGAAGTCCAGGCGCGCGGGGATCTGGTCGGAGAGCTGATTGAGCCGGGCGCCGTCGATCAGATACTTGACCACGTCCCAGGCCTCCGGCGGATGCTTGGAGCCCTTGACGATCGACATGCCGTGGGCGTTCATATCCGGCGTGCTGATCTTCACCTTGGGGATGGGCGCGAGGTGGGTCGACGCCGCCGGATGCGTGACCGTGTAATTGGTCCAGTTATAGGCGGCCACGATCTGCATCGCCGCCTTGCCGGCGACGAAGAGGTCGACCTTCCCGAACAGCTGCGCGGCCTCCCCCGGCAGGGGGACCACGCGCGACTTATAGTACAAGTCCTGCAGCCGCGTGTAGCAGTCCATCATGTCCGGATTGTCGCAGATCACCGTCTTCAGGTCGGGGGAGACCCAATCGGTCTGCCACAGGAGCGGCCAGCTCCCGATGGTCCAGGCGAGGCTGTTATGGCCGAACTGGCTGACCTTGTCCCCCGTTCGTTTGGTCAGCTTCGCCGCGGCCTGGACCCAATCGTCCCACGTCCAGGCTTGGGCGAGGTCGGTGGACGGGAGGGGGACGCCGGCCGCTTGGAAGAGGTCGGCATTGCAGAGGATGGCCAGGCTATTGCCGCCGAGCTTCCAGGGCATCTGCACGATGTGGCCCTGATAGACCGCGAGGTCGGCAAAGTTCTTGGGGTTATAGCTGTCGGTCGGGTAGTGGTCGCGCTTGACCAGATCGTCCATCGTCGCCGGATCGGCGAAGCCCTGCGTCACCAGAAAGGTGGCGTCGCGGGGGCCCTCGAAGATGTCCGGCGGGACGCCGCCAGCGATCAAGGTGGTCAGCTTCTCCATCACCTGTTGGGTGCCCGCTTGCGGTTGGGGGAGCCCTTCCAGGGTGACGGTGGGGTGCGCCCGGTGGTACGGGTCGCCGATCGCGGTGGCGAACCGGGTGACCTGATCGCCGGCCAGTTCTGTGAAGACCGTGATCGTGATGGCGCCCGGCGCGGGCGCCGCCGTGGCGCTGGCGACCGCGGCGCTCGTAGCGGGCGCGGTGCTGCTGCCGGTCGTGGCCGCGGCCGCGGTGGTCACGGCAGCCGCAGTGGTCGGCGCTGGAGCCGCCGCACTCGCCGAGGCCGGTGCCGCTGTGGCGGTGGTGACGGGCGTGGCGGACACTGCAGCCGAGGTCGTGGCCGCGGCCGTGGAGGACGCGGCGATCGTGGCCCCGCTGGTCCCGCCGCAGGCGGCCAGGACGGCCACTCCGGCCAGGCCGACGGTGGTCAGGGCGCTGCCGCGGAGGAGCATCCGGCGCGTGAGCGAGCGATCCATGGTGAGGCCTCCTCTGCGCTCTCCACGCGCAGACCCACGTGGGGGTACCACCAGGCACTGGGCGTGGGCACACCCACCGCGGGCGCGTCGGGCCGCGGGTCCCCGGCTGGCGTCCCCATACTACGCCGCCGCCGGGAGCACGTCAAGGTAGCGTCGGGCCGCCGGCCCGAGAGCCGCCAAGCAACTGTGACCTATTTGGCGCCATCGCGCATCTTGGCTGAGCCGACGTGACTATATTCCACAGCGTTGTCGCGCGTTTGGACGTCGTTCACTGGCATACAATCGCGGCGGATCTGGGTGAGCCACATAACCTGCCCTCCTATTTGGAGGTAGGGATCTGGAAAAGGTGTCTGCCTTCCACACTTCGAGGACGCTGCCCTCTGCCAGCCCTTGGAGATCGAGGTGGCTCAGTGCTGTCATCCCCCAGATCCTCCCGCCGCCATGGACGACGTACGCACTCGCCCTGTCAACAGGTCGTCCATAAGTCCCTGCTTGAGTTGTCGCAGCTTGTCCCGGTAGGTTTCCTCGACCTGAAGGCGCAAATCGTGCCTGGACAGAATGGCGACAATCGCCCTTTGCTCCTCAATGGGTGGAACCGGTACCGTGACCAGGGCGAGCTTCTCCCTCGTCAGATGTGTGATGCTCGTCTGCGACACGAAGCGAGTGAGCAGGCCATAGTCTACCGCCAACCGCATGTATCGAAGCATGTAGCCCGGTAAGATTCGGCCATCTCTTGGTCGGAGACGATGGATCGCCTTCTGGAAGAAGCAGTTCGGTAGTTCACCCTGCCAAAGGGCGGTCCTGCCGACCTCGCCACCTTCGCAAACGAGCAGATCTCCGGGATACAGGGAGAACTTCTCCTGCTCGTCGTGGGTAAAGTCCATCGTCTCGAGATCGGACGGATCGACGTGATCCCACTGGACATTGCGATTAGCCAGGTAGGGGTACGGACTTTGCCCGGTCTTTGCTGCCTTGCTCAGCATCTTGCCAAGTTGCATCTCGAAAAGCTCGACCACCGACCACAAGTTCCATGATTCAGGAACCAGACCGAGTGACGTAACCTGGAAGTAGTCCGGACGTGCCGCTGGGTCGCGCAACTGCCCCTGCTCGTCCAGCCCGCGCGTGAGCAGGTCGTGCAGCAGCCCGGCCTTCACCTGCTTGAGCTTGGCGATCAACACTTCGGTTTGTTGGATGGTGGCGTCGATGGTGTCGAGGATTTCGGCAATACGGCGCTGCTCGGAAGGAGGTGGAGGGAGAACGCGAATGCGGTACACGTCGTTTCGGTTCAGGCCGGGCACTCCGGTTGAGCTGTCCAGCCGCCGAAGCGGAAGGGAGCGTAGCAGCCAGTAGCACCAGCGAAGATTCAGCCGGTCCTTTGGTACGACGTAGTACGTCGTATCAATTGGCCAGAAACAGGCTGCGCTCCATGCTACGGCGCCTACAGATCCCTTGCGCCCAACAATGATTCCTGGACCGGATACGAGGTAGGAATCGTGCCACCCGACCTCGCCATTTGAGCCATAAACCGGAAAACCCCCGCCGCTCCGGTGGGTTTCCGGCAGACTAGCACCGTATTCCAGCGCCAGGATGTCACCAAGGAACTCCTCCCGGCGGGATTCAATTGGCATAACCGAGGCCCCCAAGGATCCTGTTGACGCTCGTTACGGTCCCTTCTCGCTCCGCTTCAATGTCCCGCAGCGTCACGCGATACTTATCCCACCAGTTCTCGAATGCTGCCACGACTTGCACGCGGCGTGCGACAACGTGGCGATCGAGATGCCCGGACAGGTCGCTTCGGCCGATGTCGAGCACCAGTCGCTGGCAATCGCCCTCATCCAGCTCGGCGCGGGCCTGCTCCAGACGCCGCGCCAACTCTGACTTGAGGCGCTGCCCCTCCTTCTTTGCCGCAGCCAGGTCTCGCTTGAGTGCCTTGACCTCCTCGGCGCTCAGCGTCTCCTCGTTCTCCTCCACGTCTTCGGTGTCGTCCTCCTCGCCGCCCTTCTTGGTGGTAGCGTCCAGGCGGCTCTCCAAATCGGAGCGGGTGGCCTCGCTGGCCGCTAGCTCTTCCAGGTAGCCGGGCAGCAGTCGCGCGACGACCTTGTGGCTGGTCGGGTCGAAGCGCTCGCCGTTGCCGGAATCGGTGTTCTCGAGGGCGGTGAGGACCGTGCTTACCCACCCGTCCACCAGCCCGGCGAACCCCTGCTCGACCAGGGTCTTCAGGTCGTACTGGCTCTCGTTCCACCAGATGGCGATCACGCCGCTCACCTTGAAGCGGTCGAGCAGTCCGATGGGGGTGAGCGCGGCGGCGAACGACTCCAGCAGCTCGGCGCGCACCGCCGAGAGGTCTTTCGTCACCGGCAGACCCAGCAAGCGCCCCTCGCGCGCTTGCCACCAGGTCGCGAAGGCGTCGCGCAGCCGCGCCTCCTGGGCCTCCACGCCGGCATTGGCAGCGATGGCCGCGCTGATCTGGCGGCGCTCGGCGATGGGCGGCGCGAAGTCGAAGTAGGCGGCGTCGCGCTCCACCAAGAGGTCGAGCGGATTGAGCCCGTGGGCGGCGAGTAGGTCTTGCTTCGCTGCCACTTCGGCCTTTGGCACGCCGCCGAGCAGGTGTGCCCGCACGTCCTGCGGCTCCGGCGGCGGGGCGTTGTCGGCGTAGCGCCGGATGTTCAGGTTCCAGTCGTTGGCGGCTAGCTCGGCCACGGGCACGACCGCAGCGTAGCCGGGGATGTCGCGGAAGGCGGCGAAAGCGGAGGCGATTTTCTCCACGTGCTCCGGCCGCCGATAGTTCTGGGCGCGACCGGCGAAGTACTCGGCGTCGGCGTTGATGAAGAGCACCTTGCCGCGCCGCTCGGCCGGCTTGGCTCCGCGCGAGCGCATCACCAGGATGCAGGCGGGGATGCCGGCGCCGTAGAACAGGTTGGGCGGCAGGCCGATCACCGCCTCCAGCACGTCATCCTCGATCAGGCCCTTGCGAATCTCCTTCTCCGCCCCGCCGCGAAATAACACACCGTGCGGCATGACCGTGGCAAGCATCCCGTTCGCCCGCAGCACCGCCAGCGTGTGCTGGGCGAACATCAGGTACTCGTAGGCGGTATTTGCCGAAGTGGCGGATCAGGTCGCGCAGCTTCTGGTCGGGGATGCGCGTCTGCCCCACCTTGCGCATGAAGTTGATGTGGTCCAGCACCCCATCCAGCGCTGCGTTCTCCGCCTCCAGCTCGCCAAGCGCCTTGTTCAGCCCGTTCCCGACATCCTCGTGCAGCTAGTCGCGCAAGTAGGGCCAGCGCGCTCGTTGCGGCACGAAGAAGGTCTCGGCGTAGCGCAGGCGCGAGCCGGCCCGCGCCTCTGCCTCTTCCCGCGTTCGGCCGCGCTCCAGGTTATCGCGGATGATCTCGTCGTAGCGCGCCTCGAACTCGTCGGAGCAGCGCTTGAGGAACAGCATCGCGAAGATGTATTCCTTGAACTCCGAGGCGTCCATCTTGCCGCGCAGGATGTCGGCCGCGGCGAAGAGGTGGCGCTCGAGCTGCGGCAGCGTCAGCTTCCTGGCGTGCGCGCCCCGTGCCGCGCTCGCTCCCTGACGCCTGGGATTGGCAGACTCGATCAAGACTGGCATGTACTGGACCTATCTGTTCCTGCCGCCCCGAGCGCGGGTCGCTGCCTCACCGGACCGTGCGGGCGACGTTACGGCACCGGGGCGATCCGGTCAAATGGGGGTGGCGCCGGGAGTACTGCCGGGTATGGCATATCGGCCGATTCACCCTAGCCCAGCCGGGCGGCCCGCAGCGCGAGGTAGCGCTGCTCGGGAATGCTCGCAGTCATCCTTGCCGCCCGCTGGTAGGATTTGCGGGCGGCGACCACGTCCCCCACGAGCTCGAGTAGGTGCCCCCGCACCGCCTCGAGGCGGTGCGTGTGGGCCATGCGGTCGTCCGTGTCGAGGGTTCCAAGCACGGCGAGGCCGGCTCGCGGCCCGTTGACCATGGCGACCGCAACCGCCCGATTGAGCGTGACCACGGGTCCGGGCGACACTCGTTCGAGCACCTCGTACAGCGCCAGGATCTGCGGCCAGTCCGTTTCCTGGGCGTTCGGCGCTTCGTCATGCACCGCGGCGATCGCTGCCTGCAGCTGGTACGGACCGATCGGCGGCGTGCCGAGGGTGCGGGTCAAGAGTGCCACGCCTTCCGCAATCTGCGCCATGTTCCAGAGGTTGCGTTGCTGTTCGGCGAGCGGAACGAGGGAGCCATCCGCGTTCGTCCGGGCAGCCCGCCGGGCATCGGTCAGCAGCATGAGGGCGAGTAGACCAACGACTTCGCCCTCCCCTGGCATGAGCTGGTGGAGCATGCGCGCCAGCCGGATGGCCTCGGTGGTAAGGTCGGCCCGGTGCAGCGCTGGGCCCGAGCTCGTCGTGTAGCCCTCATTGAAGACGAGATAGAGCACGTGCAGTACGACGCGGAGGCGGTCGCCCCGCTCCGGCTCCGGCGGGAGGTCGAATCGCATGCCTGTGCTCTTGATGCGCTGCTTGGCGCGGCTAATGCGCTGGGCCATCGTGGCCTCGGGAACCAGGAAGGCCTTCGCGATCTCCGCCGTCGTCAGCCCACCGACTGCGCGCAGGGTGAGGGCCAGCTGCGAAGGCACGGAGAGCGAGGGGTGGCAGCACAGGAACAGGAGGGTGAGCGTGTCATCCTGGTCGGACGGTTGCCCCTGGCCTGACAGCTCCAGTTCGGCGGCGGTCTCCTCCCGGCGCCGCCGGGCGCTCTCGCTCCGCCATTCGTCGACCAGACGGCGGGAGGCGACGGTCAGGAGCCACGATCGCGGGCCGTCGGGCACGCCCTCCTCTGCCCACTGCAGCGCCGCGGCGAGCAGCGCCTCCTGTACGGCGTCCTCACAGGCGTCGAACTGCCCGTGCCGCCGAATGAGCGTGCCGAGGACCCGCGGCGCGAGCTCGCGCAGCAGGTCCTCGGTGCGGGTGTCCGTCCTCACATCTCCGGCGGTGCGTCCATGATCTGGCGCACCTCGATGGGCTCGCGGGTGAATCCGACGACTCGCGAGGCAATCTCGATCGCGCGCGCCTGGCCGTCGACGTCGACGACCCAATACCCCGCGAGCGATTCCTTCGATTCGGCAAACGGGCCATCGGTCGCGACCGGGATACCGCCCTTGATGCGGACGGTCTTGGCCTGGCTTGGGTCAGCGAGCCCCTGGGCGTCGACGAGCTCGCCAGCCGTCGTGAGGTCCTCGTTGACCTTGTTCATGAACTCCATCATCTCCATGATCCACTCCTTCGACTTGCCGTCCAGGCCGGACTGGTCCCCGAACACCATGATCATGTACTTCATCTCGCTACTCCTCTGATTTGGCGCCCACGCGGGCGCTCTCCCAACTGGGTCGGAGCGGTCGCCTCGTTCTCGACATCCGCCGAAGTCAGGCGGACTCGTGCCCCTGAACTGGACGCGGCAGCAACGGCAACCGCCATTGCCCAGCCTTTCCCTACCTTAATTTCCGGGAGCCGTGGCGATTCCGTGTTGCAGGGGGCCGTCCGACACCAACACGATTTGGCGATCTCCCGCTGGTATGACCACCATTGCAACTTCGGGGCCTGGTGACGGGGTTCCCCGCGGCACTTCGGCTGATTAGCGTGCGCTGATCCCACTGTTCACGTTGACGATCGAGGCGGTGATGCCGCTGCCGCGGTCGGAAGCGACAAAGGCCGCCGTGTCGGCGAACTCCTGTATGGTCGGCCGCTTGCGCAGCATGGATATGCCCACCAGTAAGTCTTTGGCCGCCCCAAGGGGATCGTTCTCCACCACGACGCCGGCCGTCCACAGGCAGGCGACCCGGACTCCGCGAGGCCCTACCTCAGCGGCCAGGTAGCGCATGAATGATTCCGTCGCCGCGTCGGCCGGCCCGGTGCCGCCCATCGCCCACACCTCCGGCGGCGTCCAGGCCTCACCAGAGCCGCTGGTCACCATGAGGATGACTCCGGATCCTTGCTGGGCCATGTGGCGGGCGGCGGCTCGCGCCGTGATGAAGTTCGACCGCACCCCGATCGCGATCGGGCGCAGGAAGTCCTCGAGGTCCATATCGAGCAGCCGGGTGCCCTGGACGTCGTCGCGGGAGGTGAGGTTGAAGGACACGTCGATGCCGCCCGCCTGATCGACCACCGACCTGGCATGTTCCTCGACTGCGTGCTCGTCCAAGGTATCGACCACCACCACATGCGCCCGCCCACCGCCGGAAGCGATGTCGCCGGCGACCACTTGCAAGGTCGCCTCCGTCCGGCCAGCGAGAAACACGGCAGCGCCTTCGCGCGCGAAGGTGCGGGCGACGCCGCTGCCGAGTCTGCCGCCCGCACCGTAGATGATGGCGTTCTTGCTCTCGAGTAGCTGTGTCACGACTGGCCCTCCAAGCCGGACTGGTCCTCGAACATCAGGATTATGTACTTCATGTCGTCACTCCCTTGATTCGGCGCCCTCGGACTCATCGGCGCGTAAAACGATACAGGCTGCCGACTGAGGCAGACTGCGCAGACCTTCCTCACGCCCGGCGTTGCCCGCGGCCTTACCCGCCAGGGCGAGGACTTGCCTTGTCAAGATTCTGGTCGCCCACTAGCCCGCGCTTCTGCAGGCGCTCCGCTATCTGGGCGAAGCTGATGCCGTGCTGCTCGGCGATCTCCGAGGCGTAGCTGATACCGCGCGGCTGCCCGGGCAGGATGCGGAAGGTGCGGCGGTGGCCGGAGCGGACCACGCCATCGGGTGTCTCGACATCGGCGATCAGGCTACCCACTTTGGCGCGGCCCGGTGTGCTGGCGTTGATCTGCTCGACGTTGAAGGCCAGCTCGTGCAGGTGGGTAGTGTAGATGGCGCGGGCGCCCAGCAATCGTAGCCCGCGCACGGCGTCGGTCGCCAGGCCCAGCCCCTCCACGGCGCTGGTTCCGGCGAGCACCTCGTTGAGCAGGATCAGGCTGTGGGGGGTCGCCGCGTCGATGATCTTGGCCAGCCGTTTCGCCTCCTCGTCCAGGCGGCCCATCCCCAGCAGGCCGGCCTCGGGGACTGGGAAATGGGTGTGGATGGCATCCACCGGGCTCATCCGCGCCGAGCTGGCCGGCACGTACAGCCCTGCCTGGAACAGGACGTGGGCCAGTCCGACAGCGCGGACGTAGGTGGTCTTGCCGCCGCGGTTCGGGCCGGTCAGGATCCAGATGCGGGCCTGGTCGTCGTCGAAGCTGACGGGGTTGGTGATGATGCCGCCAGGATGGTTGGGCGGCGGCGCCGTGCGCCGGTAGATCTGGAGCGCCAGCGTGACGTTGTAGGCGTCGGTAAGCATTGCCACACGCTCGTGTAAAGGCGCAACTTCCGGACGGCAAATGGGCAAGCCGGCGTCGCGCAACCGGGTGAGCAGCGCCACGCCATTGAGCAGGAAGGCCAGCTCCGGCTCCAGCGGGCTCAAGCCGTGGGCGTTCATGGCGATGTAGCGCTGCAGCGCCTCGGCGACCGGGGCGGCGATTTCCTGGAGCAGCTTCTGCAGGTCGCGGTAGAGGCGGTTCTCCGGCGTGCCGGCGCTGGCGGCGTCGCCCAGCCGCAACGGCGCCATGCCGCGCCCGCTGCCCTCACTGCCGAACAGCCGGTCCAGCACGGTCCCGCGACCTTCCACTCGGTCGGCGCTCACCGACATCAGCGCGGCCGATTCCGGAACTAGCTCGCCGGTGAGGTTGACGCCGATGGTGAAGCTCTGCGCCTGGTCCAACCGGCGGCGCAGTGCCGGCAGCTCCTCTTGCAACGCGTGGAAGTCGGTCGCGCTGGTCACCTCGCGCAAGTAGGCGCGCAGCGCCTGCAGGCCCTGCGATCGGAGCGCGCCGTGCTCCAGCGCATCGAGCAGTTGCATGGCCGTGGTCACGTGCAGCTCCAACTCGCCGGCGCGGGCGGCCACCTGGACGAACGGGGCCAGCTTGCCGAGGTCGCGGTCGCGGCGCTCGCCCAAGGCCGCCAAGCTGGGCAGGAGCTTGGTCAGCCGGCCGCGCAGGTTGTCATCCTCCAACAAGTCCGCCACGACAGCCTGTCGATAGGAGATCACCGCCGGGTCCGAGCAGAGCTCCGCCAGCACGCTCTCCACAAAGCGCTCTCGATAGCGGTCGCCGCCGCTGAGCAGCTCCGCTACCTCGCCCAGGTCCAGATCGGCGGCGACGGAGGGCGCCAATGGGGGAGTATCCTGTCGCTTCCTTGATGTGCCCGGCGGCCAGAGCAGAGTAATCTGCTCCCTGCTGTCCGCTGGCGCTCGGCTGCGCGTGAGGGTGTCCACCATGCCTTGCTGTCCTGTCGCTGCCTGCGCACGTTTGGCGCCGGCAGGGTCGTGGGTAGACTGTACCCCACTCTTGCCGCCTCTCATCGTCGTGCTGGTGTGCTAGCCTTTCGACGGCGGTTGGCAACAGGCGTCAGTGGGCAACGCTGGGAGGAAGTGGATGCGATATTCGCGCGCACAGGTGCTGGAGCGGCTTCGCGCCCAATCAGCGCAGCGCCGACCAATCGTCGGGGCCGGGGCCGGCACGGGGATCTCGGCCAAGTTCGCCGAGGCCGGCGGGGCTGACCTCATCATTATCTACAACTCCGGTCGCTACCGAATGGCGGGGCATGGCTCGCTCGCCGGCGTGCTGGCCTATGGCGACGCCAACCAGATCGTCAAGGACATGGGCGAGCGCGAGGTGCTGCCGGTAGTGCGAGAAGTGCCGGTGCTGGCCGGCGTGATGGGCACCGATCCGTTGCGTCAGATGTCTTACCTCCTGAAGGAGCTGGACGCGCTGGGCTTCTCCGGCATCAACAACTTCCCCACCGTGGGGCTGATCGACGGTCGCTTCCGCCTGGAGCTGGAGCGCACCAACATGGGCTTCAATAAGGAAGTCCAGATGATCCGCCAGGCCCACGAGCTGGGCTTCTTCACTTGCGTCTACGTCTTCAATCCCGACGAGTCGCGCGCGATGGCCGAAGCCGGCGCCGACTCCATCATCGCCCACATGGGGCTGACCGTGGGCGGCTCTATCGGCCTGGAGCGCCACGACGCCATGACCCTGGAGGCGGCGCCCGCGGCGGTGCAAGCCATCGGCGAATCGGCCTGGACGGTGAACCGGGACGCCATCTTGCTCTGCCACGGCGGACCCATCGCCACCCCCGAGGACTCCGCCTACGTCCTGGCGCGCTGCGATGCCGCCGGCTTCGTGGGCGCCAGTTCGATGGAACGTCTGCCAGTCGAGACCGCCATCACCGACACGGTGCGACAGTTCAAGGGCGTTTCGCTCGCCAAGGCGTGAATAGCTCACGGCATGCCCGGACTTGAGCGGCGAACCAATGCTTGCTATACTGCTCGGCGTGAACGAGACGCGCGTCCATTTGTGCTCAGCCGCCATGGGGTATCCGAGCTATACCTACCAGGCTGCCCTCCGGTTGGGTCGGCTGGTGGAGAAGGGATGGCCCGCGTAACCAGCAGCACCAATCGGACGGCAGCAGAGGCGGACGCCTCTGCTTTTTTTGTTGACCTGCCTCGGCGCGCACGGAGACCCGGCTCAGAGCGCTCCGGCGGACGTGATCGCGGTAGACCGGTTGACGGACTTTCCAGAAGGAGAGAGCGCTTGCTATGACGGAAACTCGCGACCTCCGTGTCGAGCAGATCCTGCCACTCTTGTCGCCGGCCAGCCTGCTCGACGGCTACCCCCTCTCGGAGCGGGCGTCCACGACGGTGAGTTGCGCCCGTGAGGAGATCGTGCGCATCCTGGACGGAAAGGACGACCGGCTGATCGTCGTGGTGGGTCCTTGTTCCATCCACGATCCGGCGGCCGGCATCGAGTATGCCAACCGTCTGCGGCAGTTGGCGGACCAGCTCGCGCCGGACCTTTTCGTCGTGATGCGCGTCTACTTCGAGAAGCCGCGGACCACGGTGGGCTGGAAGGGGCTGGTCAACGACCCGCATCTTGATGGCAGCTTCGCCGTCAACGACGGGCTGCGGCTGGCGCGCCGGCTGCTCGTCGACCTGGCCGAGCTGGGCCTGCCGGCCGGCTGCGAGTTCCTCGACCCCATCTCGCCGCAGTTCTTCGCCGACGCGGTGGCCTGGGGAGCGATCGGCGCGCGCACGACGGAGAGCCAGGTCCACCGCCAGCTTGCCTCCGGCCTCTCCATGTCCGTGGGCTTCAAGAACGGTACGGGCGGTGGCGTCCAGATGGCCATCGACGCCGTGCGTGCCGCCGCGTCGCCCCATCGCTTCTTGGGCGTCACCGAGCAGGGACTCGCCGCGATTGTGGCGACGCGCGGCAACCCCGACTGCCACGTCATCTTGCGCGGCGGTAGCCGCGGATCGAACTACGATGCCGTGAGCGTAGGCAAGACGCTGGATTCGCTGCGCATCGTCGGCCTGCTGCCACGGCTCATGATCGACACCAGCCATGGCAACAGCAACAAGGACTATCGCAATCAGCCGGCGGTCGCCGCCGAGGTGGCCGCGCAGGTGGCCCAAGGTGAGCGCGGCATCATCGGCCTCCTGATGGAGAGCTTCCTCGTCGACGGACGGCAGGAGCTGGTCGACAAGTCGCGCCTCGTCTACGGCCAGAGCATCACCGACGCCTGCATGGGCTGGGAGATGACGGTGCCGGTGCTGGAAACGCTGGCCGAGGCCGTGCGGCTCCGCCGGGCCGCTTGGGCGGCAGCACCCGTCGGCAATCAAGCGCCAAGCGGGGTCGGGGCCAGCCGCGTCTGACCTGATTCCGAATTGTTCGCGGCATGTTCCGCCTTGGTCCGGTGTAGGGGCTGGCCTTGTGCCTGCCCTGGTTGCCGACATTCCGGCGTTCCCAACGGCAGGTGGCGAGAACACCATACCCAAGCCGGTAGCTTGGACCGGTGGGGATACCAGGGCAGGCACAAGGCCAGCCCCTACACCGGACCAAGGCGGCACTGCGGATGGCTATAGAAGTGAGCACCACTTGATTGAGGCGCCCAATCCGACCTGTGCCGTTGTACCTCTTCCGGGTCCGCTCGATGTCCGCAGCTCGTTGGAGATGTTCCGCCGCAACGGCGACGACCTGATCGACCGTTGGGATGGCACACACCTGCTCCGGACGTTGCGCGCTGTGGATCAAGTGCTGCCATATTACTGCCAATCGGTCGGTACGCTTGATACGCCGGCCCTCAAGGTCACTGTGGGGGAGGATGCCAACCTGCCCGTGGTCGTAGCAGCAGTGCAGTCCACCTTTCTGGGCGATCCCGGGCTCCTGTCGGAGCTTGCTGCGCGCGATCCGATCATCGCGGTGATCGATTCGCGCTACCCCGGCATCCGGCAGGTGCGGCAGTTCGATCCTTTCGCCGCCATCGTGCGCTCGATCAGCGCGCAGCAGGTCAATTTGCGCTGGGCAGCCACCACGCGGCAGCGGCTGGCCCGCACTTTCGGCAGGCGGCACGTCGTCGGTCAGCACGAGGTCTGGAGTCTGGACGCCGAAACGCTGGCGCGCCTGCAGATAGCCGACATCCGTGCGCTGCAGTTCACGAACCGCAAGGCGGAGTACATCATCGGCCTGGCCGAGGCGGTGGCGAGCGGACGGTTGGACCTTTCGGCGCTGCCATCGTTGGCGGACGAGGAGGTCATTGCGCGGCTGACCGCCCTGCGCGGCATTGGCGTCTGGACGGCGGAGTGGCTGCTGGCGCGCACGCTGGGTCGCCCTCGCGTCGTCGCGGGGGACCTGGGTGTGAGGAAGGCCGTCGGGCTTGCCTACTTGGGCGGGGGACTGCCAACCGAGGAGGAGGTCCGGCGCCTCACCGCCCAATGGGGCGCGGCAGCGGGCATGGCCCAGGCGTTGGTGCTGCACGCGCTGGGGGAGCACCAGCGACCCTTCATTGACAGGGGCGCGGCGCCGTGACCGTGTCCCGCCGGCACGATCCGGGCGGCTTGCCATATTTCTTCTTGAAGGCCCGCTCGAAATGGGCGATCGTGTTGAAACCCGAGGAATGACACACGTCGGTCACCGACATGTCAGATGCCACGAGCAATGACATGGCGAATCGCAGGCGAAGATCTTGCAGGTAGCTCTGAAACGAGGCTCCGGACATCCTGTGGAAGCACTCGCTGAAGTAATTCGGGGAGAGTCCGACGTGCATGGCCACGTCCTTCAGCATGACCGGCTCGCGGAAATGATGGTGGATGAAGACGAGAGCGTCGTGTAGCTCTTCCTGCTGAGGAGAGGTATGGGCTCCTCCAGTAACCGCGGTCTCCGGCTGCCAGCTCCTGACGAAATCGACGAAGATGCACTCCAGTATGGCGCGAACGGCGAGCTCAAACCCGGATTGCTGGCTGCTGTACTCTGCCATCAGGCGTCGATAGTTGCCCGCCATGACGTGGGGTTCGGTGACGACTACCCCGCGGGCGTAGTCCCTCGGCGATGCAAATAGCAGGCGGTAAAGCTCCGGCTCGAGCACTTTTTCGGAGAGGATAGCGTTGAACATCTCGAGCGTCGTACCGGGCGAGGGGATGATCTCGTGGAAGTCGACGGGGGTCAGGAGGAACATGCTCCCAGGGGTCAGCGGGCGGCGCAGCCCGTTGACGATGTGGGAGCCCTCGCCGGCGATGGTGAAGGCAAGCTCGTAGAACTCGTGCCAGTGCAGCGTCACGTGCCGTTGGAGTATCTGGTGGAAGACAGCAAAGGAAGCGGCTGGCGGCATCTGGGTGCTATTGGTCAGACGCCGCGGCCGCCTGGGCGCGACGGCAGCCTTCTCGTGCTCCCCGGACCCGCGGCGACCATCGGGCGCCGGCAAGGCGATCCGGCCGGTCTCGCTCGAGGCGGTCTGCCGCCGGTTGGGCCAGCGCAGCATCGTCACTGGTCGGCGCCTTTCCCCAGCGAACCCGGTGCGAGGCTCGCCGGAGCCACAGAGTCCCCGAAAACGCTGCCGGCCTCAGGCGAGCGGGATGTTCGGGTTGTCTGGATCGTAGCCGGCGGCCCTGCCCTTGTCGATGATGTTCTGCAGTTGCGGCTGGAGCTTGGCTACGGCATCCTTGGCGCTGGCCTGCCCTTCGTAGATGGGCTTGAATGCCGCGTTCATCGCCGGCACCATGTCGCTGGCCCAGCCGTACAGGGCGCGCACCTCCGTTTTGTAGAATGGCCGCTCCCCGGCCTCCCGTGCCGCGTCTACCAGGAGCTGGGTGTTGGCGCTCGGCGACTGTGAGACGTAGCGTTGAATCTCCGGCGGCGTGTCGAAGATCAGCTCGTCAGTCACGTAGGTGCGGTAGCCCACGTTACCCTCTGGGCCGGAGATGTAGCGCAGCGCCCGCCAGGCAGCGTCCCTCGTCTTGGTATCCTTCAGGATCGAGCCGCGGAGAAAGGCGGGCACCATCTCCAGCGGCGGATCTCCGGCGTTCTTGGTGGGAGTGCGCAGCGCCGCCCAATGGAACTTGTCGCCGATCTGCTGCCTGTAGGTCGAGATGAGCCAGCCGCCTCCGTAGTTGAGCAGCATCTTGCCGCCCTCGAAGGTGCTGGCCTTGAGCGCGGCAGCGTCTGACGGTGCCGGTGATACACGCTGCTTGGTGACCAGGTCGGCCTGCCACTGGATCGCTTCCCACGTGGGACCAAGGTCCCAGGTCGGCTTGGTGAGCAGGTTGTAGGCCGTGTTGTACTGGAACATGTCGCCGCCATTCGCCCAGATCAGCGGCGGCATGCGGCTGAACCAGTTGTCGGCGGCATACCCCCACTGGTCGGTCCTCCCGGTCCCGGTCGTATCTCTGGTTGCCGCTTTGCAGAACCGGACAAAATCGTCGAACGTCATCCTGCCGTCTTTGGGCGGCTCGATGCCCGACGCCCGGAGCATGTCCAGGTTTGCCCAGAACACGTAGGCCGACAGGCCGCCGGGCATCGACCAGAAGCGTCCGTTGAACTGGGCCGCCGCGACCGGCTTCTTGAAGTAGCTTCGCGTCTCCAGGATCTTGTCCTGTTTGAGCAGAGCCGTGAGGTCTATCAGCAGGCCGCGGGCGGCATACTCGATCGTGGTGCCCTGGATGATGTCCGGCGCATCGCCGGCCGCGATCTGGGCTAGCAGCTTGTCTCCGACATCTGTTTTGGGCTGCACGATGAACTCGGGCTGGACGCCCGGCTCCTTGGCCGCGATCTCCCGCGTCCACTGCGCCCACAGCTTCTCGCCCTGCGTCTCGTCGACGAAGGTGCCCATGATGCGGACCTTGGCCGACGCGGCCGAGGTCGCCGGCGCGGACGCGACCACCAGGGGCGACGCGACGGTGGACGTAGACGCCGCAGACGACGCGACGGGAGGCGCGGATGCCGAGGACAAGACGCCGGCAGAGGTGGAGGCCTGCGCAGCCACGGTCGTGCCGGCCGACGTTCCCGATTGGGCGACAGCCGTGCTCGGGGCAGAAGCCGTCGCCTGGGCTGAAGCGGCGGTCTGGCCCGGCGAGGTCTGGCCGCAGGCGAGGAGCGTCGTCGCACTCACCGCCCCGGCCCCTAGCAGCAGCAAGGCGCGCCGGCGGCTCAGACTTCCAGCCGTTGCTGCCAAAGACCCATTGCGTCGCGTCGTCATTCGGACCATACCCTCCCATCTGCGCGAGGTGGACCTACCGGACCGGGCTCAGTTCTCATAGTGGTTGTCCCCCAGGTCCCGGCCACGGGCCAGCCACAGCTTATGCCCCACAATCCGCTCCGGATAGAAATGGATCGCGGTGGTGAAGTAGCGCATGGTGTAGCCGCAGCGCCGCGTGTCGCTCGTATTGGGTTTAGCGCCGTGGACCAGACGGGCATCGTGCAGCGAGCACTCGCCGCGGTCGAGCTCGAGCGCCACGGCCCTGGCCTCATCGACCTGTTCGGGCTTGATCTGTGTAGGGAACAGGTTGGTGCGTCGATCGACCGATTCATACTCCCTGGCGCCCCCGCTGAGGTGGCTCCCCGGGAGGACGCGCATGCAACCGTTGTCCTCCGTGGCGCGGTCCAGGGCTAGCCAGATAGTGATGATGCCCTCCATTGTGGTAGCCCGACCGTTCCAGTACTCCGAGTCCTCGTGCCAAGGGGTGGCACGTCCGATCCGTGGCTCCTTGGAGATGAAGTGGCTAGCCCACAGGCCGATGTTCGGTCCGATGAACGGCTCGACCAGATCGAGAACCTCATCGGCGAGCAGGAACTCGAGCAACCGCGGGTCCCGGAAGTGGGGCACGTTGAGCTCGTCGGTCCGCTGCCCCTCTTGGAGCATCGCCACGTGCTCCTCGAAGAGTTCGGTCAGCCCTGCTAGCATGGCCGGGGGAAGGAGCTGCGCGTGATAGAGGAAGAATCCGTCGTTTCGGTAGGAAGCGACGTCGTGGCTGGTAATTGGCCGTTCCAGGTGCGCCGTCTGTTGACTCATGGTCTACTCCGTGTTGGACCGCGACCCGCCGCCGGCCGACAGGGTATCGTCGTACGGTAGCACGACAGGATCGGGCATGCTCCGCGTATGTTCCGATGAACCTCGCATATCT
Source organism: uncultured Chloroflexota bacterium (assembly GCA_937967325.1). Taxonomy (GTDB): domain Bacteria; phylum Chloroflexota; class UBA4733; order UBA4733; family UBA4733; genus UBA4733. The sequence continues at coordinate 32,821 of CALBSQ010000325.1, forward strand.
TCCGATCATGCTCGCCATCCAGCCGGGCGATGGCATCGACACTCAAGCCGATTGGGTCATGCCGCGCTTCCGTAGGGTCGAAGTGGCGCTGTGCCGCCGCGAGCGTTTCCTGCACGATCTCCGGCGCGATCCGCACCTGTTGGGCGTGGCGCTCTATATAATGGTGGCCGCATCTGGGATTTCAACTACCGCAAGGAGGCAAGCTTGGCGCCGGCGATCAAGTACGCGGCGGTCGGGTGTGGCGGCATGGGGCGGCGTCACCTCCGTGGCATGGCAGCCCTGTACGGCTCGTCGCAGCGCAACATGGAGCTGGTCGCGGCCTGTGACCTGAAGCGCGAGCAGGCCGAGCTCCTCGCCGATGAGGCGGAGGAGCTGCTGGGCGTGCGACCACGCGTGTTTACCGACATCGAGCGCATGGTCCGCGAGATGCCCGACCTGCAAGCGGCCGACGTCACCGTCGAGAGCGGCTATCACCACTCGGTCGCGGTCGCTTGTTTCGAGGCCGGCTTGCACGTGCTGTGCGAGAAGCCGGCGGCGGTGACCATCCGCGGCTGCAACCTCATGATCGAGACCGCCCGCAAGGCCGGTCGCGTCCTCTCGATCGCCGAGAACTACCGTCGCGACCCCATCCACCGCCTGGCCAAGGCGCTGCTCGACGATGGCGCCGTCGGCCGGCCGCGCCTGATGATCCAGACCAGCATCGGCGGGCGCGACCGCATCTCCATGACACCCTGGCGGTACATGAAGGAGACCGCCTCCATGCCGGTCGATGCCGGGGTCCACGAGGCCGACCTCATGCGCTACTACATGGGCGAGTTCCGCCTGGTCTTCGGCGCGACGCGCCTGCACGAGCAGGTCCGCTACAAGACCAACTCGGCGGGGCCGGGCGGCTTCTACGGCGGCTACCTTGCCACTATGCCGGACAGCATCCGAGCGACCGGAGACGACGCGCTGTACGCCTACATCGCCTTCGAGTCGGGCGCGGTCGGGCAGTGGATCGACGACCACGCCGGCCACGGGTTGGGCCGCAACGAGCGCCTCGTCTATGGCTCCAAGGGGTCACTCCAGGTTTTCGGCAACCGGAATGGGCGACCCAGCAAGCTCTCCTTGGACGACGGGAAGGCCATCGATGACGAGCGAATCCTGGAGTACGCGCCGAGCTACCGGCTGAGCCCGCTGGCGGCCGAGCTGTTCGGCGGCGAGCGCGTCTGGAAATACGACTTCGAGTTCAACCAGACCGACTCCAAGATCATTGCCACGGAGTACTACGAGCTTGGCGAATGCATCCGCACCGGCGCGACGCCGGAGATGACCGGCGAGGAGGGACGCGCCGACGTTGCGCTCACTTACGCGCCGTTCGAGGCCGGACGGCTGGGCCGCCCCGTGACGCTCGAAGACATGGTGTCAGCGCGCGCCGACGCCTACCAGCGCGAGATCGACCAGAAGTTCGGCCTCCTGACGCCATCCGCGGTCTAGTGGCAAAACGGTTCGGATAGGGCGGTGACGGGGGTACTGGGACCGCCTTATCGGGAACGCAGTGGGTATAGCCGTCGATCATGAATTGGCCGGCGGCAGTAACGTAGGTGGGGACCTCAGGATGAAGATCGGCTATTCGACCTGGTCGACCAAGCAGACGCCCGTCGAGGACGCCATCCGGGAGTTGGGCCGCATCGGCTTCGACTGTGTGGAGATCGACCTCACTGGCGGCGGGACCAGTAGCCTGGACGCGCTCGATCCGGCGCGGCGTCGCCTGATCCGGCGCCTGCTCGACGCCGCCGGACTGGAGCTCTCGGGGCTGGTCTCCGCCCATCGCAATCAGATCGGCGACGACGCGGAGCACGATGCTGGCCGGGATTCCTACCGCCGGGAGCTAGACCTGGCGCTGGAGTGGGCGGCCGGCGCCAAGATCCCGGTGATGGACGTGGCCATTGGCGGGCGCGCGGACGACTGGGAGCAGCTCAAGGGGCGGATTGTCGAAGCCGTCGGTGAGACGGTTCGTGTCTCGGCGGACCGCGGCGTCACGGTGGCGCTGGAGCCGCACTGCGGGCAGGCGGTTAACACCCCAGATAGGATGCTCTGGGTCCTGGAGCAGGTGGCATCGCCGTACTGCCGCGTCAACTTCGACATCAGCCACTTCAACGTGATCGGCATCCCGATCGAGCAATCGGTCGGGGCGATGGCCCCCTATACCGTCCACACCCACGTCAAGGACGAGCGCGGCCGGTACCCGGCCCACGAGTTCCTGATCCCGGGCGAGGGCGAGTTCGACTACGCTCGCTACCTGCGAGCAATGCAGGCCAGCGGCTACACGGGCGATGTCACCTGCGAGATCTCCGTCATGGTCCAGCGCCGTCCCAACTACGACGCGGTCGCGGCGATGGAACAGACCTACCGGGTGCTGAGCGCCGCCTTTAGCGATGCAGGTGTGGCGCGCGGGTGATTGGGGCGGCGACCGCTATGGAAGCACGGACTACCCAAAGAGACGGTAATGCCGGGGCCGCGATCGCGATCGCGGCCCCCGGCCGTTCCCTATGTCCACGGCAGACAACTAGGCGGCGCATTGCCGTCCCGGCGCCACATCACGAATGGTGAAGGAGGTCCCAGCGATGTCCATATCCTCTCCCGATGGCTCGCGTTCCTTGTCACGACGCAGCGCGCTCGGCGCGCTCCTGGGCTCTACGGGTCTGCTTTCCTTGCTCGCTGCCTGCGGTGGGAGCAACAGCCAGTCTACTGCTGCCGGTACGTCGAGTGCTGCATCGGCGACCGCCGCCAGCGCAGCGCCGGCGACGAGCGCCGCTAGCAGCGGCGCATCTAATGCGGCTTCTACCAATGCCGGCTCGAGCGCGGCGGCGAGCAGCGCCTCCGCCAGCAACGTCGGCACGTCGTCACCAGCGACATCGTCGGCCGCTGCAAGCGCCACGGCGAAGCCGCCAACCCAGGGGGCAGTGGCGTTGAACTACTGGGCCTTCGGAGGCGGCGGTCCGCTGGGCGACAAGCTCTTCCGCTTGCCGGCCGACAACTACACCAAGGACAGCGCCGGGAAGGTAACGGTCAACTACACCGACATCTCCTCGGCCGATATCGAGGAGAAGGCGCTCACCGCCTGGGTTTCCGGCACGGGGCCGGACGTCCTCTTCGACTCCTCGCGCGGCTTTCTGCGCTTCATGGATAGCGATGTGTTTCTGGACGTGGCGCCGGACTTTGCCCAGCGCAAGCTACAGGCCAGCGATTGGTATCAAACGCCCCTGACTTTTTACCAGGTGAAGGGGCAGCAGCTCGGCTTGCCGCAGGGCTTTGGCACGCAGCCGTATGGTCTCAACCTGGACCTGCTGCAGCGGGCCGGGGTCAACCTCGCCTCCGGCTTCGACCAGACCTGGGGCCAGGACGAGCTGACCCAGATGCTGAAGCAGGTGGTCAAGTATGCGCCGAGCGGGATGGAGACGCCGGGCGGCGACGACGACGGCGTGTTCAACAACTGGCTCTGGAACTACGGCTCCGACCTGGTCTCGACCGACCTGCTGAGCAGCCCGGCTGCCAATACGGGCGGCATCGACGCCGCGACCTGGTATCAGCAGGTACACACGGGAGATCGCATCTTCATGCGTCCCTCGATTGATTACCCCTCCAACGTCAGTTTCACTGCCGGCAATATCGCCATGACCGGGGCGAGCGCGGAGCCGGCCGCGCTGAGCTCGTGGGGCAACTTGCCCTTCAAGGTCAACCTCTTCCTGCGGCCGAAGGGGCCGGCCGACCACTTGACCCGACTCTACATCGACGGCTTCTACGTCTGGAACAAGACCAAGGTGCGCGATACGGCGGTGGACTTCATGTTCTACCTCACCAATCAGGGCTGCGCCCAGATGGACGACGGCGGCGGGTATAACATCCCTGCCTACCGCCCGGTGGTCGAGAAGGTCTTCCTGCCGCGACCGTCGAGCCTCAACAAGCAGGTGTGGCTGACCTCCGCCGATCACTCGCGCACCGATCCCCGCCACCCGAAGTGGATTCCCGACATCAACACCTCCTACGGCAAGTACACCACCGCCCTGCGCAACGGCACGATGGCGCCGCGAGACGCCATGATGGCTATGGCCGGCGAGATCACGGTGATCTTGCAAAACTACGCCAAGACGCCCGGCTATCAGCGTCTGGTCGGCTAGGGATCGAGGAGAAGCAAGGTGCGTATTGTCGAGGCTGAGATCATCCCTATCTACCCGCGCCTGGTCGCGCGCAACACGGCACATAACGCGCATTTCCCAAACTGGAACGTGCGGACGGTCTTCCGGCTCAAGGCCGACAACGGGCTGACCGGCTATGGCGACTACCGCTGCCCGCCACCGCCGCGGAGCGCCGTTGAGCCGTTGCTGGGCCGGAGCCCGTTCGACTTCCTGAACAACGACTTCAACCCGGGCCTGGGTGGCGCGCTGTACGACTTGATGGGCAAGTACCTGGAGCTGCCGGCCTACAAGCTGATGGGGCAAAAGCTGCGCGGCGCCATCCCCGTCGCCGCCTGGACCAAGCCGGCCTCGCCGGAAAAGCTGCGGCAGGAGGTGAAGCGGGCGGTCGCCGAGGGCTACACGACGATGAAGATGCACTCGGCCGAGTATTACGACATCCTGGCCCAGCACCAGGCGGTGCTGGAATCAGCGCCGCCCGAGTTCCGGATGCACTACGACTTCAACCACAATCGTAGCCTCGCCACGGTGCTACCGCTGTTGCGCGAGCTGGAACAGGGCCGGGCGGTGGCCTGCGTCGAGGACCCCTTGCGCCCGAATGACGTCGAGGGCTGGCGGCTGCTGCGCCGGCAGCTCCGCCTGCCCATCGTCATGCATCCCACGCCGCTGGGTGGGCTGCATGAGATCCACCTGGACATGGCCGACGCCTATATGCTCGGTGGGCAGATTGGCTCGACGCTGCGGCGGGGCGGTGCGCTGGCCGCGGCCAACACCGCCGCGGTGGTCCAGCTCACCGGCGGCACGCTGACCAAGGCGCTGGCAATGCATCTGTCGGCCGTCCTGCCCGCGCCGGTGCTGCACACGGTCGACCTGGACGATCAGTACGCGGAGGACATCACCACGGAGCGCCTCCCGGTAATCGACGGCAGGACACCGGTCCCGGAAGGGCCGGGACTGGGACCGGAGGTAGATGAGGCGGCGCTGGCGCGGCTGGCGGCGCGAGAGCCGACGCCTGTCCCCAAGCACGTCGCCGCCTTGCACCTGCGCGACGGGCACACACTCTACTTCCGGTCGCTCATGGAAGCGCAGGAGGGCGGAGTGCAGCGAATGACCGGCCAGGAAGAAGGGGCCGTCCGTGGCCTCCAGCTCGAGCTGTGGGATGACGACGGATCGGACGCCTTCGCTCAAGTCTACCAGCGGGTCCATCAGCAGGGGCCGTACCTGGAAGCGAAGTAGGTGGTGCGTAGCTTGCGGACGCGCTACCTCGCCTCATCCGGGCTGTGCTCGCGTAGCCAGGTGCGCAACGGGACGTCCGCATCCGTTGGGGAGTAGTAGCCGTTAGCGTTGAGCCCGTCGCCCAGGAGCTGGCGGCGGATGGTATCGCTGTGCGGCCAGAGGCTCTGCACGGTCATATCGTCCTTGGTGCGGATCCAGCGATAGCCGTAGCCGTAGAACAATACCTTACGGGTCACGTCCGACCAGTTGGGACTGGCCGTGTGCCAGAGGCGGCGGTCGAAGAATACCGCCGTCCCCGGCTTGGCTAGGACCGGCACAGCCCCAGCCGGCTGGCCGGCGCCTCCGACCGGCCGGTCGATCTTGTCCTGGAGGTGGCTGCCGGGGATCACCCAGAAGTTGCCGCGGCCTTCGACGCTGGTGTCGGACAGGAAGTAGGCAACTTTGAGCGATAGCCGCGGTCGAGGGTGCGATTCCATCTCCACGTTCACCCGCCCGCTATCCTGATGCCAGGCGAAGGTCTTGTCGTCGCGCGGCAGCCCGGACGGTGGTGTGACGATCAAGTGCGCGTGGTAAAGATAGATGTTCCAGCCCAGGATGCCCCACACCTTGGGGAGTACCCGGCGGTAATCCACCAGATCTGCGAAGCTCGGGTCGTCGGGAATGTAGTTGGGGTAGAACAAGGCCTTGTGGGGATCGTGGCCGGCGCTGACCTTCGCGGCGAGGATGCGGTCCACGGTGGAGGTCAGCGCCGCGATCTGTTCTCCCGCCAGGGCGTTCTCGATCTGGAGCAATCCGGTCTGCTCGAAGGTTCGTCGTTCCTCATCGCTGAGCCGGTATTGCAAGCAAGAGGTATCCATTGCTTTTCCTTCCTCGATCTACTAAACGATGATGCCCGCCTGCATCACCTGGCAATGTCGCTAACCGGGGCTATTCGTCAACACCGGTATCGGCGCCGCACGGTCCTCGCCAAACCGACCGGAATCTCGGAGAGTCAGGGCGATGGCCAAGGCAACGATTCATCCACTCCCGCGGCTACTCGCCGCGCCGCACGCGCACGCCGGCGGTCTGCTCGATCGGCTGGATCACGGCGGCGCTGGTCTGGCTGCCCAACCCCGCGCCGATCGCTTCCGTGAGGCTCGCGCTGGCGATTGCACCGGCCAGCAAACGTACGCCGAGCTGATTGCCGAGGTCGATGGCCAGGCGGACATCCTTGGCGGCCAGGTCGATCATGAAGCCGGGCGAGAAGTCGCCGCTGCGCGCCACGGTGGAAGTGAGGGCAAAGGCTTTGCTCCCGCCGCTGCTGTCCTGAACAACTTTGGTCAGCAGCTCCGGATCGAGACCGGCCTTGACGCCGAGCACAAGTCCTTCGGCTGCTGCCAGGGTATTGACAGCCCCCACCATGTTGTTGATCAACTTGGCTACGGCCCCCGCGCCGGTCCGCCCGGCGTGATAGATGGTCTTGCCCATAGCCTCGAGGACCGGTCGTGCCAACTCCAGGTACCGTGCTTCGCCGCCGACCATGATCGTCAGCGTGCCGTCGCGTGCGCCGCTGGTACCGCCGCTGACCGGCGCGTCCAAGTAGCCAACGCCTTTGGCGGCAGCGGCGGACACGATGCGGCGGTGCGTGTCCGGATCGATCGTGCTCATGTCGATCAGCACCTGGCCGGCACGGGCCGCTTCCAGCACGCCCTGTGCGCCCAGGTAGACCTGTTCCACGTCCGGCGGCTTCGGCACGCAGCTAATGACGACATCCACACGGCTCGCCAGGTCAGCGGGCGACGTTGCCGCTTCGGCGCCGGCGCCGACCAGCTCTTCCACCTTGCCCCGGCTGCGATTGTGGACGACCAGCGGGAACCCAGCCCGCAGCAGGTTGTACGCCATGGGCTTGCCCATCAGACCCAGGCCAATAAAGCCAACTCGAAGCAATCCTGGTACCTCCCGCCGGCAAGTGTACACCGCCGGGATCGTATCGTGACAGGTCACAAACCCGATGCGGCAGTAGCCAGCCGCCACTGCAGCTTGAGCATGAGCACCGTACCTAACACGACCGTCTCAACGGATGCCGCGACGGCGAAGGCGATAGGGATCGCCAGGACCCCTGCCGTACCGAGCAGCGCCGCGATGATCAGCGCGCGTCCGGCAAGCTGCGCGCTGTTGGTGAGCAAGGGGGTGCGCGTGTCGCGGAGCGCGATGAGCCCGCGCGTGAGCACTTCGGTCGCGACGTAGGCCGGCAGCGCAACCGCGTAGGGGACGAGAACGGCATAGGTAAGGGACCCGGCGCCCGCGCCGAACTTGCCGTGCTCGAACAGGAGATGGATCACCGGCCGGCCCAGGATGATCAAGCCGACGAGCGCCGGGATCGCCAGGACCACGCCCGCACCCAATGCCTGTCCCAGGGTCCGGCGCATTCGACTCCATTCCAGCGCGGCGGCGTGGGCGGCCAGTCGGGGGAATGCCGACTGGCCGACTGCCTGGCCCAGTAGCGCCACGGGCAGCCCCACCATCATCCAGGCGTTCTGAATGGCGGCCAGCCCCGCGACTTCTCCCGCCTTAGACGCAAACGACGTATCGACGATGAACCCCGCGTAGCCCACGCCAACGGCGAGGCCGTTGGGGATCAGGAGACGGACCAGCTCGCGCAGCCGGTTGTCGTGGGGATTCCAGGCTGGCCGGTAACGGAAATGGCGTCCCAAGAGGCCGGGCAGCAGGATGAGCACCTGGAGAAGCGCCCCGGCGACGACGCCCAGGGTCGGACCGTAGATACCCAGGCGTGGGTACGCTATCGCGGCGCCAATTCCGGCAAGGAGTCCGACGTTGTGGCTAGCCACGGACAGCGCCGTCAGCACGAACTGGCTGCGGCTGTTGAGCACGGCGGTTGCCACACTGCCCACCGCGAGGATCAGCGGTTGGAGCAACATGAGACGCGTCAACGTCACCGTCAGTTGGCTTGTTCCTGCCGCGAAACCGGGGGCCAACAGGCCATGCACAAACGCGGGCGCCAGTACCTCACCGGCCAGCACCACCACGGCAAAGACGGCCAGCAGGCCGGTGAGCACGAGATTGGTGAGGCGCCACCCGGCATCCTCACCTTCCTCGCGCACGGCCGACAGCAATACTGGGATCATGGCGCTGGAGAGAGCGCCACCGGCGATGAGGCTGAACAGGGCGTCGGGCAGGCGGAAGGCCGCGTAATAGGCGTTGGCCTCCTGCCCCGCCCCGAACTGAGCGTTGAACAGGATCTGGCGCACGGCGCCCAATAGGGCCGAGAAGAAGAAGGATGCCATGAGGACGACGGTCGCCTCGGTGATGCTCAGCTCGCGGGTGAGCAACCCGGCGAGCCGGAGGCGCCGCGGCCGTGGCATCCCCTCGCGTCCGTGGGCGAGGCGCGCGGGCTCCAGCACGTCCGACGCCTGGGCCGCCCCCATCCAGGCGCCCTCAGCCAGGGCGGCGTACCCGCCCAGCACCAGGGGCGGCCCGTCCGCGCGCGCCCGCTCCAGGGAAGGGGTCCCGGCGACCATCAATCCGCTCCTTTGCCAGGGCATGCTAGCTTTCCCCAGTCTGGTGGCAAGCCGGTCCGGTTCCCGCCGCGAGCGCCGCTTCGCCGGGCGGCGCTGCCATCGTCGCCCGGCGTTGAGACGTATCCGTGCGGCTCGGCCACGGGATACTTGTCCATTGTGCGTCAATGTGGTGCTCAGCTTCCAGTCCATAATTTGCTCAACTCTTGCGAATTGCGAGGAAGAACGCCGCGGTCGATGGGAGGATGGGGTGAGTGCCCCAGGCGGTGGACAGGCCGTGTCTGCCCACCGGTGTACACTTGGGGGCGAGGCCGGGCGCCCCGGCGGGAGCGAGGGATACGAGCCGCCGGCCGGTTGGGCAGACGCTGGGGTCGCAAAGACGGCCTAGGGCGGGACGCTCCCGGCGGAACAAAGGATGAACTATGGCTATCACTGAGCAAGACCTCGGCGCCGACGTCCGGCCGACCTCGGCGGCAACGCTGCGTTTGCCGGCGCGCTTCTATCGCCTGGGCACCGAGCTAGACCAGCCCTGCGTGGAAGCGGGTTTCCGTCATGTGGATCGGACGCTCGACCTACCGCTAGGTCAGACCGCGCTTGTCCTCGTAGACGTCTGGAACATGCACTACGTTGCCAGCCACGTCCGGCGGGCCCATCAGATTACCGTCGACTATCTGGTCCCGGCCTTGCAGGCGGCGCGGCGCGGCGGTATGGTCGTGGTGCACGCGCCATCGCCACCGGTGGCCCGCCGCTATCCCCAATGGACGCGCTACGCCGACGAGAACGCCCATCATCCGCCCAGCGCACCGACGCCAGATTGGCCGCCGGCGGACTTCCGGGCGCGGCGTGGCGACTATGGCGTGTTCGGCCGCTACCAGGAGCCGCACATCGAGGCCTGGAAGAAGCCGTACGAGAAGATGATGATCGCCGACGAGGTGGCGCCGCTGCCGGAGGAGTACGTCATCGCAACCGGCAACCAGCTGCACCGGCTGCTACGTGATCGCGGCATCCTGCACCTCATCTACGCCGGCTTCGCCACCAACATGTGCGTGCCCGGCCGCGACTACGGCATGAAGGCGTTCCGCGACCGCGGCTACAACCTCGTGCTCCTGCGCGACTGCACCACCGCTATCGAGTTCCACGACACGGTCGGCGAGGGCCTGGTGACCGAGCTCTGGACGCGTGATCTGGAGTTGCAAGGATCGTGCTTTTCGACCACATCCGCGGTGTTCCGGGAGGCGTGTGCGGCGGCCGAACCTCACCCCTGACCCCTCTCCGGCGCGGAGAGGGGAACTGCATCTCGTGGAGCCCGATTGCCACAGGGTAGTTCTGAGCGGTTAGGCCGTGAGCCGGGGGGCCTGGACCTGGCCCTGCTCGATGAGCCAGGCGACGGATTCGCGGATGCCCTCCAGCGAGCTGAAGCGAGGAGCATAGCTCAGGTATTGCTGCGCCTTGGCGATGCTGGCGCAGGGGCTGTGGGCGATGTGGCTCCACGTGGCTTCGGCGAGAACGTCGTCCACATCCCGGCGCCATTCCGCCCAGGGCAGATAGCGCAAGTTGGCCTCCTTGCCGAACCAGCCGGCGGCCGCGTCCGCGTACCCGCGCATGGTGATTGCCGCGGGTGAGGCCACGTGGAAGCTCTCCCCCACCGCCGCGGCGCGGTGATCGATGGCCCGCTGGAAGGCCTGGGCAACGTCGTCGGCGTGGACGTGGTGCAGGGTTGCCAGACCGAGGTCGGGCAGCTCCACCGGCTCGCCTGCCGCCAGCCGCGAGAACACGGCGGGGTCCCAATTCCCTTGCGGGTTGACCGGTGTCCAGCCGGGACCGACGATGTGGCCGGGGTGCAGCAAGGTGGCCGGGAAGCCGCGGCGTCGCGCCTCGTCCAGCAGATAGGCTTCGATGGCCGCTTTGCGCACCCCGTACTCGCCGAACGGGTGGCGTGGCTGACTCTCCGTGGTCGGCGCGACCTCGGTGTGCCCGTGTACCCACAGCGTGCCGCAGTGCAGGAAGTGCTGCACGTCGCCGCGCAGCGCCTCCACGAGGTGACGTGCGCTCTCCTCATGGAAACAGATCAGGTCGATCACCACATCGGGACGAAGCGCCAGCACGCGACCGCCGAAGCTGCCTGCCCGCTCCTCCGCCTCGCGGTCGATCGTCTCCTTCCGCACAAAGGACCAGGCGCCATCCGGCCGGTACGGCTCCCGCCGGCCGCGGCTGAGCGCCACTACCTCGTGGCCCGCCTGGACCAATCGAGGTACCAGATAGGTGCCGATGTGGCCGGTGGCGCCAATGACGACGGTTCTCATTCGCTGTCTCTCCTCATTACTCCTTGGTCCATTCGGCAGATGCGTCAACAACGGTAGCGATCCGAGGCCGTGCGCGTGACCGGGTGTTCGAGGAGCCTCGCTCAGAGCACCGGCTTCTGCCGCGACGCCGCCACGCGGTGCCAGCGCGGCCATGGATCCGCTACCATTTTCGCGCCCATCCTTCCGTCCGCGTTCCTCCTCTCCGCGCCGGAGAGGGGGACAGGGGGTGAGGTTCCCCGGCGCGCGCAATCCGGCCCATGCTTACACCGATAGGCCGCCATCGATCATGAAGGTGGCGCCGGTAACGTAGGACGATTCGTCGCAGGCCAGGAACAGGATGCTGTAAGCGATCTCGCGCGGCTCTGCCTGGCGCTTGAGCAGCGTGTGTGGCGCCCCTGCCGCGCGAATCTCCGCTTCGGCCTGCTCGAGGGAGATGCCCTTCGACTTGGCGCGCCGGCGGACATGGTACTGGGTCAAGGTCGGGCCGGGGCAGACGGCGTTGACGCGGATGTGCTGGTCGGCATGGTCGCAGGCCATGGAGCGAGTGAGCGCCAGGACAGCGTTCTTGGAGGCATCATACTGCGCCATCCCTTTGCGCCCGACAATGGCGTTGGCCGAGGAGACGTTGACGATGCTGCCGCCGCCGTTCTGGGCCATCGTCGGCACTGCGAACTTGGAACAGAAGGCTACCGCCAGTAGGTTCACACCGAGGATGAAGTCCCAGGAGTCCGATGTGGCCTCGGTGATCGGTCCCCAGACGCGTACGCCGGCCACGTTGGCCAGCACGTCCAGCCGCCCGAAGCGCTCTACGGTGGCACGTATGGCCCGCTCCGCTTCCTGCTCCCTGGTGAGATCGGCGTGGATGGCCAGCACTCGCTCGCCGTCGGGGTCGAGCGCACGCGCCGCTTGCGTCGCGGCGTCGGCGGCATTGTCCACGATGCCCACGCGGGCGCCCTCCTCCCAGAATATCCGTGCCGTGGCCTCGCCGATGCCGCCCCCGCCGCCGGTGACGATGGCGACCTTGCCCGCGAGACGCGTCCCGATCCTCATCACGCCCCTCGGCGGCGCGGGATATCCCCGGCCGGCACGACAACACAGTCGGGCATCGCTCGCAGTAGCGCTTCCGGTCCCGGCGGCGAATACACGGCCAGGATGCGCATCGGCTCCCAGCCCGTGTTGATGGTCTCGTGGAACACGTCCGGTGGGATATGCACCAACTCCCCCGCCGTCACCGTCCGCCGCATCGGGCGGCCCTCCTGGTCCTCCACCATCTGCTCGCCGGTGCCGGAGACGACGTAGAGCACCTCCTCCACACCCGGATGGTTGTGACGCGTGTGTCCCTTGCCCGGCTCCAAGATCACCAGGCCCGCCGTGATGCGCTGGGCGTTGGTGACGCGCGGCTCGCTGAGCCATTTGATCGATCCCCAGCCGAAGGACTGGGATTCCACGTCGTCGGGGGTTACAAAGCGTCGGTCCGCCGTCATGGTACGTCTCTCCCTTTCTCGCGCTTGCACATCATGGATCACGCGAACCGTCGGTGCAATGGAGCCACGCTCAAGCGCCGGTCCGCGCCGCGATGGCCTCGCGGGTGAGGCGGTGCAATGGCGGCTCGCCGTGCCAGATCCGCGCGAAGTCATCGGCGATGAGGTCGGCGGTGCGCAGGTTGGCGTCGCGCGTGCGGCCGGCGATGTGGGGCGTGTGGACCACGTTGGGCAGGCCGCGCAGGGGATCGTCCACTGGCAGCGGCTCCACGTCGTAGACGTCGAAGGCGCCGGCCAGCTCACCGGCCAGCAGCCGCTCGCGCAGGGCCGCCATATCCACGGCGTGCGCGCGAGTGGCGATCACGACCAGCGCCCCGCGGCGAAGGCGTCCGATGCGGGCGCTATCGAGCAGATGCCTGGCTGACGGCGTCGGCGGTACCAGCACGAAGACGACCTCGGACTCTCCGACCAGCTCGTCCATCTCCACGCGCTGTACGCCCCAACGCTCAGCCACGCCGTCGGGCAGGAAAGGGTCGTAGCCGCGGACCTGGCCCCGCAAGTCGGGACCGGTGGCGGCGTCGGCCCCGAGCGCAACGCACCAACGCGCGACCCGTCCACCGATCTGGCCAAGTCCGATCACGCCGATCTGCTTGGCGCCCAGCTCGCCGTTGACGAAGCCGTGGGCGTCGCAGAACTGGACGGCCTCGTACTGGAAGGACGGCGCGTGGCCCGCCAGATCCATGTGCCATTGGGGGACGCGACGGAGCGCGCACAGCGCCAGGGCAAGCGCCAGCTCCGCAACGCTCTGCCCCCAGGCGCGCGTGGTCTCGACCACCGGGATGCCCCGCGCCTCCAACTCGTCGAACGGCAAGCCGTGCCCTGTGTTGTCGGTGTTGGCCCCTACCGCCCGTAAGCGCGGCGCCGCTGCCAGGCTGTCGGCGCTGAAGCGACCGCCAAACCAGGCGATGCCGGTGGCGTCGGCGAGATCCGTTGCCTCGTGTAGTGGCTGTTCCCGCTCCAACGTGATTACGCGGAGCTCGCCCAAGGCTTGCAGCCGCTGGTGCAGCCGCTCCGGTACATAGGGCCAGCTCCGCTCCAGTCGCGGACTGCGTGCAAACAGCCACACCGGCGTTCCCTTATCCCCGTTGTCCATCGACTTCCTTCCCCCGGCGGCCATGAATCGTTCGGCACTCCCAGAAGCAGGCATGGCGCCGAAGAGCGCGTTTGGAAATCGTGTGCTATTGTCATACGATTCCTGGCTGCGGTTCTTCTTTGCGACATCGTTATTGCACGAGAGCCGCTCGCCTCTCTTGCTACGTTCCTGGCTCCCCGGCTCTCTTGTGCTTCGATGGTATCATCGTGCCCGTGAGCGACTCCAACAAGCTGAACCACTACCTGGCTGCGTGGGAGCTTTCGGACCCGCAATTGCTCACGCAGACGATGACCAGTCACATCTACACCGTCACGCACGGGTCCGAGACCTTCATCCTCAAACTGCTGTCCCCATCGGAGACGGAGGAGCAGCGTGGCGCACTGTCACTGCGCTATTTCGACGGCCACGGGGCGGTGCGCCTCCTGCGGTACGACGAAGGCGCACAGTTGATGGAATACGCCGCGGGTGACCAGCTCGTCACGCTGGTCGAGCGTGATGAGGATGAGCGCGCCACGCGCATCATCGCCCAGGTGATCTCGCAGGTGCACAGTGTTCCGCAGGGCGCTCCACACGACGGCTTGGTTCCACTGGATCGATGGTTTGGGGCGCTATTCGCCAAAGCGGCGGCGGATAGGCAGGCCGGCATCGAGTCTATCTACGTGCGGAGCGCCGCGCTCACCGAGCGGCTGCTCGCCGACCAGCGCGACATACGCGCGCTGCACGGTGATATCCAGCACTATAACATCCGGCAGTCGCCGCGCGGCTGGCTCGCCTTCGACCCGAAAGGCCTCGTGGGCGAGCGTACCTATGACTGCGCCAACACGCTCTGCAACCCGGTGATGCCCGAACTTGTCCACAACGAAACCCGCCTACTGACCAACGCGGCGATCCTGGCGGATATGCTCGCCCTCGACCCGTGGCGCGTGCTGGCGTTCACCTACGCGTACGCCTGCCTCAACGCCAGTTGGTGGCTGCAGCTCGGCGGGAGCGATATCGTTCGGTGGGCACTCAACGTCGCTGAGATCATCGAGCCGCACATCGAGCCGCTATTGCCTTGATGTGATAGTCGTCCGCGTGTATGGCCGCTCGTGGAGGCGTGGTGGCGCCAGACAGCGCACCATCCGCCTGATAGAGGCCCAATCGAGGAAGAGGGTGGATCACGGGCTCATAACGAATCGGACCATTCCTGATCTGACGATCGCTGCCCAGCGAAGGGAACACGAGCCCATGCCGATCACGATCACTGACGTCGTCGCGCGCGACATCCGCTTCCCCACCTCACGCTCGCTAGATGGCTCCGACGCCATGAACCCGGCCCCAGACTACTCCGCCGCCTACGTTACCCTGCGCACCGACCGGCCCGGTCTGGAAGGGCACGGTCTCACCTTTACCATCGGGCGGGGGACGGAGGTGTGCGTGGCGGCGATCAACGCCCTGCGCTATCTGGTGTTGGGCAAGACGCTGGAGTCGTTTACCGCCGACATGGGCGACTTCTGGCGGATGATGGTGGGCGACAGCCAGCTCCGCTGGATCGGCCCAGAAAAGGGCGCGATGCACCTGGCGACCGCGGCGATCGGGAACGCGGTCTGGGATCTTTGGGCCAAGGCGGCCGGCAAGCCGGTTTGGAAGCTGCTGGCCGGCATGACGCCGGAAGAGGTCGTCGCCTGTATTGACTTCCGCTACATCACCGACGCGCTCACGCCCGACGAGGCGCTCGAGATCCTGCGCCGCAACGCGCCGACGAAGGTCATACGCGAGGCGGAGATGCGCCGTGACGGCTTTCCGGCGTACACCACCTCCGCCGGCTGGCTCGGCTACAGCGATGAGAAGCTGCGCCAGCTCTGCCGCGCGGCGCTCGCGGCGGGCTGGACCCACTTCAAGCTCAAGGTCGGGGCGAGCCTGGCGGACGACATGAGACGAGCGACCATCATTCGCGAGGAGATCGGCCCTGACCGCAAGCTGATGATGGATGCCAACCAGGTCTGGGCTGTCGGTGAGGCGATCGCCCACATGCGGGAACTGGCACGCTTCGACCCCTGGTGGATCGAGGAGCCGACCAGCCCCGACGACGTCCTTGGCCACGCCGCCATTGCGCGGGCCGTGTCCCCGATCGGCGTCGCCACCGGCGAGCACTGCCAGAACCGTGTGATGTTCAAACAGTTCTTCCAGGCCCAGGCGATCCAGTTCTGCCAGCTCGATAGCTGCCGCCTCGGCGGGGTCAACGAGGTGCTGGCCGTGCTGCTCCTGGCCGCCAAGTTCGGCATCCCCGTCTGCCCGCACGCCGGCGGCGTCGGCCTCTGCGAGTACGTCCAGCACCTCTCCATCTTCGACTACATCGCCGTCGGAGCGTCGCTGGAGAACCGCGTCCTAGAGTACGTGGACCACCTGCACGAGCACTTTGTCGATCCGGTGGTCATGCGCGGCGGCCGCTATTTGCCGCCGACGAAACCAGGTTACAGCATCGAGATGCGGCCGGAATCGCTGGACGAGTTCGAGTTTCCATTCGGTACCGCATGGAGGAGCCGCGCCTGACGTCCGGGCAACGCGCGACCTCCGTCATTCGTCTCACGGCTTGAGCCTCGAGTCAGTCTTCTGCCGCAACTGAATGGCGGAGCACTCCAAAGCGCTCTCTGATCGCATCGCGCAGCTTCGCAACTGATCGACTACCGCGGGAGCCGGCAAATTGGCGTCGCTCGCCCAGGTGCGCGCGGCGAGGCCGCTGATGACGGCCGTGGAGAAGGACGTACCCGCCCAGTAGGCCCACCCGGTGTCGTTGGGGCCGCCGTTGAGCGGGAGCTCCTTGCAGGACATGATCCCTATCACGGCGTCCGGCTCACCATCATAGGTGACGATCTCTGGCGCGCCATCGGGTGTGAGCTGGGCATTCCCACCGAATGCCGCTAGCCCCGAGCCGCCCCAGAACACGTTGGCGCGATTGGAGAATTCGGAGGGCCGGCCACTCATCCCAATCGAGCCGGCGCCGACGACGTTTTCCAACTCCGTGCCATAGCGGGCAGGGGCTCGTGGCTCCGGGCGGAGTGGCTCTTCGCGCTGCGCGTCGTTGCCGGCGGCCGCCACCACCAGCACTCCCTGTTCATTAAGCCAGTCGAACAGCTCGAACAGGCCGCTGTGCAGGTCTGTGATGGCGACCACGATGTCGCCCAGCCACGACCGAACGACCGGGAGCGCGTTGAACGACCGGGGGAACCAGTGGGCCAGCAGGTGCTGCGTGGCCGGCACGGCGAACATGGAGCTCATGTTGACGATGAGAGGCCTCGCTCTCTCATTCTCCGGCCGATACGTCCGGACCAGCTCCCTCAGAGTGTGGGCGATCGTGTGGACGTCGCTAACGCCGTAGTCGTTCGATGTCCGGATCAGGTGGATCTCGGCTCCTGGGGCGACGTCCCGGATGATGCCGGCGACAAAAAGCCCATGGTCGGGGATGGCGAAGTGGTCGATCTGACCGGCAGCGCTGACTCGCGCCGTCTCCTTGTGCCAGTACGGCAGGTAACGGTCCAGGTGGGGCGCAAAGTGGTCAGGTCGGAAAGACGGTGGCTGCTCGAACTTGACGCTCGCAAAGACCTGGTTGAGCAACCAGTTATCGGGGTAGCGTTTGGCCGCCTCGCCTACAGCCTCCTGAGTGGGGCTGGTGTCGAGAATAGCCACGACGACTCCCTGGCCTGGGGTAGGATCGTTGCTGCCGGCAGTTTGGACACCCGATTGGCTCTGCTGGCCAAGCGGTAGGTCGCCTACGTCAAACGACCAGGTCATGCGCGGAGCCTGCTCACCCTGAGACGCTTGCTCGGCGCCGGCAGGCAGTGGGGGAGCCGGGGCGCGCATTGGCAGGGAGGCCGGTCCGGTCACAACGGGGCAACTCGTCTGTCCGGCGCTGGCCATCCAGTGGGGCGTCGCGGCGTCAATGCGGATACTACGGGTGGTGTGCCCGCCGACCGGGATGGAGACCGGGCGAAGAGAGCGGTTGATCACGTTGACAAGTGTGCGCACCGTCTTGGCGCGCTCGGACGGAAGCAGGTCACGGTCGCTCGGCTCCAGGTCGATCTGGTAGAAGCACAGCGCCTTGGAGCGCGCGCCGCCCCGATCGAGGAGGACCCAACCCATTAGGACCCCTGGTGTGCCCGGATCGGGTTGCGGCTGTGTGACGACGATGTTCGGACGAGCCAGCGGTTTGAGTATCGCCTTCAGACCGCGTAGGCGTCTCCAAACGTCAGAGCGCAGCGGCGCGAGGTCGCGGGCGAAGGTGGCCGCGGCGTCGGAGCCGGCAGGCGCCTCGCCGGCGGTGACGTCTGCTGGCGGCGGCAACTGATGGCCAATGCGCTCATTCAACCAGTCGAGCACCCCGATATAGATCGCCAGATAGTCCTTCTGGTCGCCGTCGATATTGCCGGAAACGACGACACAGAGCTCGTCATGCACGTAATGTGGCCGCGTGATCTGGTTGACATCCTCAGCTGAGAAATCCATTGCCACGATCCTCCCTAACGACGCGATTGCCGAGCGGCGCCCTACAAGGGGCCGCTGTCACCGATGATCTGGAATGGCGCCCAGTGGTAGGGATGGGCGCTGAACCCATCGAGGAGCGCCAGTTGCGCCTGACGTAACGCCGCACCCTTCCGCCATCCGCCACACAGCGCTCGGTAGAAGCCTTCCATCAACTGCCCCGTCGAGCCATCCTCGACGCGCCAGAGACTTTGTACGAGTGTTGACGCCCCAGCGAAGAGGAAGCCGCGGCTCAGCCCCATCAACTCGTCGCCGGCTGTGACCAGGCCGCGGCCGGTTTCGCAGGCGCTCAGCGTCACCAGTGCTCCGTTCAATTCCAGATTGAACACGTCGATGGTGCTGAGCTGACCATCGGCGAGCTTGAGATGCGCGAAGGCCGGGTTATCCAGCCGCGCCTCTCCGTGTGCCGCCAGGTGCAGGACGCCGTGCCTCGGCGCCGCGGCGATGAAAGCGGCACGCGTCGCCGCCTCTTCCAGGTACAGCTCACCGGGGAGCAATTGGGCGACGATTCGTGCTTCCGTTGGCACGAAAGACAGGCGCCCGCCGTCGCTGTAGGCCACGACGAGCGAGTCCAGTCCACCATCGTGCTGT
Organism: uncultured Chloroflexota bacterium; assembly: GCA_937967325.1. GTDB lineage: Bacteria > Chloroflexota > UBA4733 > UBA4733 > UBA4733 > UBA4733. Next base: position 51,793 of record CALBSQ010000325.1, read on the forward strand.
CGGCCGGTACAGAGGCGCAACAGATTGCTGGACGGACACACCGACACCTCTAGCGACTCCAGGAGATGGCGCCGTCCATCGTAGAGGGCGTGGAATGGCACGGCGTGCGTAGGCCCATAGGGGATCACCTTCAGCCGCCGGGCTCCGGCAAGCTGAGGCGCAACCGGCGCTAGCAGCGCTCGATACAACGCCGCGAGAATGCCGCGGGCATTGCGGCCCAGTCCATCAAGAGGCGTACCAGAAGCAACGGCCCGTGCGGCGGACTCGATGTTCAGGTGCCACTGGTGCAATAGTTGGCGTATCTCCTCCGGCCGGGCGCTCAGCGGCGTCACCGCCAGCCCTGCCGGGGTGGCGACGAACGCGGCGCCGCGGTTGCCGTCGAAGTAGTATTCGACCAACACCTCATCCGCCTCGACTGGCGGGACCACGTTCCGCTCATCGACGTCGGGCGCGGTGTTGACCACCAACCCCTCCGTCCGGTCGAGCTCGAGCCGCTCGACGAGCCGACTGATACGCCTCTCCCCATCCCGCAGCGCTGACCTGAGCTGCTCGTCGTCCAGAGTGCCCGGCGGGCCATCAAGGCGCCGGGTCAGGCCGTACCCGTAGCGCTGGCTGTAGAGCCAGTTGTGCTCCTCACGCAGGCGGGCCAGCGTGTCGATGAGCTCCCGGCTCGCGCCGTCTCGCGCTTTGATCTGAACGTCCAGGTTGCTCGCGAGATAGTCAACCAGCGATCGTGACTTCGCCCGCTCCAGGTAGGCGAAGGCTAGGCGGGTCTGGCCAAGCCGTAGGCTGACGGCGATGGCGTCCTGGTAGACCTTGAGCTTGTCTTCCAGGAAGTTGCTGCGCAGGTTGATCGCCAGTGTGCTCTGCACGCTCTCGATGCTGTTTACCGCTCGTTGGTAGTGTTCGAGCGAGGCTGGGAGGTCCCCGTTCGCTTGTGCCACCGCTCCCAGGAGGTGGTGCCCCTCGTGAGCGAGCCAGAACACCTCCCGGCTCGCAGCGATGTCGAGCGCCGACTGCGCCAGCTTCGCCGCTCGGCTGGCGTCACCCAGCGCCATCGCAGCTCGCGCCACGATAATTTCCGCCTGCGCCTGGCGCACTACCGCGCCACGCTCGGCGAAAATCCTCCAGGCGTGCTCGGCCTCCGCCGCGGCGGCCGGCAAGTCGCCCCCATCCAGATACAGACAGGCCCGTTGCAGTGCGACCACACCGAGTTGTACCTCCATGCTGGAAGCGGCGAAGGTCTGAGCGGCCTGATCGAGCAGTGCCAGCGACTGGTCGGTGTTCCCGAGGCGCGCCTGCGCCAAAGCTCCATAGAAGCGGGCTTTCGCTGCCTCGGTCGGTGTGCCCGCGCGCTCGAGGCGCCGGGCCGTCTCCAGAGCCAGGTCCAGCGCCTCGTCGTTGTGGTTGAGGCTGAGGTAGCATTCGACCATGTCGAGAGCGAGGGCCGCCGCGTCGAATGTTGATCCGGTGCGCTCGATGTCCCCTAGGATAGCGCGGAACCGGCGCAGGGCGTGCGTGAAGCGTCCCTGGGCTAGATGGACAACGGCGATGTTCATTTCCTGTTTGAGTGCCAGGAACGAATCGCCCCGTCGCAGGTAGGCCTGCCGCGCCGCCTCATGCAGCCCCAGCGCCGTCGTCAAATCGCCGGTGCGGATGAGGAGGTTGGCGCGGGCGGTCTTGACGTAGGCGACATACAGCTCGGCCTGCTCGCCGAGCGAGTCGTAGATGGCCTCAGCTCGGTCGTATAAGGCAAGGGCACGGCCGAGCTGACCCATCTCCCGGCAAATGTGCGCGGTATTGTAATCGAGATGCGCGGCCCGAATCCAGAGTTGATGCGCAACGAAGACTTCTCGGGCCCGATCGACGACGGCCAAGGCGGCCTCGCCCCGGCCCAGATAATGCGAAGCCCAGAGCCAGTTGGTCCTCGTCCTGGCCCAGCCTACCTCGTCACCCTGCGCAAGGAACGCATTGCCGGCCTCCTCTAAGGTGATGAGCGCTTCCTCATACCGTCCCGCGACTCGGAACGCTTCACCGAGGGCCAGTCGACCGAGGGCACGGTAATAGGGCAGACCCAAGTGATCGGCGGCCTCAACGAGCGATTCCGCCAAACGCATCGTGGCATGGTAATCAACGTTGACGTAACGCTCCGACTCCGCCTTCAAGAAGGGGAGTAGCTCATCGGCGGCGAACCTGTGGAGGCAGCGTTTCAGATAGGCGCGTTGAGCCGTCTGACCATCGAGCTCGAGCAATTGACGCGTGACGTCGCTGAGCGATGTGGGCGCGTCATCGCCCGGGGACTCGACTGCGCACGATGAAGAGCCGGTGTCCAATCGCCACCTCCGTTGGCATGCCCCATGGTGACCTCGGCGGAGGTCACGCGGTTATGGCGCCGGTCGCGGTGGTTCGTGTGATAGCGATGTTATACTGCTTGCTACGCCATTCGTCCAATTGAACGCGGCCGCGGCAGCTTTTCTTACATCCCGTCCGCGAGTTGGCGGGGAAATGTCCAAAGTATCGCTCCGGAGCGATAGTTTTGCGGGCAGGGCACGTCAGCGCGGCCCATCGGGCGAGGCGCGACGGCCGAACGGAGCGGCGAGCGCGCCGGAGCTGCTGCCGCCCCTACGCCGGCGGCTGGTCCAGCACCGCCTGGCAGACTTGCTGGATCTGCTGCGCCGCGCTCTCCACGGCTAGCTTGCCGGCAGTCATCTGGCCGAACACTTTGCTGAAGGCGCTGTCGAAGTCCTCGCCGTGGAAGTTGGCCACATAGTAGTCCGGCTCGATGTTCTCCATCACTGGCTTGAGCTTGGTGTAGGTCGGGTATTTCTGGTAGATGCGCTGGTCCTGCCAGAAATCGGCGCGGGCGCTCGGCCCCTTCGGCCCGATCAACAGACCCTGGATGTTCATGTCCTTGCCACACATCCAGGACAGCACGTCGAAGGACTCAGCAGGGTTCTTGCTGACCGAGGTGATGCCGAACACGTGCTGGTTCAGCATGCTGCGCTTCTTGTCACCTTTGTGGACGGTTGGGACCAGCACGAAGTCCATCTCGAAGTCGGTGAACATGCGGGGGTAGTTCTGGATGCGGAAGGGCCAGACCGGCGCCGACAGCAGCTGCTGGCCGGCGAACAGCTTATCCTGGTTGATGCCGCCAGTCGGCGGCGCCACCGGCAGCACTCTCCAGGTGTTGCCCAGGTCAAACCGGAATTGCAGCGCGTCGGTGAAGCCGTTGCCGCCATTGAAGAAGGTCGCCTTCTTGCCCGATTGATCCACCGGCTCCACGTCGTACTGGCGCAGGAAGGGACCGCTGCCGAAGGGATCGCCGCCCCAGTCGCCAGTGTAGAAGCCGTAGGTCGGCGCCTGACCAGGGCGAGTGCCGCTCTTGGCCCAGTTCGCCAGGTCGTCGAAGGTCCAGTCGTCGCTGGGCGTTTCCAGGCCCATGAGCTGGGCTTTGGTCTTGTTGTAGGCGATCACGGGGACGATCGGCTCGGCGATGTAGGGCATCCAGTACCACTTGCCGTCCAGCGTGTTGCCCTCCAGGGCGCCGGGGAAGAACTGATTCTTGTCGTACTTGGCCGTCTGGGCCAGCGGGTTGAGGTCGCGCACCAACTGGTCCTTGACAGCCCAGGAAAACGCCGAGCCGTGCCGCGGCGGGTACCAGAGCAGATCACCCAGCTCGCCGGAGCTGGCCAGCGTGAGGATCTTCGGGAAGTACTTATCCGTCCAGCCAACCACCGTCTCCAACTGGACCGTAATGTTCGGGTACTGCTCCTTGAAGCCGCCGATGTCCTGCTGCAGTCCTTGCTGAATCCAGTCGGAGACGTCGTTCTTCTTCACCATGTGCGCGCGGATGGTGACCGTCTTTCCGGTCGGAGCTTTGGCGCTGGCGGCCGGCGCAGCGCTCGAGGATGCCGAGGCGGCCGCTGAGGACGAGGTCGCCGATGAGGGCGCGCTCGTCGCGGCAGTGGCCGACGAAGCGACGCTCGATGCCGGCGCCGATGCTGCCGAAGAAGCGGCCGTGCTGGCCGCCTGGGATACTGCCGGCGATGATGCCGCCGGGGACGAGGTAGCCGAGTTTGCCGAGGTGGCGCCGTTTGAGGTGGTCGACGCACCGCAGGCAGCGAGCACGCCGACGCCGGCGAATCCGGTGGCCAGCATCAGCAGCGAACGGCGGGTCACATGGGTGTCGGGTCCTTGGTGTCGCACGGAATCTAGCTCCTTTCCACAGCGTCACAGGAATCGCCGCGGGTGGCTGCCCCTGACGCCCACCATGCTGGAGTAACTGCGTGCTATCTGAGCACATGTCGGCGCGTCTGTCAAATAATTACGAGCTTGCCGATGGACATTCGGCGATACGCGCGATGCAGCAGATGTACGTGCGCGGTAGGCGCGCCCTCCAGGGGTTCGCGCGCTCCTCGAAGCACGCCGCCGCTTGCGATCCGAGCAACGCCAGCACCGAGCCACCGTTGTCGGGTGAGCAATCGGAGGCCCACCTACCCTTCGCCGGTCTGCATCAGCTCCTGCGCCCGATCCTCGCCGACGTCGTCGATCTGCCGATCCGCCAGCGCGAGGCGCTGTTGGCGGCCTTCGGCATGGCCGTCTCCGCCGCGCCCGACCTCTTCCTCATCGCGCTTGCCGCGCTCGAACTGCTCGCCGGAGCCGCGGCGCGCTCGCCGCTGTTGCTCATCGCTGGCGGCAAGGACCACATCGCCCCGGCCTCGGTCACCGAGGCCAACTTCAGGCTCTATCGCCACGCCAAGGCCATCACCGACTACAAAGAGTTCCCCGAGCGCTCGCACTACACGCTCGGCGAGCCGGGCTGGGAGGAGGTCGCCGACTACGCCCTCACCTGGGCCGTCGAGCATGCGGCCGCACAACCACACCAGGAGCTCCCAACGACGTAGACGTAGCTGCCTCGTTCAGGGATACACCCGTTCGGCACGGCCAGCCATGTCGGCGGCATCACGGTCCATGCCGGCCGATTCACCGCGCTCATCGAGCAGGCGGTTGAGGCCGCAACCACCAACCAGGAGACAGACGACCACTCTGGCTAGTTGCCTACCTGCCATGGCCCGTTCCTTGGAACGGGCCACCCCACTGTGCCCCGCGACGCCGGGGCGTCAACCAGGATAGTGCCGACGGCAGAGGAGAATCGATGGACCTGCACTTCCAGCGTAAAGTCGCCATTATCACCGGGGCGGGGAGAGGCATCGGGTTGGCGATCGCTACCGCCCTGGCAGAGGAGGGAGCCGCGGTGGTGGCGGCCAATCGGACGCCGGGCGAGGGATTGAAACACTTGGCTGAGCGCTTTACCGTCCTACCAGTAGCGGTTGACATGGCTGCCCCCGACGGGCCACGGCACGTCGTCGACCAGGCGGTCAGCCACTTCGGGCGCCTCGACATCCTGGTGAACAACGTCGGCGCCTTCACGTTCCATCCCGGCGGCTTCCTCTCGATCACTGACGACGACTGGCAGCGGACGCTGGCGCTGAATCTCTTCACGACCATGCGTACGACGCGAGCTGCGCTGCCGGTCATGATCGCCCAGGGGAGCGGGGCCATCGTCAACGTGTCGTCGGTCAATGCGCGCCAGCCGGGGGCGGAGGTCGCCGACTACAGTGCCGCTAAGGCCGCCATCACCAACCTCACCAGGATGCTGGCCGAGGAGTTCACCGCCAAGGGTGTGCGGGTCAATGCCGTTGCACCGGGTCCTGTATCAACCGAGGCATGGGTCGGACCGGGCGGCGTGGCCGACGCGATTGCCTACGCAACCGGCGCCACAAGAGAGAGTGTCGTTGCCCAGGCGGCTCAGATGAACAGCATGCCCATCGGGCGCATGGTTGCGCCCGATGACGTGGCGGCGCTCGTGCTGTTCCTCGCGTCGGACCGCGCGGCTGCGATCACCGGCGCGGAGTACCTGATCGACGGGGGCATGGTCAAGACGACGTAGACGGCGGCTGCTTCCCCGGTCGATACCGGCAGGGCGCTCGCTCGGTAGGCCATGAGCGGACGGGCATGCTATAACATAACATAACTGTAGGTGAGGCCGGGCGATCCGGGGAGGATGCGTATGGCGGACGAGCTGGACCGGCGGACGGTGTGGCAGATCGATCCCAAGCACACGTTGGTTGAGTTCGCGGTCACCTATCTCGCCTTCACCACGGTGAAAGGACACTTCGAGGGGGTGAGCGGGACGATCCGGTCCGACGACGCGGACCCGGCGCGCTCCTCGGTCGAGGTGGAGATCGACGCCGCGAGCCTGAACACTCGGGAAGGTCGGCGCGACACCCACCTCCGGTCGGCGGACTTTCTCGACGTGGAGCGCCACCCGACGATCACCTTCGCCAGCGACCGGGTGGAGGTGATCTCTCCGAACCGTTGGCTGGTCCACGGGGACTTGACCATCCGCGGGACGACCCGCGCCGTCGTGCTCGACACGGAGGCGAAGGGCCGGGGGCGCAATCCCGAGGGCCTCGAGGTGGCCGGCTTCGCCGCTCGAACCGAGATTAACCGCCGCGACTTCGGCGTGAGCTGGAATCAGGCGCTGGAAACTGGCGGCTTCCTCGTGGGCGATACCGTCGCGATCCAGCTCGAGGTCCAGGCGATCCGCCAGGACTGAGGTGGCAGGAACAGACATGGCAAGCAAGCCGATTCTCCTGGTCGTCGACGATAATCCCGACGTCCTCGGGGCCATCGCGGTCGACCTGCGCGGCCGCTACGGGGACCAGCACGAGGTCCGCGTCGCGCGCTCGGGCGCCAACGCGCTGGACCTGCTGCGGGACGCGCAGGAGCGGAGCGATCCGGTCGCCCTGGTCCTGGCCGACCAGCGGATGCCCCGGCAGGCCGGCTCGGACGTGCTCGCGGAGGCGCACCGCCTTGCTCCGAACGCGAAGCGGGTCCTGCTGACGCTCCACGAAGACGCCGACGCCGGCCTCCAGGCCATCAACGCCGGCCAGGCCGACGATTTCCTCGTGAAGCCGTGGGAGCAGCCGGAACGGCTGGCCTTCCCGCTGCTGGACGACCTCATCCAGGACTGGCGCGCGGGGTCCTATCACTCGGTCGACGGCATTCGGGTTCTTGGCTCCCCCTGGTCGCCCGCGGCGCACCAGGCGCGCGACTTCCTCGCCCGCAACCTGGTGCCGTATCGCTGGCTCGATGTCGAAACCGACGAAGGCCGGGCTATCGCCGAGCGCGTCGCCCCGGGGCAAGGCCACCGGGCGCTCGTGGCGTTCCCGGATGGCTCGACCCTCATCGAGCCGAGCAACGCGGCGCTGGCGGAGAAGGCCGGGCTGCGGACCCACGCCGACCAGCGCTTCTACGACCTGCTGATCGTCGGCGCCGGGCCGGCCGGCCTCGCGGCCGCGGTGTACGCGGCCTCGGAAGGGCTGCATACCGCCCTCGTCGAGGTTGAGGCGCCCGGCGGCCAGGCCGGGACCAGCTCGCGGATCGAGAACTACCTGGGGTTTCCGGCCGGGCTCAGCGGCAGCGACCTGGCGCGACGCGCCGTCGCCCAGGCCCGCCGGTTCGGAGCCGAGCTGCTGACCTCCCAGGAAGCCATGGGAGTCCGCCTCCAGGACGGTTACCGCGTCCTCACGCTGGCCGACGAGAGTGAGCTCAGCGCCCACGCCCTGGTGATCGCGACCGGCGTTTCCTATCACACGCTGGACGTCCCAGGTAGCGCCCGCCTGAACGGCGCGGGCATCTACTACGGCTCGGCGATGACCGAGGCCTTCTCCTGCCGCGACCAGGACGTCTACATCGTCGGCGGCGCCAACTCGGCCGGCCAGGCGGCGGTCTACCTGGCGGGGTTCGCGCGCCGGGTCACCATGCTGGTGCGCGGACCGGGGCTGTCCGCCACCATGTCCAGCTACCTCATCGATCAGCTCGCGGCACTGCCCAACGTCGTCGTGCGCCCGCGGTCCCAGGTGGTAGAGGCGCGCGGGGGGATGCACCTCGAAGGCATCACCGTCCGCGACGACGCCCAGGGCACGACCGAGCGGTTGCCCGCCGCGGCGCTGTTCGTGTTCATCGGCGCCTCCCCCCGCACGGAGTGGCTCGCCGGGGTCGTGGGGCGCGACGCGGGCGGCTACATACTGACCGGGGCGGACGCGTTGCGAAACGCCGGGCCTGCAGGCTGGACCGAGAAGCGCGATCCCTTCCTGCTGGAGACGAGCGTGGCGGGCATCTTTGCCGCCGGGGACGTACGGCACGGCTCGATCAAGCGCGTCGCGTCCGGCGTCGGCGAGGGGGCGATGGCCGTGTCATTCGTCCACCAGTATCTCGCGAGCCGGTGACTTTCGGTAAAGGAGGACCACACCATGGCCAGGACGAAAACCTGCACGCATCTGGACCAGATCCGCGACGTGGCGCCGTCCACGCGGGCCGGCTGTGAGGACTGCCTGCAGATCGGGGCGCGGTGGGTACATCTGCGGCTGTGCCTCAGCTGCGGCCATGTTGGCTGCTGCGACGACTCGCCCAACCGGCACGCGACGCGGCACTTCCACACCAGCCACCACCCGCTGATCCAGTCGTTCGAGCCGGGCGAGGACTGGGTGTGGTGCTACCTGGACGAGCTTGCCATGGAGCCGCCCGCCGCGCTGGTCGGCGGCAAGCGCTGAGGGGGCATCGCGTGACCAACCTCACGCCCCGCGAACGGCAGGATATCGACCGCGCCAATGGCTCGGGGTTGCTATCAATCACACCAACGCCTGGCACGACTCTTGCCAGGTAGTTTATCGTTGCTTGACGCTCATCGCGGACTCCCTGACAACTGTTCGTGCGGCGACGAGGCGAGAATAGGCGCATGAACCTCTTACGGTACCTCGGCGACAACTGGCCGACGCTCGGGCCCGAGGTGCGGACCCAAGTCCAGATCGTCGCCATCTCGATGATCTTTGCGGCGGCGATCGGCGTGACGCTGGGCATTGTCGCGGCGCGCTCGGCACGCGTCGCCGCCGTGGCGCTCAGCGTTGCCAGCACCCTGCTCACCATCCCCAGCTTCGCGCTCTTCGGCGTGCTCGCCATCGCCCTGGGCATCGGCAACCGCCCCGTCGAAATCGGCCTGATCCTGTATGCGCTCCTGCCGATTTTGCGCAACACGATGGTTGGCATCCAGGGTGTCGACCCAGCGGTCATGGAAGCGGCGCGCGGCATGGGCATGCGGCCGGCGCAGATCCTCGGGCGCGTCGAGCTGCCGCTGGCGCTGCCGCTCATCGTCGGCGGGGTGCGCCAGGCGACGGTCATGGTCGTCGCCATCGCCACCGTCGGCGCCGCCGTCGGCGCCAACGATCTCGGCCAACCGATCTTTGCCGGTATCCGTGACACCGACCGGGAAGAGATCTTCAGCGGCATCATCCCAGCCGCCGCCATCGGCCTGCTAGCCGACGCCGTTTTGGGCGGCGTCCAGCGCCTGCTCCAGCGCGACGGCCCGGTGGAGGCGGCGTGATCACCTTCGAGCGCGTCACCCGGACCTACGGCGCAACCATCGCCGTAGACGACCTCTCGCTGGAGATCGACGATGGCGAGATCGTCGTGCTGGTTGGTCCTTCCGGTTGCGGCAAGTCTACGACGCTGCGCATGATCAACCGCCTGATCGAGCCGACGAGCGGCGTGATTCGCATCGACGGCCGCGACACGCAAGAGCAGGACGCGACAACGCTGCGCCGCTCCATCGGCTACGTCATCCAGCAGGTCGGCCTCTTTCCGCACCTCAGCGTGGCGGAGAATGTCGCCACTGTGCCCAAGCTGCTCGGTTGGGACCGAGCGCGCATCCGGCGGCGCGTGGCAGAGCTGCTGGATCTTGTCGGGCTGCCGGCGAAGGAGTACGCCGGGCGGCTACCCAGCCAGCTCTCCGGCGGCCAGCAGCAGCGCGTCGGTGTGGCGCGCGCCCTCGGCGCCGACCCGCCGCTGCTGCTGATGGACGAGCCGTTCGGTGCGATCGACCCGGCCACGCGGGGGCATTTGCAGGATGAGCTGCTGCGCCTGCAAGCCGTGCTCCACAAGACCATCGTCTTCGTCACGCACGACATCGATGAGGCGATCAAACTGGCCAATCGGGTGGCGCTATTTCAGAAGGGCGGACGGCTGGCGCAGTATGACGCGCCGGACGCCTTGCTGGCCCATCCGGCCTCGCCGTATGTCGAAGAGTTTCTGGGCGGCGGTCGCCTGCTGCGCCGGCTAGGGCTCATTCGCCTGGTGGATGTCGAGCTGCTGCCGCCCGGCGACGCGCTGCCGGCGGCGCGCGTGCCGGCGTCGGCAACACTGCACGACGCCCTGGACCTGCTGCTCGGGACCCCCGATGGCCGGGCGGCCGTGGTCGTCGGCGACCGCGTCACCGGTCTGGTCGACACCGGCGTGATCCGGCGGGCCGCGCAATGAACCGCCCGGGAACTGGTTGGTGGCCGCTGTTGCGCACGCCACTGGGGGTGGCGATTGGTCTCGTCCTGATCTACCTCTACGTCGTCCATACACCGGCCCGGTTGGGAGACGATCAGATTCTGCAGCGGCAGTTCTTGGAGAGCCGGCTGCTCCGGCACATCGTGTTGGTTGTCGTCTCCTTTCTCATCGCCGCGCTGATCGCCGTTCCAGTGGGCATCGCGCTGGCCGGCGCCGGGCGGGGTTGGCGCCTGCTCGTGTTTCTCGTGGCGAATCTCGGGCAGGCGGTGCCGAGCATCGCCGCCCTGGCGCTCGCCTTCACGGTAGTTGGCCTGGGCCTGAGGAGCGCCGTCATCGCCCTGGTAGCGTATGCGCTGCTGCCCATCCTGCGCAATACGCTGCTCGGTCTGCAAGGCATCGATCCGGCGATCGTCGATGCGGCGCGGGGGATGGGGATGACGAACCTGCAGGCGTTGCGCCGCGTGCAACTGCCGCTGGCCAGCCCGGTGATCTTTGCCGGCTTGCGCACGGCGTTGGTGCTGGTGGTGGGGACGGCAACGTTGGGCAACTTCATCGGGGCCGGCGGGCTGGGCGATGTGATCGCCGCCGGCATCGGCGCGGGGCGTGATCGCATCGTCGTGACCGGCGCCGGCCTGGTGGCGGCACTGGCCCTGCTGTTCGATTGGGGGTTCGCCTTTGTGGAACGGGCGTTGACGCCGCGCCGCTAGGATCGGGCTCTGGAAAGGGACGAGTTATGGACGCGAAGGATCCGGTCGCGCGCCGGCTGCTGGAGGCCTGGCGGGGCGAGGTGGAAGCCGGGGTGACCTACGCGGCGCTGGCCGAGGTGCAGCGCGACCCCCGCCGCGCCGAGATCATTCGCAAGCTCGCGGCGACGGAAGCCGGCCACCGCCGACGGCTGGAGCAGCGCATGAGCGAGCTCGGCATCCCCATCCCCGATCCGAACAGCGTGCGGCTCTCCCCCTGGGCGAAGCTGCAGTTGCGCCTCGCCCCGACCGAGCGCGTGTTGGCAGCGCGGGAGGCCGCCGAGGATGCCGAGGTCCAGGAGGGCTATGGCCGGCCCACCGGCGACCGGCAGACCGATGCCCTCTTTGCCGAGATACGCGCCGACGAGCGCGCGCACCGCGGACAAATGCGCACGATGCGCGATGCCGGCGCCCCGCAAACGCTCGGGGTGGCAGGTCCCCAGGCGCGGCTAAACCGCATCCTGGGCCGGGAGAAATGGCACCGCTCCGGCTCCGGCTGGCTCTCCGGCGCCATCTACGGCGCAAACGACGGCCTGGCCGCCGTCTTCGGCATCGTCACCGGCGTCTCCGGCGCCACTGGCGCCGCCGGCAACTTCGTGCTCACCGCGGGCCTGGCCGGGGCCATCGCGTCGGCCCTCTCCATGGCCACCGGCGCCTTCCTGGCGGAGCGCTCGGAGGCGGAAGTTGCGGCGGCCAACGTGGCGCGGGAGCGGCAGGAGATCCAGGAACACCCAGAAGAAGAGAAGGAGGAGCTATCGCTCTTTTACCAACTGAAGGGGATAAGCGCAGCGGACGCGGACGCGCTGGCGGCGAAGCTGGCCGGCAACTCCGAGGCGATGCTGCAGCTATTAGCGAACGAGGAGTTCGGCGGCGCCAAGGAGGAGGGAGGCGGCGCGGCCACGGCGGCGCTCGCCGCCGGCCTGAGCACCGGCATCGGCGCCATGATTCCGGTGCTTCCCTTCTTCTGGCTGCACGGCGTGATCGGCGTCGCCGTGGCCGCGGCGGTCTCGCTGGTCGCCCACTTCCTGGTGGGGGCGGCAAAGTCGCTCTTCACCCTGCGCCGCTGGTGGGCGGCCGGGTTGGAGATGACGCTCGCTGGCATCATCGTCGGCGGCTGCACGTACCTCGCCGGCCTGGCCTTCCATGGCGGCTGACCCCTCCTCCTCATCCCGGCGCAGTTCTGAAAGAGGCAGGCATGGACGACCCCACTCCTGAGCGCCACGATCGCGCTCCCTCTGGCTACCTGCCCCTGCACCGGCTCAAACTGGGGTAGATAGCCTTCTGCCCAGAGTCGATCCACGGAAAGGAGACGATCCGATGAGCACAGCAATGCCGGCGATCGGCTTCATTGGCCTGGGGCTGATGGGCAGTCGCATGGCCGCCCGGCTCCTCGAGGCCGGCTACCCCCTCACCGTCTACAACCGCATCCGCGAGCGGACCCTGCCCCTGGCCCAGCGGGGGCAACAGTCGCCCACACTCCCCAGGAACTCGCCACAACAGCGGACGTGGTGATGCTCTCCCTGGTCGACGATGCCGCTGTCGACGCGATCATGCGGGGCCCGGCCGGCGTGCTTGCCGGCCTGCGTGCGGGCGCAACCGTCATCGATCTCAGCACGGTCTCTCCCCGGATCTCTCGCGCGATCGCGGGCGAGGTAATAGCGCGAGGCGGCGCCATGCTGGATACCCCCGTCTCGGGGAGTACGCCGCAGGCCGAGCAGGGCGCCCTGAACATCCTGGCCGGGGGCGATGAGGACACGTACCGGCGCCGCGAGCCCATCCTCGCCGTGCTAGGGAAACAGCGCTTCTATGTCGGCCGAAACGGCATGGGGCTGGTCATGAAGCTGACGATCAACGCCATGCTCGGCCTCGGTGTCCAGGCGCTGGCCGAGTCCATCGCGCTGGGCGAGGCAGCCGGTCTGGAGAAGAACCGGCTGCTGGATGTGCTCGGCCAGATGAGCGTTGTCTCTCCGGCGCAGAAGGCGAAGCTGGAGAACGCTCGGAGCGAGAGCTATCCCCCCACCTTTCCTCTCCAGCACATGGACTAAGGACTATGGGCTGATTGCTGAGCTGGCCATGCAGGCACACGTTCCCATGCCGGCCACCACTGCCGCGCACCAGATGACCAAGGCGGCACGCGCGCAGGCGCGTGAGGAGGACTTCTCCGCAGTCATCCGCCTCATGGAGCAGCTTGCCGGTCTGGACGGCGGAGTTGTGACCGGGAGACGCCCGCAGGATAAGGAGTCCAATTGACCATGACATCCGGTATAAGAACCGTGGAACGACGGATCGCCGATGTCCACGACCCGAGGCTCTGCGCAGGGCAAGCACTCGTGGGGAAAGTGCACGAGGGTAGGAACGGTTTTGAGAGGGGAAAGTCCATGAGAAGCGGGCAATGGCTCGTCTCGCTCGCCGTGGGGACAGCGCTCCTTGCCGCCTGCGGCAATAGCGGTGGCGCCGGTGTCGGGAGCGGAAGCGGCAACGCCGGGGCGAGCAGCGGCAGTTCGGCCACCAGCGCCACCGGGTTGGCGAGCGCCAGCACTCTTCCGACCAGCTCCGGTAGCGCCTCCGGCGCCGTTGGTCCGACGCCGACCATCGCGCCGCCGGCCGCCAATTGCGCGGTCAGTAGTGGCACCAATGGCAACGGTGCCACGGTCAGCATCGGCAGCAAGGCCTTCGCCGAGGAGGAGCTGCTGGCAACCATGACGCAGTTGGTCTTGCAGCAGCACGGCTTCACGGTGACCTACACGACGAAGGCCGCCGACCCGGTGATCGACCAGGCGCTCCGCTCCGGCAGCATTGACATGCTTTGGCAATACACCGGCACCGAGCTACAGCTGTACCTCAACGTCGACAAGCCGCCCACCAACCTGAACGCGGCGTTCAACCTGACGGCGCAGAAGGATGCCGCCAACAATCTCTGCTGGGCGGCCCCGGCGCCGATGGACGACACCAACGGCCTCGCCATCAAAGCGTCGGACAAGGCGACGTACGGCAGCACGCTGTCGCAGTTCGGCCAGTATCTGGCGGCGCACCCGAACACCAAGGTCTGCATCCAGTCGGAGTTCCGCACCCGCCCGGATGGCCTGCCCGGCCTGGAGACGACCTACGGCGGCGGCTACAGCAAGGCGAACTACGTCGATATCGGTGCCACCGCCGAGGCGCCGATCGCCGCCGGCCAGTGCGCGGCGGGCGCGGTGTTCACGACCGACTCCGCCATTGCCGCCAACAACCTCTACGTGTTGCAGGACGACAAGGGCCTGTTCCCGCCGGACAACCCCGGCCTGATCGTGCGCGCCGATGTACTCAAGAAGAGCCCGGCCATCGCCAATCTGATGGCGCCGGTGGCGGCCAAGCTCACGACGGCTGTGATGGTCGATCTCAACAAGCAGGTCGAGGTCGACAAGAAAAACGTCACTGATGTCGCCCGCGCCTGGCTCACCCAGAATGGTTTCGTGTGATGGCGGATCGGGAATACGACGTCATCGTCATCGGCGGCGGTTCGACCGGCGAGAACGTCGCGCAGCGCGCGGTCAAGGGCGGTCTGACCGCCGTCGTGGTGGAAGCGGAGCTGGTGGGCGGCGATTGCTCGTACTGGGCGTGCATGCCGAGCAAGGCGCTGTTACGCAGTCCGCAAGCGGTGGAAGACGCGCGCAGCGTGGACGGCGCGCGCCAGGCCGTCACCGGGAACGTGGATGCCCGGGTGACGCTGGAGCGCCGCACGTCATTCACCGAGCACTGGCGCGACGACAGCCAGGTGGCATGGCTGAACGGCGCCGGCATCGACCTTAGGCGGGGCTGGGCGCGACTGGCCGGTGAGAAACGCGTGCTGGTAACCGGCGCGGATGGCACAGCGCAGACCGTGCGTGCCCGCCAGGCCGTTGCGGTGTGCTCGGGCAGCGCCGCCATGCTGCCCTCGTTGCCTGGACTGGCCGAGGCGAAACCGTGGACCAGCCGCGAGGCTACCAGCGCCCACCAGGTACCGCGCCGGCTGGCCATCATCGGCGGCGGCGCGGCGGGTTGCGAGCTGGCGGACGCCTGGCGGTCCCTCGGCGCCGAAGAAGTGACGATCTTTGAGCGGGGCCACCGGCTGCTCAGTCGATTTGAGCCATTTGTGGGCGAGCGAATGGCGACGGCCCTGCAGAACCGCGGGATTGTGGTGCGCACCGATACGGCGGTGCGCGCCGTGCGCCGCTCCAGTTCCGGGGTGGTCATCGACGTCAGCAGCGGTCCGTCGATCGAGGCCGACCAGTTGTTAGTGGCCGCCGGGCGCAAGCCGAAGACCGATGACCTCGGGCTGGAGGCTGTGGGGCTGCAACCGGGAACCTGGCTGGATGTGGTCGACAGTTGCCGCGTCACGGGCGTTGCCGCCGGCTGGCTGTACGCGGCGGGAGACGTCACCCACCGTGCCCTCCTGACGCACATGGGTAAATACCAGGCGCGCGTCTGCGGCGACGTTATCGCGGCACGCGCGCGTGGCGACTCGGTTGCCGTCGAGGGCCGGCCGTGGAGCCGCTTTGCCGCCACCGCCGAGCGCGCCGCCGTGCCGCAGGTGCTGTTCACCAACCCGGAGGTGGCGTCGGTCGGTCAGACGGAAGCGGAGGCTCGCCGCGCCGGTATCGCCGTCAAGACGGCGGAGTACGACATCGGCAATGTCGCGGGCGCCTCGCTGTATGCCGACGGCTATTCCGGCCACGCCAAGCTGGTCGTCGACGATCGCCGCCGGGTCGTTATAGGGGCGACGTTTCTGGGACCGAACGTGGGCGAGCTGCTCCATGCGGCGACGATCGCCGTGGTGAGCGAGACGCCGCTGGACCGGCTCTGGCACGCCGTGCCCGCCTATCCGACGATCAGCGAAATCTGGTTGCGCCTGCTCGAGACGTACGGTCTGTAAGCGCCGGCTCTCGGCATGGCGTTGGCCCGCAGTGGAACGGGTCGGATTCAATTTCGCCGCCTCAGGCTAACTGTCCGATCTACGCTGGAGCGCCGTTCAGGTAATCGGTTGCGCCTCCGGGGTCCCGTTTCGCGGTCCCTTGGTGGAGAGCATTACCTGTCCGGCGCTCCAGGCGCCTCCGGCCGATTCCTGTAGACGATCCTGCCCGCTGCTACTGTCAGGCCGGCCTGAAAGTCCGCGTCGAGCAGCACCAGGTCGGCGTCCTTCCCCACCTCCAGGCTCCCCTTGGTCGCCGCGACGCCGATGGCGCGCGCGGCGTTGAGACTGGTCATCGGCCACAGCTCACGCAGTGCGCGCCCGGTCGCCTGCACCATGTTGCGCAGCGCCTGGTCCATGGTCAGGATGCTGCCGGCGAGCGTCCCATCCGGCAGGCGGGCAGAGCCGTGGCGGACGGTCACCGTGCGCTGGTCGATCAGGTAGTCACCGTCCGGCATGCCGGCGGCACGGATGGCGTCGGTCACCAGAATCACGCGGTCTGGTCCTTTGACGTCGACCAGCAGCTTCATCACCGCCGGGTGGACGTGGATGCCGTCGGCGATGAGCTCGCAGCGGACCTGGGGCAGGGCCACAACGGCGCCGACCGTACCGGGCTCGCGGTGGCTGAGGCCGATCATGGCGTTGAAAGTGTGCGTGGCCTGGCGCACGCCGTGCTCCGCGGCGATCAGTACATCCTCGTAGGTAGCGGCCGTGTGGGCGACGGAGACGGTCACACCGCGCCGCACGCACTCATCGATCAGCCACAGATTCTCCGCGAACTCCGGCGCCAGCGCCAGCAAGCGGACGATACCGGTGTCCAGCCACTCCAGCACTTCCAGTCGGTCCGCCCGGCGGATGAACCGCGGGTCTTGCGCCCCGCACTTGGCCGGGTTCAGATACGGACCCTCCAGGTGGGCTCCCAAAATGGTGGCTCCGCCTGGTACGGGACCCGCCATCCCGGCGATCGTTCGCACGGCAGCGTCGATGGCCTCGCGCGAGCCGGTCCAGGTCGTGGGCAGGAAGGCGGTGACGCCGTGTTG